>JAKACN010000224.1 GCA_021821365.1 Pseudomonadota bacterium | reverse complement strand
GCGTTCGCCATGGCCGTGCTCGCGCACCGAGGCGCCCTTGGCGCAATGCGCACCCATGTTGATCGGCGAATCGAACGCGGTGTCCTGGCGAACCCACACACCGTTCTGCACGATGGCTTCCACCGAACAGCCGACGGAGCAGTGCGTGCAGATGGTGTGTTTCAGTTCCGGCTTGCCGGCGGCGGGCGCGGCGTCCGCCGCCGAGGCCGGTCCAATGACGTTCAAGGGAAGCTGGCGCGCGACCACGGCCGCGCTGGCGGTGACGCCGGCGCGCAACAGGAAGCCGCGCCGGGTCAAGGTCTCGGCATGCCGGTCCGTGCTCCTGAGCAGGCTGCGCTGGCCGACCGTGCCGCCGGACTTGCGAACGAGGGACATGGCTGCGCCTCCTCAGAAAGCAGCGGTGGAATAGTATTTCCGGATGTGTTCCGTCTCGCGATATCCCGTCGGCGCGTCAGGCGCGGCGGGTGCGATCGAGGATGCGGGGGCGGATTTTCCGGCCATCAGCGCGCCGGCGACCGTCAGTGCCGGTACGCCGGCCGCGGCGGCGAGAAAGCGGCGGCGTGCGACGGTGTTCGGATTGCGTTCCGTGTCTTTGTCATTCATTTTCTTATCCCTCCGGTTGTTCTGCTATTGAGCAACGCGAGCGACTTCCATCTCGAAAGCCTGTGCTTCCACCTCGAAAAATGCCTGGATGAAATCGGCAACCCTCCGGTAGAAATTGGCGCCCGGCGCGCCCCGGATGTGCTCCAGGCAGGTCGCGTACCACGGCGCGATGTGTTTCTGGAAAAAAGCCTTTTGCACGGATACCGGGTGCGGCGCTATGCCATGTGCGCCGGCGATCAGGAGCCGCATCGTTTCGCACAGCGCGCCCAGGTGATCTTCCAGTTCGCCGCTGTCGCGCAAGCGGGCAAGGCCGAGCTCGCCCAGGTCGGTGCGCAGAGCGGCCAGCGGCTTTTCCATCAGGAAGCCGGCGAGGTACAGCGATGCATAGGGGTTGACCAGCGGCGTGCCGATGCTGATGAACATGGCATCGAATTCTTCGCGCACGGCATCGGCGTCGGTCACGGTGGCGGCGAGAACGAGGTTTTCCCAGGCCTGGTCGAGCGGATTGCCGGCGTCTTCCGCCGGAAGGGAAGCGGCGGCGGCGAGATTCTGCAGCAGGGCCGCATCGGGAGGATTGAGCATGAGGCGCGCGATGAGCGCGTAGAAGTCGGCACGTGCCTGCTCCTCCGCCTCTCCCGCTTGCGGCGGCAAAGGCGTTCCGGCACGTTCCGGCACGGTCTCCATCCGGCTCATTCGACGCACTTTCTGTTCAAGCGGCGCCTCCATATTGTGATGCGGGAAAGAAACCGCGGCATGCTCTGCAATGCCCGCCGATGCTTTGCGCAGTACTTCCCCGCAGTACTTCCCAACTGTTATTTGATTCCCGCAGACGAAAATGTTTCAGGAAAAGGTGTCGCCGGAAGAACTAATCGACGCGTATTTGCGGATCATCAAAATTCGGGCGCCGAAAGTGCCTGCCGTCATCATGCGGAACCGGGGCCGCACAACGTGCTTCCTCCCGCCTGCATCATGTCGATCACGCGGCAGTCGCCGCACATCTTCAGACGTTCCATGCTGGCGCTGAAGGCGTCATGCGCCGCCAAGCGGGTCAGCATGCTTTCGATCACTTTTTCCGTGGCGAACGCCTTGCCGCAACGAATGCAGGCAAAGGGCCGGGATTCGTTGAGCACGACCGGTCTCCGCGCTGCCTCGGTCAGCAGCAGGCGCGGAATGAGTTCGAGCGCTTGCTCCGGGCAGGTCTGCACGCACAGGCCGCATTGCACGCAATTGTTTTCGACGAAGCGCAATTGCGGGCGATCCGGCGTATCCATCAAGGCGGAAGAAGGGCAGGCGCCGGCGCATGCCATGCAGAGTGTGCAGGCCGACGCATTCACGCGCACCGCGCCGAAGGGCGCGCCCGAGGGCAATGGGATCTGCTCCGGTTTCTGCGGCGCGTGTTCACACAAATGGGCCAACGCAAAAGACAGAGTCGTGCGCTTTTCGGTGAAGGTGTTGAAGGCGGCCGCCGTGGCGGGCCCGGCGCCGCGCGGCACGTGCTGCAGCGCCGCATCCAGTTCCTCCGGTTCGTCCGCTTCGATCAGCTGCAGGTGGCTGCCGGCATAGCCGAGGCCGGTCAGCACGGCCTGGGCGATGCGCATCTGCTTTTTCAGCGCTTCCACATAGGACGGCGCTTCTTCGCCGGTCGCCAGCACGGCGATGCCCGATGCGCCATAGGCAATGGCTGCCAGCCATACGTCAGCGCCGACGGATGCGGCGTGATGCAGCGCCAGCGGAATCACGCGCGCCGGCATGCCGTGGCATTTCCCGCCGCTGCGCGCGCGGCGGCCCAGCATGTTCACCAGTTCCACGCCGCGCTTGTGGCTGTGCAGCAGGAGTACCGGCTGCGCGCCGCCTGCCATGGCATAGGTGGCGAGCATGGTCTTCAGGCGGCGTCCGAGATATGCCGCGTCGGGGTAGGCATAGGTCAGGGCGCCCGATGGGCAGACAGTGGTGCAGCCGCCGCAGCCCATGCAGAGATGCGGATTGACCTTGACGCGGTCGCCGTCGCTGCGGATGGCTGCGGTGGAGCAGACGTCGATGCAGGCGGTGCAGCCGGTCTTGCGGTTGCGGCGATGGGCGCACAGCTTTTCCCTGAAGCGGAAATAAGTCGGTTTTTCGAATTCGCCCACCATCTGCGTCAGGCGCAGCGCCGCGTCGTACTCTTCCATCATGTCGCGGCCGGCGGCCACATAACCTTGCGGCGGCTCGTCGAGCGCAATCAGCGGTTTCATGGACAGGTCGAACACCAGGTCGCAGCGTTCCTCGTGCGGTTGTGCGAGGCGGCCGAAATCGATGGCGCCGACCGGTCCGCAGGCCTCGACGCACTCGCCATGGCGCCGGCAGCGTTGCAGGTCGACCTGGAACACCGGACTGATCGCCTTTTCCGGGCAGGCGGCGATGCAGGCATTGCAGCGTACGCAGCGGTCCAGGTCGATCGGGTTGGCCTGTTCCCAGCGCACGGTGAAGTCGCCCAGCCAGCCGTCGACTTTCACATTGGCGCCGGAGCACACCGGATACCGCCGCCGGTGCGGCATGATGTCCGCGGCGCGCGAATCGGTCAGCAGCACGCTCACGCTCAGCTGATCGCACAGTCGTTCCGCCCATGGCAGCACGCGGTCACCACTGCCGACGATCAGGACGCGACCCTGCGACAGGTAGTTCACCGCCGGCACCGGTTCGGGGGCGGGCAGAGCGGCATCCGCCAGCAACGCCGCCATCTTCGGCAGCGCGCCGGCCGCTTGCGCGCTCCATCCGCCTGTTTCGCGAAGGTTGACGAAGCGCAGCGGAAATTCGGTTTTCTTCTGCCGCGCCAGTTCCTCGAACAAGGCTTGCTCCTGCGTGCAGCCGACGACCACCGGCCCCTTGCCGTCGAGCGTCTCCAGCATGGCATCGACCTGCCTGCCGCACAGCTCCGTCGCCACCGGAAGCGGCGCGGTGCCAAGCGCCTTGCCCAGCCTTTCTCCCGCCGCCGCGTCGAGCGGCATGCTGCGGTTGCAGCTGCAGATCCTGAAGGTCGTGTTCATGCGGGTCGCCTGTGTCATGGTTGCGGGTCCGGTGCGGGAGGCGCGCTGTCTTCCGTTTTGTCTTCCGCCTTGTCTTCCGGTTTGTCGTCAATATCGCCCGTGCGTTCCAGTTCGTCTTGCGTGTCGGCGGGCGCGAGCAGGCCGCGCGCGTGCTGCAACGCGGCGAGCATGGCGGGCGTGAGGGGAGCGTGTTTCGTGTAATCGCCGATATAGACGTCCAGCCCGTCCATCGCGTTGAAATGCGGATCCGAAAAGAGGGCTTTCAGCGCGGCGCGCCTTACGACGGGATCCGCTCCCCTGGCGAAAAACGGCGCGTAGTCGGCGCAGTCGGAGTCGATGGTCAGGCGCTGCACGTCCTCCAGCGTGGGGAGCGGTTGCAATTCGGCGGCGGCGTCCACGTCGTCCAGCGGCGGGGCGGCTCTCGCGCTCGCCCTTGCGTTCGCCTTCTCGCTCGCCTTCTCGCTCGCGGCCTTGCGTCGCGCCCAACGCCGGAAAAAGCTTTCTCCGTCCATGTCAGGTCTCCCGTTCAGCCTGCCGGATCCTCATGGCGTTCCGGCGGACGGAAAGAAAAGCTGCTGGCCGTCCACGCGGAAGGAGGCGATCTTCGCCTGCCCTTCGGGGGACGTCAGCCACTTGATGAAGCGCATCGCGCCTTCGTAATTGACGTCCTTGTGCTTGTCCGGATTGACGGCAATCACGCCATAGGGATTGAACATTTTCGGATCGCCCTCGGCCAGGATCGCCAGGCCGGTCTTCGCGCGGTAGGCACCGTAGGTCGCACGGTCGGTCAGGGTATAGGCCTGCATCTCGCCTGCCATCGACAGCACCTGTCCCATGCCCACGCCGGCGGAAATGTAACCATCGCCGCCCGGCGCGATGCCGATCTGTTTCCAGTACGCCTTCTCCATCTGGTCGGTGCCGGAGTTGTCGCCGCGCGAAATGAATTTCGCATGCGCGCCGGCGATTTTCTTCATCGCCTGCAGCACGTCCTTGCCGCCGCGAATGCCGGCCGGGTCGGTTTGCGGGCCGACCAGCAGGAAATCGTTGTACATGACGTCGCGCCGGTTCACGCCGTAGCCTGCGGCCACGAACTTGTCTTCCGCCGGGCGGGCATGCACCAGCGTTACGTCGACGTCGCCGTTTTTCGCCAGTTCCAGCGCCTTGCCGGTGCCCACCGCGATGACTTTCACCTTGAGATGCGATTCCTTCTCGAACTGCGGCAGGAGATAAGCGAGCAGGCCGGAGTTGTCGGTGCTGGTCGTGGTCGACAGCCTGAGCGTTTGCGCCATGGCCGGCGGGAGGGCGCAGGCAACGCACAGCAATGCGAGGAGCAGGCGGCGATGCAGGGAAGAGAGTCGCATGGGTGTCCTTTCATGAATGGGCGGAGGAACTGCGGAACTGCAGGTGACCGTCGCGCAGCTTCATGCGCTGCATGCCCGGAACGGCGATCAGGTCGCGGTCGTGGCAGGCGATCACGATGCTGTTGCCGGCTTCCAGCAGGGAAGGGATGAGGGCGATGACCTGCTCCTTGGCGCGGCCGTCGAGATTGGCGGTCGGCTCGTCGAGCAGCAGGAGGCGCGGCGACAGTACCTTGGCGCGGGCGAGCGCGACGCGCTGCTTTTCGCCGCCCGACAGCACGGCGGTCCTGCTGCTGCGCAGGTGCGACACGCCGGCCCACGACATCGCCTCTTCCACGCGCCGCGCGACTTCGGCCTTTGCCATGCCGCGCGCGATCAGGCCATAGGCAATGTTGTGAAACAGGCTGGTCGAGAACAGGACCGGATGCTGGTGCACGTACACGATGGCATTGCGCATCGCGTGCGGATACGGCGACAGCCGCACCGGGTCGCCGCCGAAACTGGCTTGCGCGATGTCGGCCGAAGCCAGGCCGGCCAGCACGCGCAACAGCGTGCTCTTGCCCGAGCCATTGGCGCCGGTGAGGACATAGGCGCTGCCCGGTTCGATGCGCAGCAGATCGATGTCGAGCAGCAGGCGCTGGCCGACCGTTTTTTGCAGACGATGGAGTTGCAGCAGGGGACGTGTCATGATCGTCATGCTCCCAGCGAAGCCTTGGCGTTGCCCTGCAGAAGCAGCATCGCGGCATTGATGAGCAGCGCAATGGCCATCAGCACGATGCCGAGCGCAATGCCTTGCGCGAATTCGCCCTTGCTGGTTTCGAGTGCGATCGCGGTCGGCATGGTGCGCGTGTCGCCGGCGATGTTGCCGCCGACCATCAGGGCGCAGCCGACTTCGGAAATGACGCGTCCGAAGCCGTTGACGGCGGCGACCATCACGCCGAAGCGCGCTTCGTGCAGCACCGTGCACATCAGCCGAAAGCCGGAGGCGCCATGCGCGACCGCGGTTTCCGCCAGGCGCGGATCGGTCGCCTGCACCGCAGACAGGGTGAGCGCGACCAGCAGCGGAAGCAGGATCAGGGCGTCGCCGAAGACGATGCCGGACTGCGTGAACAGCCAATGCAGGCTGCCGAGCGGTCCGCGGCGCGACAGCATCATATACAGCAGCAAGCCGATGAGCACCGTCGGCATCGACAGGGCGGCCTGCGTCAGGAGGATGACGGCGCGGCGGCCGCGAAAGTCGCGCGTGCCGATCAGGTAGCCGAACAGCAGCGCGGGAGGGGCGGCCACCAGCATGCCCAGCAGGGATGTCGTCAGGGAAACCCAGACAACCTGCCACAATGCGGCATCTCCCGACAGCAACAGGGAAAATGCATCGCGCACGGAATCGCTCAGGTCCATGGAAGCCGGTTGTGGGTCAATGGGAAAGATCGCGGCGGCAAGACATCACCGGTTCGGATCATGTTACGACGGCGACAAGGCTTTCATCCCTGCATCAAGCAAGGCTTATGACGCTACTCAATAAATGCGGCTCGTAAACGAGACGTTCCTTTCCGCTGAGCAGCAGGAAATGCTTGCCCGTGCAGCGCGCCAGCAGCGTCATGCCGACGCGTTGCGCGACCATATATCCCATGCGCGTGGTGCCGGAGCGCGAGAGCAGAAAGGGAATGCCCATCTGCGCACCCTTGATCACCATTTCCGACGTCAGGCGTCCCGTGGTGTAGAAAACCTTGTCCTCGCCGCCGAGTTCGTCCAGCCACATCTTGCCGGCAATGGCATCGACGGCATTGTGGCGGCCGATATCTTCGATGAAGTAAAGCAACTTGCCTTCCGTCGAGAACAGCGCGCAGCCATGCACCGAGCCGGCCTGCTTGTAGATCGACGGATGGACGCGGATCGCATCGACGATGCCGTAAAGGACGGATTGCCGCAGGCGCGCCTCCGGCGTCAGTGCGATGGTATCGATTTCCTCCATCAGGTCGCCGAACACCGAGCCTTGCCCGCAGCCCGTGGTGACCACCTTGTGCGCGGTCCTTTCCTCGATGTCCGCGATGCCCGAGCGCGTCCTGACCGCGACGGCGTTCACGTCCCAGTCGACCTGCAGCGAGGCAATTTCCTCGATGGAACGCACCAGCCGCTGATTGCGCAGGTAGCCCAGCGTGAGCGCCTCGGGCGCGCCGCCGAGCGTCATCAGCGTGACCAGCTCGCGCTTGTCCACATAGACGGTGAGCGGACGTTCGGCGGGAATCGCGATGGTCGAGCGGCGGCCGCGCTCGTCCAGCACGTCCACGTCATGGGTCAGGTCGATGCTGGCGTGGGACAGTTCGGGGCGACGCAACATGTCGGTCGGAAAATGCAGGGATGGAGTGAGCCATGTTGCCAAATGGTGCGGGCATCGGTCTTGTGCCGCATCAACCAGTGTTGGCGCGGCGGCGCGCAAGATGGAGCGCTCAATTAACCCCGGCATGCATCGCGAGCCTTGCGGGCGCACCCGGAATGCGCCAGGGCCGGCGCGACGCATGATCGCGAAACCGTGAACATGGACGAAAAGGAAAGCACGATGAAGACACGCCGCCTCGGAAAAGACTTGCAGGTATCGACCATCGGCCTGGGTTGCATGGGCATGAGCGATTTCTACGCCAACCGCGATGACAATGAATCGATTGCCACCATCCATCGCGCCATCGACCTCGGCATCACGTTCTTCGATACCGCGGACATGTACGGTCCGCATGCCAATGAAGAACTGCTCGGGCGCGCGATCAAGGGCAAGCGCGACCGGCTGGTGATTGCCACCAAGTTCGGCATCGTGCGCACGCCCGAGAAGCCGAACGACTACGGCGTGAACGGCAGGCCGGAGTATGTGCGCCAGGCGGTGGAGGGCAGCCTGAAACGCCTCGGCATCGACACCATCGACCTGTACTACCAGCATCGCGTCGATCCAGATACGCCGATCGAAGATACGGTCGGGGCCATGGCGGAGCTGGTGAAGGAAGGCAAGGTCCGCTACATCGGCCTGTCCGAAGCCGGGCCGCGCACGCTGGAACGCGCATCGAAGGTGCACCCGATCACCGCCTTGCAGAGCGAGTATTCCCTGTGGACGCGCGATCCGGAAGGTGAAGTGCTCGATACCTGCCGCCGGCTCGGCATCGGCTTCGTGCCCTACAGCCCGCTGGGGCGCGGCTTCTTGACCGGCGAAATCAAGAGCCCGCAGGACTTCGCGCCGGACGACTATCGCGCCCGCAGCCCGCGTTTCCAGGGAGAGAACTTCGCGAAGAACCTGGAGCTGGTGGACAAGGTGCGGGAAATCGCCGCGGAAATGGGATGCACGCCGGGGCAGCTTGCCTTGGCATGGGTGCTGGCGCAGGGGAATGACATCGTCCCGATTCCGGGGACCAAGCGGCGCAAGTACCTGGAGCAGAATGTGGCGGCGGTGGAGTTGAAGATCGACCAGGCGCATAGGGATGCGATCGAGGCGATTTTTCCGAAGGATGCGGCGGCGGGGTTGAGATATCCGGAGGCGATGATGAGCCGGTTGAATGCTTAGTTTGAGGTGTTTTGTTTTTCTCCGGTGATTCGATGCTGTTGTCTCTTCGTGGAGGCTTGCCGGGGGCGGCCCGGCAGCCGCTCACTTTTCTTGCTTCGCCAAGAAAAGTAAGCAAAAGAAGGCGACCCCAGGACGCTGCCCCTGCGGGGTTCCCGAAAGAGCGAGGCGCAAAGCGGGAAGCGAAATAACTCGCCCTCGCAAGCTCGGAGCTCAGACAGATTTCGCTTCTTGTCCGCTT
>JAKACN010000015.1 GCA_021821365.1 Pseudomonadota bacterium | reverse complement strand
GGCACCCTCGGGAAAACGCTCCAGCGAGAGGTCCTGCGGGCAGCCGGCGGCGAGCGTCGCTTCGGCGGCCTCGCCGGTGCCGGCCAGATGGGCACCGACCTCATCGTGCAGGCGGCGCTGATCAGCGGATGCCTGACGGTCGCGCTGATCTTCGGGATCGGCATGTTCAGGAGCAACCGGGTCGAGACACAGGTGGCGCGCGCCGATGCCGACACGCGGCTTGTCGTTCCCGCCTCGCCGGCTGCGAGCGGCAATGCAGCGCCGGAAACGCCCCCAGCAAAGGCGCGCGGCGCTCGCGCGAAGCCGCACGCGGCCGCAGCGACGCACGCGCCGGCCGGCATGAAGCTTGTTCGCGCACATGCCGCACGTGCGCCCCATGCGGCAGCGGACAGACCAGGGAAGAAGACGACTGCGGTTCTCGCCAAGGCGCCAAGAAAAACGCATGAAGATCAATCCCGCATGCTGCTTGCGCAGAACAGCGCAGGCGTGCCCGCCAAGGCGAGCGCGATACAGGATGAATACGCGCAGTGCGAGCAGCAAAGCAGCTTCTTCCAGCGCGAGCAGTGCAAGTGGCGCGTCTGTGGCGGGAAATGGGGGCAGGACGGCTGTCCCGCCTACGCGCGCGACGACCGGGAATTCAACTAGCGCTCCAGTTCAATAGTCGGTCGTGATCGTCAGGTGATACGGCATCGCTCCGCAAGCGTGCCGGTTCTGCCACAGCACATTGACCATCGCATGCTCCGACACGCCCAGATGCTGCGCCATGGCCTGCGCGCCGAGCACGGTCGCCGAGCGAATCGCGCGCTCCTCGTCGCTCTGACGCAGGATCAAGGTGTGCCTGTCGATTTTCTCCGCCAGTTCCGGCGCGAAGCGTAGCGCCTTGATGGAACGCATCACGCGCGGCATCTGGTAGCTGGCGGCGACGGTGATGTCGCATTCGATCTCCTCGCCTTTCTCAAACAGGTAGCCGGCAAACCACATGATCGCAAGCTGCGCGCGCATCAGGTAGGCGTCCTGGCCATAGGACATCGGAAAATGCACGGCCAGTCGCTGCGCATCGTCGGAAGTCAGCCTGCCCGACCGGCTGGCGGCGACGAGTTCGGATGCCGCCTGCTCCAGCCGTTCGTCGAACAGGATCTCGCGCAGGAACTGCGCGCGACGGCGCGGCATGGAAATATCGCCGAGTTCGCGAACGACAACCTGCTCCTCGCCCGACCCGAGGCATGCGCGCAGCCGGGACGGTGTCGCTTCCTCGCCCCAGAGATGATCGAACGCCGCCTGCAATCCATGCGCGCCGCCTTCGCCGCGCCAGTGGTAGCGCGCCATTCCCTCCGGCGTCGGCGTCCAGAACATGAAATTCACGCTGTTCAATGCAATGCTGTAGGCGGCCGCGCCTTCGGACGTTCGTCCCGCAGGCTTGGCGGCGAGGCCGACGGCGAGGTGGCTGAAGCGATCGCCGCGCGCCGGCAGGCGCGAGATTGCCTCTTCGTCAATCGCGACGAGCGCAGGCTGGTAATCGAGGCGGGCTCGGGCGAGCAGGTGTTCTTTGGCGGTTTGCGCGTGGTTCATGCGGGCTCCGGGAATGCTGCGCACAAGGATAACCGACTATCAGGCATCTTCGCCATCCGCTCTCCTGTTTTCTCCAGGACGAGTACAATTTTCAGCGTGCGCCAACAAGACAAATCGAAACACAGAGAGTGATCCCGAGGAGTGCGCCATGCAGGAGTTATTGAAATTCAGTGCCTTGCGCCGCTATACCAAGGCGCTGTCCGTCGCGCTGCACGAGCGCGATCCCTATACCCGGTTCCACTGCGAGCGCGTGATCAATCTGGCGACCGAAATCGGCATCGCCTGCGAGCTGTCGGATCGGGAGCTGGTCCTGCTGGGTGTCGGCGCATCATTCCACGACGTCGGCAAGATCGGCATTCCCGACAGCGTGCTGCTCAAGCCCGGCAAGCTCGACGCCGACGAATGGGAGATCATGAAGACCCATTCCGAGCGCGGCGAACGCATCGTGCGCGCCACCATGCTGGCCGATGCGCCGGCGGTCGCGAGCATCATTCGCCATCATCACGAGCACGTCGACGGCAGCGGCTATCCCGACGGGCTTTCCGGCGACGGCATTCCGCTGCTGTCGCGCATCCTGTCGATCGCCGACAGCTACGACGCGATGGCGACGGTGCGCGCCTATCACCGGCCGCGCGGGCATGAGGAAGTCGTCGCCATGATTCGGGCGGAAGTCAATACGAAGTTCGATCCGAAGGTGTTCGAGCGCTTCGCGGAAGTCATCGCGAAGAGCCCATCACGCACGCAGTAGGGCACGTTTCAAGGCGTTCGCTGCCGGGCCGTCGTGCGTTCGGCGTTGTCAATCTGCTGCGCATCAAGCCTTGTGCAAGCAATTGCTTGCTTCGCTCCGAGGCCGTCCTACAATTTCCGGTATTACCCGCATCGCCGGAAAGGACTCGCATGTTGACCGACACCGCCTTCACCACGGACTCGAAAGACAATGAATCGACGCTCCTTTCAGGCGCGCGCAGCTTCTTCGGTCGCCTGTTCGGCAAGAACAACGGCGACAACCGCCGCCTCTCGCCCGGCGAACTGAAAACACTGCGCCAGCGCTTTGCGGCCTGCGCCGCCGAGCGCGGCGGCGTGGTGTCCGCGCGCCAGCGCGCCGTGGAGATCGGCCAGATCTATTCCGGCCTGGATGAGCAGGGCCGGCGCGACTATCTGCGGCTCCTTGCACTGGAATTCGGTCCGAAGCCCGAGGCGGTCGAGGCGGCCATGACCGCATGGAAGAATGCCGCAGAGGCGCAGCACCGGCCCGGCGCGGAAATGGCATTGCGCGATGCCCTGCGCTCGCAGCGGCAGCGCATCCTGACGCAGTTCAGCGCGATCCCGCACGGCGTCAAATTCCTGGTCGAGATGCGCGATGATCTGCTGCGCTTCGTGAAAGGATCGCCCGAACTCGGTGTGGTCGAGAGCGAACTGTTTGCGCTGCTCGGCACCTGGTTCGACGTCGACTTCCTGCAACTGCAGCGCATCAGCTGGAATTCGCCGGCGGCGCTGCTGGAGAAATTGATCAAGTACGAAGCCGTGCACCAGATCCGTTCCTGGTCGGACCTGCGCAAACGCCTCGATTCCGACCGCCGCTGCTACGGCCTGTTCCATCCTCGCATGCCGGACGAGCCGCTGATCTTCGTCGAGGTCGCGCTCACCGACCGCCTGTCCGACAACATCCAGGTGCTGCTCGACGAATCGCTGCCGCCGCTCGAATCGGCGCGCGCCAACACCGCGATCTTCTATTCGATCTCGAACACGCAGCCGGGACTGCGTGGCCTGAACTTCGGCAATTTCCTGATCAAGCGCGTGGTCGACGATCTGTCGCGCGACTTCCCGGAGCTGCGAACCTTCTCGACGCTGTCGCCGATCCCGGGTTTCATGCCCTGGCTCAAGCGTCAGGAAGCGTATCTCGACCGCATCCGGCAAACCTGCGTGCAGCATGATCCGCAGACGTTCGACGGCCATCCGGGCGTCGCCGACTTCGTCGCAGCCGGCAAATGGCAGGCGCACAGCGCCATCGCGCCCGCCATGCAGCCGTTGCTGCTGGAAGCATGCGCTCACTACCTGATGAAGGAGAAATCCCAGGACCTGCCGCAGGACCCGGTGGCGCGCTTCCACCTGGTCAATGGCGCGCGCATCGAGCGCGTCAACTGGCTGGCGGATTGCTCGGACAAGGGATTCCGGCAATCGGCGGGGATGATGGTCAATTACCTGTACCGCAAGGGGGAGCTGGAATCGAACCACGAGAAACTGATGCTCAGGGGCGCGGTGTCGAGCTCGCGCGCGGTGCGGAATTTGCTGCAGTCTGCCTGAAGCGCTTGCTGGCACGGCAGTGGCGCCTGTCCACGGAAAACACGAAATGCACGAAAAGACCGGGGAGGTCTTTTGGGCGCCCGCCGCGTGCTCGCCCCTCACGGCCTTGGATTTTTTCCTACTTCGGCTTCCTGTCCCCGAGCTGCTTTTCGAACGCGACATCCAGTTTGCTGACCTTGGCCTTTTTCTGCGGCCCGGTCTTGTTGACGAGTTCCACGAATTCGTCGAGGGCGAGGTCGGGGCTGGCCCGCTCCGGTCTGGCGCCGGGTTCGGCGCGCAGCAGGTAGAACAGGCCGGCGGCGTTGATGCCCAGCGAGTAGCGGAAAGCGCTGTCGCGCGCGTTCAGGCGCGCGATCGCAGCGCTGGCTTTGGTTGATCTCATTGCAAACCTTCGTGAAGATCCGACTGGTGCCTGACGAGGCGGAAAGGATCATCATAATGCAGCCGGCGGAGACGCGCCGGGTTGCAGGGGGCCGCACCGGAGTTTTCCTGACATCAGGTTTTTCCGGGCATTCCGGCGCGGCGTACAATAGCGGCCTCGCGCCGGCACGCCGGCAACAAGGATGCATGCAATGACAAATGAAGATCGCCTGGTCGATATCGAGATCCGCATCGCGCGCCAGGAAGACATGATCGACACGCTCAACAAGACCGTGTACGAACAACGGAAGAAAATCGATGAGCTGGAGGCGCTGTGCACGGCACTCGCCCGCCACATCAGGGAAATCCGCGACGCCGCAAACGAGCGCGGACCCGCCAACGAAAAACCGCCACACTATTGACTATGGAACAGGAAGATCTGCTGCGCGCGAAATTGAACGGCGAAACTTCGCGCATGCCCTGGAAGGAACTGCTGCGCTTTTTCGCTGGCGGCACGGTGATTGCAGTCAGCCCCGAACTCGACCTGGTCGATGTCGCGCTGCGTATCGCCAATGACGATGCACAGACGATTGCGCAGTGGATGGCGGGGAACCAGGTCGGGAAGGTAAGCGATGCGCAGGCCAGCGCATGGCTGGAAGCCGACGCCACCCTGTGGGCGGTCGTGGTGAAACCGTGGATTCTCGTGCAGGAAAAAGACTAGGCTTCGCTCGACGTTGCTTCGTTCAGGTACTTCACCAGCAGCTTGCTCTTCAGGAGCGACAACGCACTCTCGCTGCCGTAGCGGAAACCGCGCATCGATGCCGCGTTCATCAGGCCCAACACCTCGTCATAAGTGAGCGCTTGCGTGTAATCGCGCGCATGCAGGCTCGCACGATTTTGCGCATCGATATGATCAACGATCTCTTCGGGTAACATGGCATGCCTTTGAAGCGGATGAACGGAACGGCTGCGGCCGGCGCAGCTTGGCCGGTCGAATCGATTCTGTTGGCCGAAGCTTACAAGGCACTGACGTTTTGTTGGTTTTTCGTAACGGTCTGCCCGGACCGCCCAATGCCTCCATGTAGAATGGCGCTTCCTGCCCCTTGCGCACCGCGCCGCATCGAAATCCTTCCATGCCGTCGAAACGCTCCGCACGCGACCAACTGCTGATGTACGTGATCGGCATCGTCCTCGCCATCCTCGCCGTCGGCTTTACCGCAGCCTGGTTCTATCTGCAGCACCGGCAGCGCCTCGACGGGGAAATCGCCTACCTGACCATCCCGCAAGTCGCGATCAGTCACGGCGGACATTCCATCCGCGCCTCCTTCGCCGTGCGCACCAGCGCTACCGACGCCGAATGGGCCGCGGCCAGCAAACCGGCGCTGGAACAGGTGATGATGAAGGGACTGATGGACGCCGATCCACAGCGCGCGCTGGCGCCGGGCGGCCTGGCCAGCCTGGAAAAAACCCTGCTCGCCGAGAGCCGCGCTGCGCTGCAGACCGACAGGCTGCAGGAAGTGCTGATCACCGACTTCCTTGTCTCGGAGGGCGACCTGTAGGGGCAAGACGTGCCGGTGTGGCCGGCGCGTTTTGCCAAACCCCGCGATGAAGGTGCCGTGCGTCAGCGTCGGTACGCCTGGCGATTCGGATGACGCGTGCGCGGCGGCATGGCGTCAAGGTCCTCGGGGCCTTCGAAATCCGGATCTTCGCCCGGAGCGGCGTCATCGATGCGGTCGACATCGATATCCGCGCCTGCTTCGATATCCAGGTCGCGGCCCGCGGACGCATGTTCTCCGGTACCTTCCGCATCGGTGTCGCTGTCAAGTTCCGCGTCGCCGATATCCGGGCCGGCGCTCCGGTCGTGCTTCGCGCTGTCGGGGTCTTCATAGGTCCCCTTGTCCAGGCCGATGCCGTCCTCGTCGGCCCAGCGCAGGCCGGATTGCACGTCGCTGCCGCTGTCGGACGTATTGCTCGGTCCGAGCGCGCTCGTGCCATGTCCTCGCCTGACGCGGCGGTCCGGTTCGGGGAGGTTTTCCGGGTCCAATGTGCTGGTTGCCATGGTGTACTCCTTGCTCGAAATCTGTCATGCCATGCCGGCACGTCGGGCGTGCAATTAGCATGCCGCGCGCCGCATCCTCCATCTTCGGCCGGAACATCGCCACCCGGTGTGTAATTTCGCAAATCGCCGTGCATTAAGGTGAAAACCTGCATCCGGGAAATCGCGCCATGCGCGTCCGAGGAACTTTTCAATCGGTTCAATTGTCATTTCGCTAATGCAGCCAGCACGATTCCGGCATGCACGAGTTATCAACGTGCGGGCATGGTTGCGATCGCATGCCAGTCCATCCATAACCTTTGCTCAGGAGAACATATGACACAACCGTACAAAATGCTTTTTGCCGCCGCGTTGATGGCCCTGGCCGGCTTCGCATCCGCGCAATCCTCGACGATGCCGGCGGACAGTTCCGGCAGCAGCGGTGCCGCCCCTGCCGGCACGTCGAGCGCTACGACCAACCCGGCCGCCAGCGGATCCGTCGATCCTTACGTGAAGCGCCGTGAGGAGCGCAGGCAGGCGAAGGAGGAATACAAGGCGAAGAAGAAAGTGGCGAAACAGGCGTACAAGAAAGGAAAGAAATCCGCCGATGCCGATCTGAAGGCATCCGGCGCAAAGCCGGCGGCCCAGGGCAACATCGAGGCGCCGTCGTCAGGCAAATAAGGCGTCGGATCCGATTGCGCAACGCCACCCATGCGGTGGCGTTTTTCATTGGCGCGCGCCAAAGCCCACGGTCCCGCGAGGTCTTTCCACCGCATGCCTCGCAGCCCGGTACAATGAAGCACTGCCATCTTCTGTCTGCCCGTTGTCCCTGCCATCGTGAGCGCTCCGCTGCGAAAGATCATCCACTGCGATTGCGACTGCTTTTACGCATCGGTGGAGATGCGCGACGATCCGTCCCTGCGCGGCAAGCCGCTCGCTGTCGGCGGACGTCCCGACCAGCGCGGCGTGGTCGCGACCTGCAATTACGAAGCACGCCGCTTCGGCGTGCGCTCCGCGATGCCGACGTCGCAGGCGCTGCAGCGCTGCCCCGACCTGATCGTGATGCCACCGGCCATGGACAAATATCGCGTCGCCTCGAAGCAGATTCTCGCCATCTATCGCGATTACACGGACCTGGTCGAACCGCTCTCGCTGGATGAAGCCTATCTCGACGTCACCGACTCGCCGCACTTCAAGGGCAGCGCCACGCTGATCGCGCAGGACATCCGCGCGCGCATCGCAGAGACAGTCGGCATCACCGCATCGGCCGGCATCGCGCCCAACAAATTCCTCGCCAAGATCGCCAGCGACTGGAACAAGCCGAACGGACAATTCGTGGTCCGCCCGCAGGACATCGATGCTTTCGTCGCCGCGCTGCCGGTCGACAAACTGTTCGGCGTCGGCAAGGTGACCGCGATGAAGCTCAAGCGGCTGGGCGCATTCACTTGCGCGGACTTGCGCAAGTGGTCGATTCCCGAACTGCAGCATCGCTTCGGCAAATTCGGCGGCAGCCTGTACAACCTGTGCCGCGGCATCGACCGCCGGCAGGTGAGTTCAAGCCAGGAGCGCAAGTCGGTGAGCGTGGAAGAGACTTACGTGATCGACCTGCCCGATCTGGAGAGTTGCATGCGCGCGCTGTCGGCGCTGATTGCGTTGCTGCACCAGCGCGTGAAACGCGCGCAGGCCGAACGTTATATCCACAAGCTTTTTGTAAAGATTCGTTTCGATGATTTTCGCCGCACCACGGCGGAATGCGTGAGCAATGCCATCGATGAAGCGACCTGCCGCAAGCTGCTGGAGACCGCACACCAGCGCAGCCGCAGGCCGGTGCGCCTGCTCGGCGTGGGCGTACGGCTGAACGAAGACGACGACGACACGCAACTCGGCCTGTTCGCCGAAGACGAGACCTTGTCAACCGCCGATGATGCGCAGGTGCGACTGACGGCGCAGTAGCCGGCGTGTAGAATGAGCGCCTCCTTTTTTCCGGATGCGCATCATGTGGTTCAAGAATCTCCAGATCTATCGTCTCACCGCGCCGTGGACACTCACCGCCGATCAACTTGAAGCAGCGCTTGCGCCACAAGCCTTCGCGCCGTGCACCAGCGTCGACCTGCAGACCCAGGGTTGGGTTTCGCCACGTGGCAGTGGCATGCTGGTGCATACCGTCAACCGCCAGATGCTGCTGCAACTGTGCACGGAAAAGAAGCTGCTGCCCTCGACGGTGATCAATCAGGTGACGAAGGCGCGCGCCGTCGAACTTGAAGAGCAGCAGGGCTTCAAGCCCGGCCGCAAGCAGATGAAGGAACTGAAGGAGCAGGTGACCGACGAACTGCTGCCGCGCGCGTTCAGTATCCAGCGCAGCACGCGCGTGTGGATCGATCCGGTGAACGGTTGGCTGGCAGTCGATGCCGCCAGTCCCGTGAAGGCCGACGAAGTGTTCAAGCTGCTGCTCAAGTCGCTCGAGAGTCTGCCTTTCGCATCGCTGCGCACCGAGCGCTCGCCGCTGTCGGCCATGACCGACTGGCTCGCGGCCGATGAAGCGCCGGCCGGCTTCACCGTCGACCAGGACACCGAACTGCGCGCCACCGGCGAAGGCAAGGCCACGGTGCGCTATGTGCGTCATACGCTGGAAGCGGAAGACGTGCGCCGCCATATCGCCGCCGGCAAGCAGTGCACGCGCCTCGCGATGACCTGGGCCGACCGCGTCTCCTTCGTGCTGACGGAGTCGCTCGCAATCAAGCGCGTCGCGCCGCTCGACGTGCTGAAGGAAAATGCCGATGCCGGCGTGCAGAACGAGGATGAACGCTTCGATACCGACTTCGCGCTGATGACCGGCGAGCTGGCAAAGCTGATTGCTGAACTGGTGGAAGCGCTGGGCGGCGAGGAGCAGCAGAAGAAAGCTGCGTGACAGGCTCCGGATGAAAAATAAGACGAACCAAAGGGTTCGTCTTTTTTGTTTTCGGCGAAAGACACTGGGACAACGCCGGTCCGCCGAGGACTTCGCGCGGACGACATCACAAGGCCGGAAAAAGAAAATGCCCGCTTGCGCGGGCATTTGTAAAACTGGCGGAGTGGACGGGACTCGAACCCGCGACCCCCGGCGTGACAGGCCGGTATTCTAACCGACTGAACTACCACTCCTGAAAAGCTCATGCGCCGGCAAAGCCGGAGACATGCGACGTTTGTCACCACGTCTGAAGGGGCTGAAGTCTACAGCAATTTTTCGCTTCTGGCTACTCCCTGCGCAACCTGTTGGGAAAGCGACAAAGACGGCAACGGAATTGCCGATTTGCGGTGGCCGCCCGCTTCGCTACAATCAGGCGATCCCATCCGTATCGACGCGCCATGAACTTCTCCCTTCCCGAACCGACGCTGTTCCCGCCCATCGAGCCCTACCGCCACGGCATGCTGCCGGTGGATGACATCCATACCCTGTACTGGGAGGAATGCGGCAATCCCGCCGGCCAGCCGGTCCTGTTCCTGCACGGCGGGCCGGGCGGCGGCCTGTCTCCGCGGCATCGCAGTTTCTTCGATCCGGACCATTACCGCATCGTGCTGTTCGACCAGCGCGGCGCGGGCAAGTCGACGCCGCTCGGCGAATACCGCAACAACACCACGCAGCTGCTGATCGACGATATCGAGCGCCTGCGCATCATGCTCGGCATCGACCAATGGCTGGTGTTCGGCGGCTCATGGGGCTCGACGCTCGCGCTCGCCTATGGCGAAGCGCATCCGGAGCGTTGCCTCGGCTTCGTGTTGCGCGGCATGTTCCTGTGCACGCGCGAGGAGATCGACTGGTTTCTCAATGGCATCCGCTGGTTTTTCCCGGACGTGCATGCGCAATTCGTCGCGCCGATTCCCGTCGAAGAGCGCGGCAACCTGCTGCAGGCCTACGCGAAGCGCCTGTTCAGCGACGACCCGGCGGTGTACCTGCCGGCCGCTCGCACCTGGAGCCGCTACGAAGGAAGCTGCCTGTTCCTGCGCCCCGACCCGGCCGCGATCGCGGACTTCAGCTCGGACGTGGTCAGCCTCGGCATCGGTCGTCTCGAAGCGCACTACTTCCTGCATGACGGCTTTTTTACCGAAGACCAGCTGGTGCGCGAGGTGAGCCGCATCCGCCATCTGCCCGCCGTCATCGTGCAGGGGCGCTACGACACGGTGTGCCCGCCGCTCTCCGCATTCCGTCTGCACGCGGCGTGGCCCGAGGCGAAGTTCCACGTGGTCGACGATGCGGGGCACTCGGGCTACGAGCCCGGGATCATGAAACTGCTGGTTGCCGCCACCGAGCAGTTCAAGGCGAAAGGCGGCTTCGACTGAACGGTCAGGGTCTGTCAAGGAATAATGTGCACGTTATTCCTTGGCAGGCCCTTAATGCGCGCCGCGCTCGATTTCCGTCGACACCGCTTCGACCATCTTCCTCACATTGGACCGCACCGCCGCCGTGCCCAGCAGCGGCGGCAAAAAGAAATTCGGCTCAAGCGTACTGGAGAAATGGATCAGCGTGCCATTCATTCCATCTTGCGCGGCCGGTTCCAGCACCCAGTGCGCCACATAGTGCTTCAGGTCGCCGGATGTCTGCGTGACGTCGATGCGCGAGACGGGCTGCTCCACGATACGCAGGGTCATGTGCACCGGCAGTGTGAAGAATACAAAACCGGCGCGGCTGCGCTGCTCGATGATTGCTTCGTCCCGGGTGCGCGAAATCAGTTTCGATGAGTCCAGATCGGGCACGAATAATGGCAGGCGTTCGTAATCGGTCAGCACGCGCCACGCCTGCTGCGGCGACGCGCGCACGAAGGCGCTTGCCTCGACTTCGAACATGTTTTCGCCATTCTGCTGAATGCGATGCGCATCGGCCTGCACCTCGCCGTGCGCCGGACGCTCCTGTGCCTGCATGAACGGGCTCCACAAGACAATGAGCAATGCGACAATGCGGATCATTGTTTCAGAGTAGAAGAAGGCGAGGCGGATGCAAGTCGCGCGTGCGATTTGTAACACCCGGTAAGATTGCTTTCGCGCGCGAATCTCCCTACATTACTTTCACTGGAAGATTTCACTTCGGCATCGCCGGCCGCATCGCGCGATGCCGGCGCATCGATCCGCATTTCCACACGCATCGCGAAGGTACGGCCATGAAAATTCGCTCCGCACTGTTCCTCACTGCCGGCGTGCTCGCCGGTTGCGCGACCAGCACGCCCGACACGTCTGTCGAGCGGACCTCCGCGAAAGGCTCGCGTGCCGAGCGACGAGCGGAAACGCGCTACGAATCCGCGTCCAGCGCCGGCACGGTCGACGGCTACAAGCGCGACCTCGCATTACGCATTGCCGAAGTCAATTCCGGCAAGATCTATCCCGGCCGCCCGCAGGCGCTGCTGCGCTCGGTGGTGGTGCTGCGCTACTCGGTCGATGCGCAGGGCAATCTGCTGCGCAGCGAGATCATGCGATCGAACCGCGACCGCGAAACCGAATCGACCGCGCTGGCCTCGCTGCGCAACGCCGCGCCGTTCCCCAGGCCCGCATCGCACCTCATGCGACATGGCAAGCTCGAACTCTCCGAGACCTGGCTGTTCAACAACGATGGCCGCTTCCAGCTGCGTACCATCGCGCAGCCGCAGATGGACCAGTAATCGAGGCAAGCGTCCCGGCATTTCTTCGATGAACAGGGCAACCCTGCCTTGTTCATCAGAGCGCATGTCGTCGTGCCGGCCGCATTGTAAATTCGTCCCTTGCCAGCCCGCGCGTTACACATTTTTACATTGTAAAAATCCGTTTAAATTCAGTTATTTGA
Source organism: Pseudomonadota bacterium (assembly GCA_021821365.1). Classification (GTDB taxonomy): domain Bacteria; phylum Pseudomonadota; class Gammaproteobacteria; order Burkholderiales; family Burkholderiaceae_D; genus Noviherbaspirillum. The sequence goes on along the minus strand of JAKACN010000015.1, from coordinate 26,910 downwards.
AAAACAGCCGCCTGCTCCTCTTCCGGTACGCGCGCCCCTCAGGCTGAACGCGCGAACTGACCCTGCATCCAAGCTGCTGCATCGATGATGCCTTTCTTTTAACTAGAGGAGTTCCCTATGAGGCTAAAACCAACACTTCGATCACTGTCGTTCATCATGATCGCGTCGGTGTCGTCAATTGCATTGGCGCAATCAACGGGAAGCGGCAGCAGCGCAACCTCGCCGTCATCCACGTCGTCCGGCATGTCGTCGTCCCCGTCGAGCACTGATCCCTCCAAATCCAGCAGCGGTTCGTCCGCCGCAACCCCGTCGACGGGCGGCAGCAGTACCTATGGCGGTTCGTCCGGCAGTAGCGGCATGAGCGGAAGCTCGTCGTCCGGATCGAGCGATACATCCAGCAGCTCGGGCACCAGCGGCACGGGTGCGTCGGGCACATCCGGCAGCTCGGGCAGCAGCGGCATGTCGTCCGGCAGCTCGGGTACTTCCGGCACCGGATCGTCGGGCGCCGGCAGCATGGGTGGAAGCGGCAGCATGGGCGGCGCCAGTTCCGGCACGTCAGGCACCGGTTCGACCGGCGCCACCGGTACGACCAGCGAGAAGCCATCCGCCAGCTCGAGCGGCGCGAGCGATACGACGACCGACACCACCACTCCGCCGAAGAAGGCGAAGAAGAAGCACAAGGCCAAGAGGCACAGCAAGGCCAAGTCCTCGGGTCCCTCCTCGTCGTCCTCAAGCTCCGATACCGGCACAAGTTCCGATACTTCGTCCACCCCTGGCAAGTAAGCGAGAACGTGCAAACGGCGCTGCCCATAAAAAAGCGGCCCTCGGGCCGCTTTTTCCATGCTTGGGCAGACTCGCTTCAGTCGTCGTGGCCGTGCCCGCGTCCGTGCCCGCGGCCCGGATTACCCTTGCCGGGTTTTCCGCCCTTGCCGCCATCGTCGTACTCGCTGGTCCTGACGAAGTAAACCGGCACGCCGCAGGCGTTGTACTTATGGCAGTGCTTCTCCCACTTCATCGCGTGGCCGGGCGGGACGTTGAGGTAGATCGGGGCCATCGTGACCGGCCGCGCCGGGCGCGAGATGATCACGGGCTGGGTAAAGACGACCGGTGGCGGCGGGTTATTGCCGATATCGATCCGGCCGTAGACGCCGGGCGAAATCTGGCCGGCGACGGTAACCCCGACGCTGACATCGGATGCATAGGCTGCAGCGCCCTGCAGCAGGGACAGGGCGGCGACGGCAAGAACGGCGTTGCGCATGATTCTCCAGGATGTTGTAGTTGGCCGCATCGGGCGGTTGTCATGCAACAATCCTAATCGGGACGCACGTCGCAGGCAAGCAGCATGTTGCACGTGCAACGATTCCTGTATATCGCGTTTGTCGCCGCTGGCCGATTCTGTTTAAATGGCTGGACAACCCATTGCACTCATCATGAAGACAGCCTCCTCTCCCTTGCTCGCCGCCGCCGCATACCAACGCCCCCAAAAACTCTATCGCTATTCGCAGCGAACCTGGCTGGAGCGATCGCTGCAACTCGGCGAGTTCCGCCTGCGTCCGCCCGCACCGGAACCCGCGCCCGTATCTGCCGGCGAGCAGATCCTGCCCTTCGGTCCCGGCGCCGGCGGCAACCCGTCCACGCGTTACCTGACGCTCAGCCTGGCCAATGCGTGGGATGAAAAGCTGTTCGACGCATTCGGCGCTGCCGACTGCTGCCTGGTGATCCACGATGCCGAGGAATTCGGCGAACGCATCCACCGCGCGGCGCAACGCATCCTGCCGAGCTGGGCCGGCATCGACGCCGCGATTTCCTATGGCATGCCGAGTCCGCTCGGCGAGGCGTTTTCGAAAGCAAGGCAATACGCTCGGGAGAAGGAGTGGCTGTTCGCCTGGCGTCCGATGCAGCGCGCGCTCTCCTGCAACCCGGTCACCCTGACGATCGGCAGCATCGAGGGCATCGCCGAATTGCGCGACAAGGACAGCCGTTAGTTTTTGCCTCGCAGTATGCAGGCCATGCCGTGCCGCGCGCGGTCTCGGCGTACCGCTGGGCCGCAGGGCGACCAGGCATCCGTGCTCGCGTCATGTCGCGCCCGTCCTCACATCCAGGAGGAGGCTGCCCGCATCGATCTTTCTTCATCTGATCCGCATCAACAAAGCGGCGTGCGAGCTGGAAAGTTCGCCATTCCGCAAGTCTCCGAGCTTTACATTTCGTAAATTACCTGACATAAATAGACTGTAGCCTGTTGCTGAATGCGAGAGGAATGACCGAATGCGGATCATCGGAGCCGCTGTCGTCATTTCAGGAAGGCAAGCCCCTTTGACGGTCGCCGGCAACTCGCCGGCGACTTTATTTTTTGAGCCATTACCGGAGCAACGCCATGTTGAATTCAAACATCAAAACCGTAAGGAACGATATGAAAACCCTCGTCAAGGATGCACAAGAACTGTTTCGCGAAGCAAGCCACGCGACCGGCGAGAAGGCCGAAGAATTGCGCGCCAAGGGGCTGACCATGCTCGACGCCGCCATGGAAAAGGCGCAGGAAGTACAGGCGGTTGCCATTGAAAAAGGCAAGGCGGCAGCACATACGACGGACGAGTTCGTGCACGACCATCCGTGGAAAGCGGTCGGCATTGCGGCGGGCGTCGGTCTCATCGTCGGCATGCTGATTTCGCGCCGCTAGCAAGCGCATCATGGAGCGTCAACAAACGCGTTCCGAGGAAGCCGCTCCCGGTCTCATTGCCGGCTTCGGCGGGCTCGCGAAAAGTGCGTTCGCCCTGCTGATGAGCAGGGTCGAACTCGCTGCGCTGGAGATGGGAGAGGTCCGCAACAACATCGCCAGGCTGCTGCTGGTCGGCGCGCTCGGTATTGTCGCGCTGTGGTTCGCGCTTGGCTGCTGGACCGCGCTGATCATTGTGCTGGCGTGGGATGCGCTGGGTTGGAAGATCCTGCTCATCGTGGCTGCCGCGTATTCGCTGCTGGCGCTTGGTATCCTGCTCTATGCGCGCGCGATGCTTGACAGCGATCAGCTGTCAATGCCGGCCACCATGACCGAGTTGCGCAAAGACCGCGACGCATTGCTGTAAGAGGCCCGCATGAACCAAGCCGATCGCAAGAAACAGCTCATCGCGCAAGGCGCCGTCCACCGGGCCGAATTCCTGCTCGCCAGGCAAGTGACTCAGGACAGCCTGCGGCCGGAATCGCTGGCAAGAAGCGCCATTCACCAGATCGTGCTGACTGCAGCGGCCATGGTCAGCAGGCGCAACCTGTCCGGCCTCCCGGGCGTGAATCTGCAGACGGTACTGCCCCTTCTCATGACGGGCTTCTCCGCCTTGTCCAAGCGCAAGGGGTTACGGAGATACGCGCTGCTGGCCAGTGTTGCCGCCGGTGTGGCCGCGCTCTTCGCCAGGAAGAAAAAAGGGGAACATGCCGCCGCCGACGCGGATTTCGTCGGGCCGGAGTGATCCAGCCCCGCCGCTTGTCCGCGCGTAACTTGTCGAACTTGCATTACCACGGCATGTCCAAAGATTGTTGTTCATACACATGAGGATATGCATGATGCGTAATCGACCTATTGCTGCCGCGCTTGCCGTCATCGTTACGCTTGCCGGCTGTGCGAACATGAATGAAGAGCAACGCCGCACCGCGACAGGCGCGGGCATCGGCGCAGGCATTGGCGCCGTGATCGGGGCTGCTACAGGAGGCGGCGGCGGCGAGCGTGCCGCGACCGGTGCGGTGCTGGGCGGCGCGGCCGGCGCGGTGGCGGGCAACATCTGGTCCAAGCGCATGGAACAGCAGAAGCAGGCCATGGAGCAGGCGACGCAGGGTACCGGCGTACAAGTGTCGCAAACGCCCGATAACCGCCTGAAACTCGACATCCCGTCCGACATTTCCTTCGACACCAACCGGGCCGACATCAAGCCCAACTTCCGGCCCGTCCTCGACAAGTTCGCCACCACGCTGAAGGAAAACCCGAATACTAACGTGACCATCGTCGGGCACACCGACAGCACCGGCGGAGATGCGATCAATGATCCGCTGTCGCTCAACCGCGCCGCGCATACGCGCGATTACCTGACCGCGCGCGGCGTGGCGGCGAACCGCATCCAGGTCCAGGGTCGCGGCTCGCATGAACCGCTCGTGCCGAACGACAGTGAAGCCAATCGTGCACGCAACCGCCGCGTCGAAATCTTCGTTGCCGAGCCGGAGTCCACCGCGCAGGCGCCGCAGCAGCGATAAGCGTTCGGGACAATAAAAAAGCCGACCCGCGGGTCGGCTTTTCCTTGTGCTGCTGCAACTTACTTGGCAGCGGAAACCATGTAATCGACGGCTGCCTTGACGTCGTCGTCCGGCGCGGTCGAGCCGCCCTTCGGAGGCATCATGCCGGACTTGCCCTGGAAGCCCTTCAACGCGTGGTCGTGCAGCGTGGCCGAGCCTTGCTTGATGCGCGGCGCCCATGCGGCCTTGTCGCCGAACTTCGGCGCGCCTGCGACGCCCGTGCCGTGGCAAGCCTGGCAGGTCGCTTCATACAGCTTCTTGCCCGCATCGCCGGCTGCTGCCGCCTTCGGCTGTTCGGCCGGGGCCGCTGCCGCGGGTGCTGCGGCAGGCGCCGCTGCAGAGGCTGCCGGTGCCGCAGCGGGAGCGGCAGCCTTCACTTCCGGTTCCTTCAGCTTGCCGCCGGACTGGTTGGCCATGTAGACCACGGCGCGCTCGACTTCCACATCATCCAGGTCAGGGTTGCCGCCCTTGGCCGGCATCGCGCGGATTCCCTTGAGTGCGTGGTCGAACAGCGTTGCCTCGCCTTGTGCGAGGCGGGCCGACCATGCGCCGGCATCGCCGGCCTTCGGCGCGCCGGCAGCGCCGGTGGCGTGGCAGGCCGAGCACACTGCCTTGAATACCATTTCACCGCTTTGCAGCTGTTTCGGGGCGCTGGTGTCCTTCAGGACGAAGCCCTCATCCGCGACCGGGCGCAGGCGCTCCGCAATCGCTTCCGGCGACTGGCCGCCCGAACCGGCGCCGACCTTGTTGCTGTTGGTCACGTACTGCACCAGCAGCACGATGCAGATGATGGGTACCAGGAAACCTGCGATCACGGCAGCGATGAGCTGCTTGGGTGTCCTGATGGCGGATTGGTGTTCGTTGTGTGCGTCGCTCATTATTCCCTCAATGCAATTTTCGAAACCGGTGGGCAAGCTTGCGGGTCAGGGCACGGCGCATGAGAAACCTGCGGATGCTGCAGTGCAATACCTCGCAAAACCCTTGATTATAGACGCAATATGATTGGTTTGGAACGGAATATGGCCGGCCTGCATGGACGCCCGGGCAGAAAACCGGTATCCTTCATGCCTCTCCAGCATTTCCACTACGCGGCTGTAGCTCAGTGGATAGAGTATTGGCCTCCGAAGCGAGTGCATCATATATTTTCGCGCTGAAACTTCAAGCAAAATCAACGACTTAACTGCTGGCCATACCTCGCGATTTCCTGCAATTCCCCATCCGGTTGTGGGAAAAGTGTGGGACCGTTCAAGGATTCCGACGTCATGAGCGACGGGCTTCCGAGCGGCATCTTTCAAGGTTGATTTGCCGATACAAGGAGTTTCGCGGTATCCTTGCAGGTTCGAAATGCGTCCGTAGTGAAATGGATATCACACGACTCTCCGAAGGTCGGATTCCTGGTTCGATTCCAGGCGGGCGCGCCACCGATTTCCCCCTCCTGAATGGACTTCTCCGCATACGTCGCCGATATCCGCAGTCGCTTCCCGAATCGGGATTTTCTGCTCGTCGATGATATCGCGGTAATTCTCTCGAAGTCTCCCAAAGCAGTCCGCTCCATCATCGAGCGAGGGAATTTTCCGCCAGCCCGCAAGCGGGGCGGTCGCCTCGGCTGCACCGTCGGGGAAATGGCTGAATACCTGATGAATGCGGGTCAGTCCCACGGACGAGGGAAGCCGACGCCGAAACCTTCCGGTTTCATTTTGAAGCCTAGAATGGGTCGGGAGTCCTTCGCATCGGTGATAGCCCAAGCCAGAATTCAAGCGGAGTTCGCCAGCGCCCTTGCGGACGCTTTGGAGACGATTTCCCTTCGGGGAAGGGCAGACCCCTTACCCAAGGACGAAAAATCGCTCTGACAGGGCAGCAATTGCCCTGTCGCTATCGTCTCGGAAATATCCTGCCGTTGCGGTTGAGCCTTTCGACTTCGAACATGGCTTCCCTTCGCCCCTCTTCATACAGGACTTGACCTTCTGCATCGTCGACTCCCGGAGTCCAAGACCCCGAGGTAAATGGCTTGTGGTTCGGCAATGGGTCAGTGCCTTTGAGCACGACGAAGAATGCCCAAGCCCTGATGCCGTCGTTCTCGGTCGTGATTTCGTGAAGTTCGTGAATCATGTCTTCTGTTCTTCTTGTCGGACATCGCTAGGAACGTCGGGTCAAGACTTCCTTGTATTGCATGTCTGAGGTCAGGATATGGCTCTGCCACCAATCCGAAACGAATTTGCAGGTCTCGGGGATGTCTATGGTTCCATTGCTGGCATCGCACAGGATTTCAGTGAACCGTTCCTGAAATTCCAAATGCTCCCTTTTCTGTGCATCCAAGTCGGGATAGCGGGCTTCGGCAAGAATGCCTTCCTCGGTATCGAAGTGTTCACGGGCGAATTTTGCGACTTCATCCAGCAGTTCATGAAATCGCGAAATACGCTCCGAACCTCGCAGTTCTCCGCACAAGGAAAGCCCCTTGCAGACGGCGAGCAGTCTCCTGTGTTGTTCATCCAAAATCGGATGTCCGACACTGCAAGCCGGACTCCATTCCTGTGGGGCAGGCATTTTTCTTGTCTTTCGTGGTCGATATCGCTCTTGTATACGGTAAGGCTATCAGACTCAATCCCCCTAGGAGAGACCCTTGGGAAAGAACGATTGCCGGTGTTTTCGGACTAATGATACCTGATAACCCGGTCTGGGATATTCCAAGTCGGGTTATTAGCCTCTTGGGGATGCCGAATCCCCTTCACAGTCCGCAGTATGAAGTGTTCCGCCGCCTGCTGGTCAAAGCACGGCAGGAATCTGGGCTGACGCAAGTCGAAGTGGCGGAAAGGCTGGAAAAACCGCAGAGTTTCGTATCGAAGATTGAGCGAGGGGAACGCAGACTGGATTTTCCCGAATTCATCCGGCTTGCTGACGCACTCGGAATTGATACGGAAACATTCATTGGTTCTTACCGAGAAGAGATCGCAGACCTCGGGCATCACCTGCTCTGACAGGAGCGACGGCGACGACACGGCTTCCGCCGTTGCGTCTTGTCGGCAGTGAAAACCCGAAAATTCCGCAAGGACGCTGACGCCTCATCCCGCACAATAAGCGCGCCTGAATTTGGCGAGTTTTTCTGCCTGCTGCCTCATCAAGGTGTCGATGCTATCGACGAAGGGCTTCATGTCAGGGTTCGCGATGACTCGTCCGCAAGCGTCTTCGATATCCATATCCTTGAACTTCGTCGTTGCCCATCCCGCCAAGATTGCCGTCGAGCGCTCCGAGTTCAGGCACTGGATGAAACCACCGCTTTTCTTCGCGGCATCGGCGACAAGTTTTCGCAGGCGCCTGATTTCGGGCTTGGTCTTTTCCGATTCTTCCTGTGAGCCGCCATCGGCGGCGAGTGGGGTTGGTTTTTCAGATGCCGAAGGCAAAAGGTTTTCCTCTCCCCCCTCTGGGGGGTAGGGGGGTGAGTTTATTATTGATTGTTTTTCAATCTTGAGCGGGACGACGTTGCTGCCTGCAAACCCTTGCGCTGCAATGGTTTCCGAGGATTCGCCGTTTTCACTTCGCACAATCTGCCCCCCATTTTCAGCATCGCTTCGGACAATCTGCCGCACAGTCTGCCCCGCCCCGTCCTCTGCTAACCCTTGTGTCGCAACGGTTTCCGAGGATTCACTTCGCACAATCTGCCGCACAATCTGCCCCCTGTTTTTCGCATCGCTTCGCACAATCTGGTTTTGACCTTGGCTTCTTTCGCTTGTAGACATCGCAGCCATCGGCAACCGCAGCCGCAGATAACGTCCGTTTTGTTCGAGTTGATCAACAAGACCGAGCGCTTCCAGCCGTTTCAGGGAGTGCCTTACGTCGTTGTGAGTGAAAGTAAGAGCCGCAATCCGTTCCTTCGCAGGTAGCGAAATCGCGCTGGCTATCGTGCCTGTGGTCAGACGGAGTGCCGAAGGATGCTCCAGACAACCGCTTTCGAAATCCGCCTTTTTCTTCAAGTGAGAGTACACCCGGCTATCGATGAGGTGCCTTACCTCATCAATCAAGTCCTGTTCCCTCTGCGTATAGCGGAAAAACCTTTCCTTCATGCCCATCTCCTTCGCCGTTCATCAGAATGATTCACGGCAACGATTGATTTGGAGACGGGTCGCGATATGATGAAGGTAGATAGTTCGTTCGTGGCTCGTCTCGCCATATCCGCCCTCAACTGTTGCAAGCAGTTGGGGGCAAATCTTTATGCTGCCAAAGCCTTCTGGTGCTTGTGGGCGAATTTTTCGCCGTCCTGCCGTTCCAGAACTGCTTCGATTTTCGTATCCAGTTCACGCCGTTCCTTGCTGTGCCGCATGTCGACTTCTATCTGCTGAACGGTGTCCAATGCTTCTGCTTTTCTTTTTTCTGTTTTGTGCCTCACGTCTAGAGCTTCCCCTTCGGCGATGAGCCTTTGTTTCTCGTCCGAATGACGTTGCTTCATCGCGTTTCCTGCATCTAACCAACGGGAGAACGCATCCGTCGAATTCAACTGCTGGTCAATGAATTCTCTGATAACAATAGAAGCGGTCGTGCCTCTCTGCTCGCAGAGATGAACGAATGACTTCTGTATTTCTCGGTCGATTCTGAAAGTCATGTGGCTCGGCATTGCCATGGCAGTTCTCCTTGATGGTTGCGTATACCCAACCTATCGGACCTCCTTCTTAAGTCAACGACCAATCGGAATATTTGTTTTCCACGGACAGCCCGTGCGGGCGAGGTGAATCATGGCTTCACCGAGTGGAGGCGGAATCCTGCGAAATGGAGCCGTTCTGTCGGTGGTAAACGCAACAATCACCGCTCCATGTCCTTGCCCTTGGGACTCGGAGACATGCCGCGCTGACGTTCCTTTCTTGCGGTCATTGCGGCTTCGCGTTCCTTGTTGTGCCGTTCCTGTTCTTCCTTCATCGCCCGTGCTTCCTGCTGGCGCCGTGCCTCTTCGAGTCTTGCAGCCTCGGCGATGTCGTTAGCCGATTGCCCATTCCCCTCGGGGGTATTCCTGTTGTCGGGGTCTGCTCCTGCTTCTCGTAGTCTTATCGAGTTTTCTTCATCCCTGATCTTCTCGCTTGCGACGAGCATCCTGTCCAAGACCTTGTCGTCGGGACTCCGCTCATTGTGGTTCTTTGCCTTCTCGATGCAGCCGATGTAGTCCTCGTCGCTTGTCATGGGGTCGTTGCAGTAGACGGCGAAATCCTTCACGAACTTGTCCACGTCGTCGATGACGGGTGCGGGAGCATGAGCCTCGTTCCATGCTTCCTTGGCGGAGGCGATGCCGCTTTTCGTAATGTCGAAGAGCGCCCCGCCTGCCGACATCAGATGACCTACAAGGCTCTTTCCCGTCGCTCTGACGGCTTCAATGCGTTCCTGCTCGTGTTGTTTCTTCCTGTCGGCATCGATTTCTTCCTGCAACGTCCTTTGGTATCCGTAGGGCTTGACGCTTCCATGACAGAAGCCGCGCACGGCATTGGCGAGAAGATGATTCCCGTCCCTCCTTGCTTCGAGGAATACCTTCTCAATCGCGCCGTTCTTCCGTTCCTTGCCCTTGGAGTCGACGGCGAGACCCTTCAGCATCTTGAACGCTATCTCATCAATACCTTTCGTCTTGCATCTGGCGAGCGTCCTCTGAATCTGTGTCTCGATGTCCACCTTCTTCGGTTCCGTGGGCGCTACCGGAACGGAGGCAAGTTCGCTACCGGAAGAAATGACAGGTTCTGTGCGAATCGTTGTCGCCGTCGCCTGCGGCTCGGCTTCGGGCGTCGGTGCGCCGGTCAGGTCGGTTTCGGAGGTTCCTGCAACATCGTGGACAGGTCGGATACCGGCTCTAGAGCCGGGGTCAGGTTCCGTGTGTACGTTGTCGGCGTCGTGCGACGCCTTCGGGACATCGCGGGGCGAGTCCAGAGGTTCATTCAACGGCAGTGGGTGGACTCGTTCATGACTGTCGGTGATTGCAGCGGAAAGTAGTTCGGAAACAGGAGAGGCACCCCTACGGGCAAGCAGGAAGGGCGTATCGCCGTTCCTAGCGACTGCCAAGGGGTCTGCCCCTGCCGCAAGCAGCAATTCGGCTATGTCGCGATTCCCTGCCTTGGCGGCGTCGTGCAAGGGAGTGATGCCCATCGCGTTCCTCGGGTCGCACGACGCCCCGCATTCGAGAAGAGCCTTCACGGCTTCGGTGTTGCCGTCCCTGACTGCAAGGTGCAGCGCCGTATTCTGCGCCCGACCTTCGCGTCCTTCGAGGTCTGCGCCTTCTTCCGCGAGTCTGCGGATAGCGTTCGCGTCCTTCCGCGATACGGCTTCCCGAACGGTCTTTGGTTCGCCGTAGTGGGCGACGGCTTCATCACGATACAGTTCCCCGCCGTCGAGCAGGTCATACGCCAAGGTCGTTTCCTTGCGGTTCGAGCGGGAAAGGAGATTGACGATGTCCTTACGCTCGTCCTCCGTCATGTAGAGTCTTCCTCGGTCGGTCGCGCGCGAGACTTGGACGTAAGCGGATTCCCGACTGGTCATCGTCCTGTCGACGAAGGAATATGCCGCTTCAACCGTCTTCCCTTGGCTACTGAACGTCGTTACGCAGTATCCATGCTGGAAAGCACGATAGTCCTCGGTGCTGAATCGGACTTCCTTCGTGTCCTTGCCCTTGTCGTCGGCGAGCATGACGGTCAGAGAATGGCTGCCGTCGCGCTTCATGTCGATGCCCGTAACGCGTCCGAAGTTGCCGTTCTTGACGCCGATTTCCTTGTCGTTCTTGCGGAACAGGATGCGGTCGCCGACGGAAAGTGTCGTGATGCGGGATTCGTTCTCGCCGATTTTCGTCGAGACGAAATGTTCCTCTCCGATTTTCCCTGCTTCCCTCAATGCGTCGTGAGCAGCCTGATTTATTGCATGTGCGTCTTCGTTCTTGCCCGCCATCATCAGTTTCTTCGTGATGTCGGCAGGGTCTTCAGTCCAATCCTTGACCATCGCCGCCATTGCGGCTTCCCTGTCCTTCGTTGCCGTAATCCATCCCTTTGCGTCGAGGTATTCGACGGCGGCTTCGGCATCGCCCTCCCGCAGTCCCGATACGGCATCACGAAAATCGGCGTCCTTCTGTCTCGTTACGTTGTTCAGGGTCGCCACGGTGTCGCCCAGTTTGTCGGCGATACGTTCGAAGATCTGCCCTGACGAGATGTTCTGGAGTTGCCCATGATCTCCCAGAAGAACCACCTTGCCGCCATACATGCCGACTGTGGTGATGATTTCACGCATGTCGTCCGTGCCGACCAGCGCCGCTTCGTCGACGACGAAAATCGTCCTGTCGTCGATGCCTCCGCTCTTCCCTTTCGCCCATTGGGCTTTCCATTGCGCGACGTTCATGGACTCGATGCCCGCTTCCCTGCCCAGACCTTCGGCTGCGATGGTTCCTTGGCTCGTCCCCTTGAGGTTGTAGCCCGCCGCCTCGTAGACTTTACGGGCGACAGAAAAGGTCGTCGTCTTGCCTGTGCCTGCACGTCCGACGGTAAGGGCAATGTTCCCGCTTTCGAGAACCTTCCGGATCGCCGCCTGCTGGTCTTGCCACGCCGCGTCCTTGAATTTGCTGCCGTATTCGGCGCGCATCCTTGCCTCTTCCTCGGCGATGACCCTGTCGGCGATTTCCTTCGGGACGGCATGGGAAGTGCCCTGACGCACGGAATTCTCTGCCCTTGCGACGAGAACCTCCTCTTTCCTTCGCAGGTCGGCGGAAGTAAGCCAATGCTCTCCGTGCTTGTCTTTGAGGAAAAGAAGAGGCGTCTTCGCATTCCTGTCCATCATCTCCCGCATCGTCTCTTTGACATCGATTTCGGGGTGGAACTGCTTTTCGACGAGAAGAGCGGTCTCGAGGTCTCGCATCTTAAAGACCGAATTTCCTGCCAGCGCCCTTTCGAGAACGGCTTGCATGTCGAACGGCTCGGTTTCGGGCGGCGTCATCTTCTTCAAGTCCCTGACGGCGGCTGCCCCGAATCCGAACTCCTCCTTCGCCGTGTCCTGCCAGCGCTTCATCTGGGCTTCGCGGCTCTCTCCATGCTCCGAAACGTCTTTCGCCTTCCTCGTGGCGTAGGCTGCTGCCTGACGCGCCTTCGGCGACTTCAATAGACCTTTCCTGAACGCTTCCACGTCGGCGGCGGTCTGCGCTTCCGCCGCATCACGTTCCATGCCCTGCGCCATCAATTTGCCGACTTCCTTGCCCTTGAAGCCGTCGACACGCCTTTCGATGAAGTCCGCGATTTGCGTCGAACGTTGCGAGAAGAGTTCCTTCAGTCCTTCGGGCACGCCCGCAATCTCGAAGGTGTCCGAGACTCCCGGCTCGATGACGAATCCCATCTCCCGCAATCGCCCCGAGAACTCGGCACGGAACATCGCTCCTAGGTTCTTCTGCATGACGTAGGGGTCGCGAGTATCCATGCCGACGAACTTGCCGTCGGCGTTCATCCCGCGCGCTACGAGGTAGTAATGTTCGTGCAGTTGGGGGTCGAGTTCACGCGAGTCCATATGCTCATAGCCGACGGCGATGATGCCTTGGCAGGGCTGCCAATCGCCCCGCCCGAGTCTGACTCTCGTCTCATCTTCGAACTTCGCCATGGCGGCGTCGACGGACTGGCGGAACGCCAGATGGATTTCGTCTCTGGTTTTCTTGTCCGCGACGGCTGCGAGAATTGATACTGACTTGCTTGCGCTGAAGGTCTTGTCGAAACCAATGACTGAAGAGTCGTCGACCTCGAATATCTGCTCCCCCGTCTTCGGGTGGAGTCCCTTCAGGAGGTCGGACAATTCTCCTTTCTGGAGTTTGCCGGAAAGACCAAGGGCGGCTGCGCCTTTTCCGAAGAATTCTCCCGGCGGTTCCTTTCCTTCCGAGACGTATTCCTCTGTCCGCTTGACGGAGTCTTCGATGTATCCGCCGTCCATGATTCGCTTGACTGACAGCATCAGCGGACTCCTGCGGACCTGCCTTTCTCGGCAGCGAATTCCGCTCGAATCGCTTCGCGAATCTGACGGTCCATCCGCGCCATCGAGACCTCTTCTACGACCGCGTTCTCGATCGCCGTGAGCAGGAAACCCGAAATCGTCTGCCCCCGTCTTTTAGCCAAGGCGATGACTTGGGCGTCGAGAAATTCAGGGATTCTGACCGAGCGCGGTGTCATGCGAAGAACTCCCTGAACGGTTCGGAGTCCTGTCCCGCAGGGACATAGAAGAACCCGTCCAGCATGTCTTTCTTCGCTCCCATTTCCCTCAGCCTGTTCGAATCACCAATGTCGAGAATGGAGGAATGCTTGAGTTTGACGCGCCCGTTCTTGTCGAGAACGGGAACTCTTGTCGCTTCCGCGAGGGCGACAACGGGCATTTCGTCTTGCGCGGAAACGGGTTCTTCCGCAAATGTCGGCGCCTTGCTTGCAATGTCCAGAATGTCAGCCGTGGCTCCGGCTTTAGGTTGCTCATCCTTGCCCTTCACTGCCGCAAGAATTTCGTCCAGCATCGACAGAATGCGTCCGTCGTTTTGCAGAACGACAGGGGCGGAAGCAGGCTTCTGAATTTCATCGTAAGTCCGCTTCACCGCCGAACGCATGATGTCGGTAATCGTGCATCCTCGTGCTTTCGCCAAGCCCTCGAAGCAGTCCTTCTCTTCTTTGCTGACACGGATTCCGATAGTCAGTTTTTCATTCGCCGATTTGCTCACGAACCTCTCCTATGAAAAATGTTCATGACATACGTCTATCGGACCGAGGCACGGAAATCAAGTGTTCTACGGCTGATTCTGAAAACCGAATTCAAATACACGAACTTCTTCCTGCAAGCCCCATGGTTACTGGGTTTGTGTGGCAGACACTTTCGATTTCTGACTACACGACATCTAGGCAGGACAAGGCTTCGGCGGAGCCGGTCGCGCGATAGCGCATGAGGTGTCCTGATTTTTATGTAGAACTGACCGCTTTTCGCTGGGTTCGGTTTTCCAAAGGTCTTTTCTTTGGTGCCGTAGCCGACTGCGAAACGCTCTACCTAATGTCGTTGGTTTTGCCACCGAAAAAGGGAAAGCGTTTCGCAAAGCCGAAGTGAACGGGAGTGAGCGAGGCTGCGCTTTCGTCCGTGTGTCCTGCTGCTCGATTGGTATCGATTCTGTAAAACGCTTTTCGTCGTGTTGTGCAGGTCTCGCCGTCCTCGACCTGTGAAACGAATGGGTGCTGTTTTTCAGAGTCCACCATCCGCGTCAAGATGGACGATTACACGGGGGAGCGAAGCGAATGAAACTGGCGTGTTACATCCCTGCCGCCATTGGTTCAAGCATCGACGAACGTCAGAAGTTCACGCCCGCGAAGCGATGCGTATTTCTGCATGACGGAGATGTCGTGTCCTGCCGCCTTCGAAATTTGAAGGTCTGAACCGCCGCGAAGAACCCAACGGCAGATGCATTCATGCCGCAAGTCGTGGAAACCGAAGTCGTCGATTTGAGCGTCCTTGCAGATTCGTTTCCATGTAACGAAGATCGCCTTGCCCTTCGGAATATGACCGAAAGGTCGCACCTTGCCGCCCGTCTTTTCCGACAGGGTTTCCAATATGCCCAAAGCGATTTTCGACAGTGGAACTTCTCGTCCTTGTTTTGTTTTGACATGAGGTTTAGGAATCGTCCATGTCCGATTTCCGATATCGAATTCGTTCCATTCGGCAAGCAATGCCTCTTGAAGTCGCGCGCCGGTTTCCAGCAAGAATATGACCAGTTCCGCATAGAGGTCGCCGTTCTTCCGGTTTCGTTTTCCGACGACATTGCCTGACTCGTCCCGAGTGATGATGTTGCGGCAGGCATCGATGATTCTTTCCTGTTCGCCGTCTTCAAGTCGTCGCTCCCGTATGTTGTCCCACGCAGCCGGCTTCTCGTCTGCGAAGAGGTGGGGGTCGTATGTATACCCGTGCTGCCGCGCGTGATGGTCGAGCGCGGATTTCAGGGCATAGACGAATTTTCTGACGGTAGAAACGGCGTAGAACTTTTCCTGCCCTCCTGCATAGAGAGGGTGCGCTTTCTTTGCATGACGCGGTCTAGGAATGGGTGTCGTCTTCATCAGGTCGACGAATTTCTTGATGTGCTTCGCACGAAGGAATCCTATCGAGAATTCCCCGAAGTGGGGAAGCAAGCCGTTCAGGTAGGCGGCTTTCCTTCCGTCGACCTTCATCGTGATTTCGCCGTCGACCTCCACGGGAACCGCGATGGATGCGGCGTACTCTTCGAGCGCCTGCCCGACTGTGTATGAATCGGGAGACGCGACGGATTTCCCTTTCGCAATCCTCGATTCCATGTCTGCCGCGAATGCATCGGCTTCCCGCTTCGTCGGGAAAGTCCTCGTGACGGTAGGGATTCCCTTCCGCCGAATCATCGCTTCCCAATTGCCGACCTTGTTTTTCCTGACTGTCGCCATTTCCGAACCTCCGTGCCTGATCGTTTCCCACGATTCTATCCCGCGTTGTGGGAATAGTGTGGGAAATGATGTGTAGAAATTGTCGGAAGCCAGTAACAGCAAGGGTTAGCCGGTTATGTAGAACTGACCTCCGAAGCCAAGGGTCGTGGGTTCGATCCCCGCCAGCCGCGCCATCTGCCTGCAACACCTGCTTTTCCATTAGCACCGATCCGTCCGGAATTTTCCCCGTGAGGCCATCCGCATGGGCGCCGGCTCGCAACCGCCTGAAAAATCCTTTGTCGTTCGCCTCACGTCCACAGTCGTCTGCGTGGAAAAAGCCCATATCGTGTAACATTCGATTCATTAATACACAGTTGTTTCAGGAGACGTTCATGGGCGTGATCAACCAGATCCTTGATAGTTTTTCCTCGCTCAGTCCGAAGCTGCAGGCTGCGGCGCGTTTTGTGGTGGATCATCCAAGCGAAGTCGTCATCGCATCCATGCGCAGCGTGGCCGAGCGCGCGGGCGAGCAGCCGGCGACGCTGGTGCGCCTGGCGCAGCAGCTCGGCTATTCCGGTTGGCCCGACCTGAAATCGGCACTGGCGCATGACCTTGGCTTGCACCATGACAGCTATGGCCAGCGCGCGAAAAGTCTCGCCGCGCGCGGGCGAAGCGCGGAGCTGCCGGGCGAATTGTTCGTGGCGCAGCACCAGAATCTGAAGACGACCGAAATGCAATGCGCCGATTCACTGCATCAAGCCGCCAGTCTGCTGCGTCGCGCGGAAACGGTGCATATCGCCGGTTTCCGCGCCAGCTATCCGATCGCCTATGCCTTGTTCTATGGCTACCGGCTGTTCCGCAACACCGTCCAGTTGATCGACGGCCAGAGCGGTGGCCTGGAAATGCAGGTGCGTCTGTTCGAGTCCAAGGACGTCCTCGTGGTCACCAGCTTCGCTCCCTATTCGCGCGAATCGCTGCTGGTCGCCGAAGCGGCCAAGGCGGCGGGGTTGCAGATCATTGCGCTGACCGACAGCCAGGCTTCGCCGCTGGCTTTCGATGCGGATGTGACGGTTCTGTTTTCGATCGCCAGTCCGTCTTTCTTTCCTTCCGTCGTGGCCGGCGTGGCGCTGACCGAGGCGTTGCTCGAACTGCTAGTGGCCGATGCCGGGAAATCGGTGGCGCAAAAGATCGAGCGCGCGGAGCAGGAGCTTTTTCATTCGGGGGCGTACCTGCAGGCTCCCGCCAGCCGCCTCGGCGGCAAATTCCCCTGACCCGGCCGCGCTGATCGGTATGCGCGTCGCATCCGGGGAGTATCGTCAATGGAACAATTGTTGCAGATATCTTGACATAGGCGCATTTGTTACTTAAAGTCGGAGATCTGCAACAGTTGTTGCGGAAACATTCGACCTGAAAGAGGTCGAAGTTTTCATGACCGGTTACGCACGACGGACCTTCGGTTCATTCATCAATCCCATTGGAGACAAGCATGCGCATCGCAATCGCTCCCATCGCAGCCGCCCTTGCTGCCGCAATCCTCATTCCCAGCCCCGCTGCCCTGGCACAGCAGAAATTCATTACCATCGGCACCGGCGGCGTCACCGGCGTCTATTACGCCGCCGGCGGGGCGATCTGTCGCCTGGTGAACAAGGATCGCGCGAAGACCGGCCTGCGCTGCTCGGTGGAATCGACCGGCGGTTCGGCCTACAACGTCAACGCCGTGAAGGCGGGCGAGTTGGACTTTGGCGTATCGCAATCCGACGTGCAATACAAGGGCTACAAGGGCGAAGCTCCGTTCAAGGATGCCTTTCCCGAGATGCGCACGGTGTTCTCGCTTCATCCCGAGCCGTTCACCCTGGTGGCGCGTCCTGACGCCAACGTGAAGAACATCACCGACTTCAAGGGCAAGCGCCTGAACGTCGGCAACCCGGGTTCGGGCCAACGCGCGGCGATTGAGGAATTGCTCTCCGCGGTAGGCATGAAGCTCTCCGACCTGTCGCTCGCTTCGGAACTGAAGGCCGACGAACATGGCGCAGCGCTGTGCGACAACAAGATCGATGGCTTCTTCTACAGCGTCGGCCATCCGTCCGCCAACATCCAGGACCCGACCACGGCCTGCGGTGCCAAGCTGGTTTCCATTACCGGCCCGGGCGTGGACGCGCTCGTGAAGAAGTATCCGTATTACGCCTATGCCACCATTCCCGGCGGCATGTATGCGAACAATCCGCAGCCGACCAAGACCTACGGCGTGCTGGCAACGATGATCACCTCCAGCAAGGTTCCGGCCGACGTCGTCTATAACATCACCAAGGCCGTCTTCGAGAACTTCGACGAATTCAAGAAGCTGCATCCCGCCTTCGCCAACCTTGACCCCAAGCACATGGTGACGGATGGCCTGAGCGCGCCGCTGCATGAAGGCGCCGCCCGCTACTATCGCGAAAAGGGCTGGATCAAGTAAGAGAACGCAATTTGTTTCGCATGCCGGGGCACGTGTGCTGACACCTGCCCTGGCGCGTCTTTCCGGGCGCGCTTCCGCGCGCGCACCGGCAGGCTTCGTGCGTTCGATTTCCATGCCGCTTCATTGAGGTTCAGATGACCACCACTCCATCTTCCCCCGCCAACGTCGATCTCCAGCAGCTTGTACAAGAAGCTGACATGGGTGGGCGCAAACCTACCGGTATCGCCAAGACGGTCCTGTTCGTCGCCTGCATCGCCTGGTCGCTGCTGCAACTCTGGTACGCCTCGCCCTTGCCCTTCGCGTTGCGTATCTTCGTGCTGAACGACACCGAAATGCGCGCGCTGCATCTGGCATTCGCGCTGTTCCTGGCTTATACCGCCTATCCGTTTCGCAGGGCATCGCCGCGCAGCAGGATTCCCGCGCTGGACTGGATCCTCGCCGCCGTCGCCGCATTCTGCGCTGCCTACCTGTTCCTGTTCTATCGCGACCTGGCAGACCGTCCCGGCCAGCCGATCATGCAGGACATGATCGTTGCCGTCCTCGGCATGCTGCTGCTGCTGGAAGCCACGCGCCGCGTGGTCGGGCCGCCGATGGCCATCATTGCCAGCCTGATGCTGGCGTTCGCATTTGCCGGCCCCTACATGCCGGATGTCCTCGCGCACAAGGGCGTGTCGCTGAGCAAGGCGGTATCGCATTACTGGCTGTCGAGCGAGGGCGTGTTCGGCGTCGCGCTGGGCGTGTCGTCCAGCTACATCTTCCTGTTCGTGCTGTTCGGCGGTTTGCTGGAGAAGGCGGGCGCCGGAAGCTATTTCATCAAGGTGGCCTACTCGCTGCTCGGCCACCTGCGTGGCGGCCCCGCCAAGGCGGCGGTGGTTTCCTCGGGCATGATGGGGATGATCTCCGGCTCATCCGTGGCCAACGTCGTGACCTGCGGCACCTTCACCATTCCGCTGATGAAGCGCGTCGGCTATCCGGCGCACAAGGCCGGCGCCATCGAAACCGCCGCCGGCGTCGACGGCCAGATCATGCCGCCGGTGATGGGCGCGGCCGCCTTCCTGATGGCGGAGTATGTCGGCGTTCCTTACGCTGAAATCTGCCGCAACGCGGCGCTGCCGGCAGCGATTTCCTACATCGCGCTGTTCTACATCAGCCACCTCGAAGCGCTCAAGCTCGGCATCCAGGGTTTGCCGCGCGCGCCCGGCGCGACCACGCTCGGCCGCCTGGCCGGTTTTGGCATGACGATTGCGGGCACCATCCTGCTGGCCAATGCCGTGTACTACGGCCTGGGCTGGATCAAGGGCCTGCTTGGCGCTGGTGCGATCTGGGTGATCGTGCCGGCGATCGTGGCCGCCTATCTTGGCATCCTGTGGGGCGTGTCGAAGCAGCCGGACCTGGAAATCGACGATCCGAATGCGCCGATGCTCACGCTGCCGCCAGTGAAGGAGACGGTGCTCGCCGGCCTGCATTACCTGTTGCCGGTGGTGCTGCTGGTCTGGTCGCTGCTGGTCGAGGAACTGTCGCCGGGTCTGTCGGCCTTCTATGCCACGGTGTCGCTGATCGTGATCCTGCTGACGCAGAAGCCCTTGCTGGCATTGTTCCGGCATCAGGAAAATCCGCTCTCGCGCATGCGCGAAGGCTGGCATGACCTGGTGCACGGCCTCGAACTCGGCGCGCGCAACATGATCGCAATCGGTATCGCTACGGCCAGTGCCGGCATCATCGTCGGCACCGTGTCGGTCACCGGTCTGGGCCTCGTGATGTCGGAGCTGGTCGAGCTGATTTCCGCCGGCAATCTGGTCGTGATGCTGCTGCTGGTGGCAGCGGTGTGCCTGATCCTTGGCATGGGCATGCCGACCACCGCAAGCTACATCATCGTTTCGACCCTGATGGCGCCGGTGATCGTCGACCTTGGCTCGCAATCCGGCCTGGTCGTGCCGCTGGTCGCCGCGCACATGTTCGTCTTCTATTTCGGCCTGATGGCGGATGTGACACCGCCGGTGGGACTGGCGGCCTTTGCCGCTTCCGCTGTCGCCAAGGCGGACTTCCTGAAGACCGGTGCGACCGCCTTCTTCTACAGCATCCGCACCGGCATTCTGCCCTTCATCTTCATCTTCAACACCGACCTGCTGCTGATCGGCATCGAGTCGTGGTGGCATCTCGTCATCGTGGTGGCGAGCGCCATCATCGCGATGCTCGTGTTCGCCGCTGCAACGCAAGGCTGGTTCGTGCGCCGCAACCGCTGGTATGAATCGGCGCTGCTGCTGCTGGTCACCTTCACATTGCTGCGCCCCGGTTTCTGGCTCGACCAGTTCTACGAGAAGTACCAGGTGCAGCCGCCGGCGAAACTGTTCGAGCTCGCGAAGACGGCACCTGCGGACAGCAGCCTGCGCGTGCGCATCGAGGGCACCTCGCTCGAGGGCAAGGAGGTGCACAAGACCGTGCTGCTGCCGCTGGGCAATGACGGCGATGCACGCAAGCGCATCGCGGCATCGGGCTTGATGGTTTCCAATCTCGGAGGAGATGTCGAAGTGATGGCCGTCGGACTGAAGAGCCGCGCGGACAAGGCCGGCTTCGAACAGGGCTTCAAGATCACGGGTATCGAAACGGCAGCGGAACGTCCGGCCAAGGAGTGGCTGTACATCCCTGCGCTGCTCCTGCTGTTGGCGATCTACCTGCTGCAGCGTGCCCGGCCCGACAGCGCGCCATCCGCTCCGCGCGCCGCATCGGCTTGAGGATCTTTCAACGACTTCAACTTGAGTTAATTCATGAGCCATATCATTCACCGTTCACTGCGCGTGGTGCCCCCGGTCGCCGCCAGCGCCAGCGGCATCCACATCATCGACCGGCAAGGCAAACGCTACATCGATGCCTGCGGCGGCGCAGCCGTCTCCTGCCTCGGGCATGCGCATCCTGACGTGCTGGCCGCCATGCACAAGCAGATCGACACGCTCGCCTATGCGCATACCAGCTTCTTCACCAGCGAGGTATCCGAGGCGCTGGCCGACCATCTCGTGCAGCACTCGCCCGAAGGGCTCGACCAAGTGTATTTCGTGTCGGGCGGATCGGAAGCGATCGAAACCGCATTGAAACTCGCGCGCCAGTATTTCGTCGAGATCGGACAGCCGCAGCGCACCATGTTCGTCGCGCGCCGCCAGAGCTATCACGGCAACACGCTCGGCGCGCTCGCGGTCGGCGGCAACGAATGGCGCCGCCGCCAGTTCGCGCCGCTGCTGATCGACGTGGGCCGCGTG
Source organism: Pseudomonadota bacterium (assembly GCA_021821365.1). Taxonomy (GTDB): domain Bacteria; phylum Pseudomonadota; class Gammaproteobacteria; order Burkholderiales; family Burkholderiaceae_D; genus Noviherbaspirillum. The sequence goes on along the minus strand of JAKACN010000015.1, from coordinate 5,542 downwards.
TCGCCCTGCTATGAATACCGCGACCGCGGCAGCGACGAAAGCCAGGATGCCTACACCCGCCGCCTGCTGGCCGAACTCGACGCCGAGTTCCAGCGCATCGGGCCGGATCGCGTGATCGCCTTTGTCGCGGAGACCGTGGTCGGCGCCACCGCCGGCGCGGTACCGCCGACGCCGGGCTACATCAAGGGCGTGCGCGCCCTGTGTGACCGCTACGGCATTCTTTACATCGCCGACGAGGTGATGTGCGGCATGGGCCGCACCGGCACGCTGTACGCCGTGGAACAGGAAGGCGTGGTACCGGACATCGTCACCGTCGCCAAGGGGCTGGGCGGCGGCTACCAGCCGATCGGCGCGGTGCTGGCGCGTGGCACATTGATCGATCCGCTGCGCAGCGGCAGCGGATTGTTCCAGCACGGCCACACCTACATCGGCCATTCGACCGCGGCGGCCGCGGCACTTGCAGTGCAGCAGGTGATCCAGCGCGACCGGTTGCTGCCGCAGGTGCGCGCGCGCGGCGACTATCTGCGCAAGGCGCTGCATGCGCGCTTCGATGGACACCCGCATGTCGGCGACATCCGCGGGCGCGGCCTGTTCATGGGCATCGAGCTGGTGAGCGACCGCGACAGCAAGACGGCCTTCGATCCGGACCTGAAGCTGCATGCGCGCATCAAGGCGAAGGCGATGCAGAACGGCCTGATGGTCTATCCGATGGGCGGCACCATTGACGGCCGCCTCGGCGACCACGTGCTGCTGGCGCCGCCCTTCATCATCGGCGAAGCGGAGCTGGATCAGGTCGTGGAACGCCTCGGGCTGGCCATCGACGCCGCCGTCGCCGAAGTCGCGCAGGCCGCATGATGCGTCGCGATCGTTTGCCGCCCGTTCCCGAGAGCGAATGGACCGATGCGCAACGCGAACATGCGCGCGAGATCATCGACGGCCCGCGCGGCGGATTGATCTCGCCCTTCGTGCCGCTGCTGCGCAGCCCCGAGCTGATGACGCACGCGGGGCGCATGGGCGAATACCTGCGTTACCGCAGTGCGATCGGCCTGCGCCTGTCGGAGCTGGCGATCCTCGTCACCGCGCGCCAGTGGTCGCAACAGGTCGAATGGGCGATCCATGCGCCGATCGCCGGGCGTGAAGGCATTGCGCCCGACACGATCCAGGCGATCGCCGAGGGACGGCGTCCGGCGTCGATGAGCGACGAGGAGTCGCTGGTGCATGATTTCTGCATCGAGCTGCACCGCAACCGCGGGGTGTCGGATGCAACGTGGGACGCGGCGGTGGCGCGCTTCGGCGAGCAAGGTGCGGTGGACCTGCTCGGCATCAACGGCTACTACACGCTGTTGTCGATGGTGATGAATGGGGCGCGCACGGAAGTGCCGCCCTCCACGGCGGCGCGCCTGCCCGACCTGTCGCAATAAGGTCAATAAGTGCAGTAAGCGCCCGCCGCCGCACTCACTCGGCGCGTACCAGTTGAAGCATGCCGCGCGGCTCTGCCGCGATCGCCATGCGTTGCGCGCCGGCGTGCCCGATTGCCCGCGAACTGCCGGCAAGCGCCGCGTGCCGCGCATGGTCGAGGCGAAACACGTTGACCGCTTCCGCGAGCGCGGCAGCCTGCTCCTGCAGCGCTTCGGAGGCCGCCGCCGCTTCTTCCACCAGCGATGCATTCTGCTGCGTCGCCTGGTCCATCTGGCTGATGGCCTGGTTGATCTGCTCGATACCCGCCGTCTGTTCCCGGGTGGCGGCGGTGATTTCGCCCATGATGTCGGTCACCCGTTTCACGCTGGTCACGATTTCTTCCATCGTCGCGCCGGCTTCGCCCACCAGCCGGGTGCCGTCGTCCACCTTTTCCACCGAGTCGTTGATCAGCTCCTTGATTTCCTTCGCGGCCGCCGCCGAACGCTGCGCAAGGCTGCGCACTTCGGCCGCGACCACCGCGAATCCGCGCCCCTGCTCACCCGCGCGCGCCGCTTCGACGGCCGCATTGAGCGCGAGGATGTTGGTCTGGAAGGCAATGCCGTCGATCACGCCGATAATGTCGACGATCTTCCTGGAGGAGGTATTGATCGATGCCATGGTATCGACCACCCGGCTGACCACGGCGCCGCCCTTGCCGGCGATTCCGGACGCCGAGATCGACAGCTGGTTGGCCTGCAGCGCGTTCTCGGCGTTCTGGCGGACGGTGGAGGTGAGCTCTTCCATCGACGAGGCGGTTTCTTCCAGCGAACTCGCTTGTTCCTCGGTGCGCGAGGACAGGTCCTGATTGCCGGTGGCGATCTGGCCGGAAGCCGCCGCGATGGTTTCCGTTCCCGAACGCACCTGCGACACGATGCGCGCCAGGTTATCGTTCATGTGCTTGAGGGCGGCCAGCAGCTTGCCGATTTCGTCCTTGCTGGTCACGTTGATGTCGCGCGTGAGGTCGCCCTCGGCGACGGCTTCGGCCAGTGTGACGGCCTGTGCAACGGGCACGGTGATGGAGCGCGCGACGAGCAGGCCGGCGATGACGGCAAGCAGGCCGGCCGCCGCCAACAGCGCAGCCATGATGATGATGGCCATCCTGCCTTCGCTTGCGGCCTGTTTGCCGTCATTCGTCATTTGTTCTTCCTGGAAGCGAATCATCTTTGCGATGGCTTCCGAGTAGGTCTCCTGCAACGGGATGACCTGCGTCATGAGGTGGGCGACGGCCGCTTCCCGGCTGCCTTCCTTGAGCAGGGCGACGGCGCGGTCGCGGGCCGGCGCATAGGCACTGCGCGCGGCGGCGAGGTCCTTGAGGATTGCCTTGCCTCTTTCGGTGACGATCACCTTTTCGAGTGCGGCGATGGTATTGCGGCTGGCCTGCATCGAGGCGGTCAGCGTCGCGAGATACTTCCTGCTATCCTCCGGGTCCGACACCAGCAGGGCGTTGCGCAGGTGGCGCGCCCCGGCATCGACCGAGGTGCGCAGATTGACGCTCAGGGCGGCCTTGGCGTAACGGTCGTTGACGATCTTGTCGGTGATGTCGTTGTTGCTGTCCAGGCGGATAATGCCGACCGCCGTGATCGTGAGCATCAGCAGGATCACCAGGCCGAAGCCGAATGCCAGGCGTGTACTGATCTTCAGGTCGGAAAACTTCATGTGCAGGTTCCTTGGAAGAGGCGATAATCGGTGGCGATCCTGGTTTGCAGGCAAGATCGGTCGTGGGTTAAATATTTCCTTAAGGTAATATCTTAGAGTATAACTAAATAGTGATGCGTTAGAAAGCAAAGCTGGGCGCGCCAATGTCATACTGAACACCCATGCGAACGCGAAAACGTATCGTCCGACTTGTTGCATACTAGAAATTCATTTCCCCTCAACTGCAGCCGCGCGGCCGCAAGAAGCCTTGAAGATTGTCATGAGTGCCAGTCCGTCCAGTACCTGCCACATGCAGGATCCGGTGCGTCGTCTCGTCGATGCGGCACCGATGATCGTGTGGGAGGCCGGCCCTGACGGCCGTTGTACCTGGTTGAGTCCGGAAGCCATGCGAGGCCTGGACAGCCCCGGACGGATCAACCTGAACGACTGGGCGAGCTTCATGCATCCCGACGACGCCGCACCGGCACTCCAGGCGATCCGCGAGGCGCGACGCAACGGGCGCGAGTACCAGGTCAGATACCGCGTGCTGCGCAGTGACGGCTCGCCGCGCTGGATCAAGGAAACCGCGGCGCCGCGTCTTGCAGAGGATGGCAGCGTCGCCGGCTACGTCGGCACGCTGGTCGATGTCTCGGACAGTCATGACGCCAGCGACCGGCTCACGCGCAGGGAACTGGAACACCGCTTGATGACGGAGCACGCGCGCGATCTCATCTCGCACAGCGATGCGAACAACATCTATGTGTATGTTTCGCCCTCCCACAAGGACACGCTCGGTTATGAGCCGCACGAGCTGGTCGGCACGCCGCTGTATGACTACATCCATCCCGACGACCTGGCCGAAGATGCGAGGCGCACGCCCGAACAGCGGCGCGGGCTGGTCAACATCCGTTTCCGTCACAAGAACGGCACCTGGGTCTGGCTGGGCGCGACTACCCGTACGATCCGCGATCCGGAAACCGGCGCCAAGCTGGGCATTGTCTCCGTCGCGCGCGACATCACCACGCAACTGGAGGCCGAGCGCGAACTGCGTCGCAGGGAAGAGCGCTTCCGCAGCCTGACCAACCTGTCTTCGGACTGGTACTGGGAGATCGATGCGCAGCGCCGCTTCACCGTCTTTTCCGACGGCGTGCTGAACCGGACGGGTGTGCCGCCCGGGCAGCTGATCGGCACCCGGATCGAATCGCATGTCAGGAATCCGAACGAGCCGGGCCTGGTGACGCTGCTGGAATGCATCGCGGCGCGCAAACCTTTTTTCGACGTGCTCTATCCCGTGGAGATGGAGGCCGATCCGGGCACGGTGCGCTACCTGCGGGTGTCGGGCGAGCCGATCTACGAGAACGGCGAATTCATCGGCTATCGCGGCGTGAGCCGCGACGTCACGCGCGAAGTGCGCACGGCGCAGGCGCTGGAGCGGCTCGCGACCTGCGACGTGCTGACCGGGCTGCCCAACCGCGCCCGCTTGCAGGAGCGCCTGAAGGAGCGCCTGGACGATCCGCAATCGACCATCTGCCAGGCGGTGCTGTTCATCGATCTCGACGACTTCAAGGAAGTCAACGACTCGCTCGGTCATGCGGCCGGCGACCTGCTGCTGAAGGAAATCGCCACCCGCCTGCGGCAACTGGTGCGCCCGGGCGATACCGTGGCGCGTCTCGGCGGCGACGAGTTCGTGGTGCTGGCCGAATGCAAGTACGGAGAACGCTCCGCCGTGCGTCTGGCGGAAAAGCTGTGCGCGGAAGTCGACCGCCCGATGACGATCGCCGGGCATGAAGTGCGGGCCGGCGCATCGGTCGGCGTGGCGCTGTATCCGCGCGACGGCGACAACAGCGACATTCTGCTGCAGAACGCCGATACCGCGCTCTACCGCGCCAAGGCGTCGGGCGGCAACACATGGTGCCTGTACGCGCCGGAAATGGGCGCGGCCTCGCGTTCGCGCCTGAGGATGCAGGCCGCCTTGCGCCACGCACTGGAGCGCAACGAGTTCGAGGTCTACTACCAGCCGCGCGTGCGGCTGGCGACCGGCGAAATCCTTGCATTCGAAGCCTTGCTGCGCTGGCACCATCCCGAGACAGGGCAGATCCCGCCGAGCGAGTTCATCCCGCTGGCGGAAGAAAGCGGGCTGATCGACGACATCGGCGCCTGGGTGCTGCGCAGTGCGACCATGCAGGCGCAGCAGTGGAGTCGGCTCTGCGGGCGGCCGGTACGCGTGTCCGTCAATCTGTCGACGCGCCAGCTGCGCGGCAACAAGCTGCTGGATACGGTCGGCGACGCGCTGCGCGACAGCGGCCTGCCGGCGGATTGCCTCGAACTGGAACTGACCGAAACTGCGCTGATGGATGATCCGGCGCAGGCGGCCGGATTGCTGGCGGAGTTGAAGGCGATGGGATTGCGCCTCGCTGTGGACGATTTCGGCACCGGTTATTCGTCGCTC
>JAKACN010000223.1 GCA_021821365.1 Pseudomonadota bacterium | reverse complement strand
GCAGTCGGCTACGGGTTCGTCATCGCGCTGCTGATGGTGGTCGCCACCATCGGCGGCCTGCGCCTCGCCAGCATCAACGATGAAATCGATACCCTGGTCAATGACCGCTTCCCGAAGACGGTATGGGCCAACGACATGATCGACAGCGTCAATCTCATCGCCAGGGTCATGGGCAACACCCTGCTGGTCAGGAGCGAGGAGGACGTCAAGAAGGAACTGGAGCGCATCGAACAGGCAAGAAGGGCGATTGGCCAGAGTCTCGACAAGCTCGACAAGGTGGTGAAGCTCGAGCGCGGCGTCGCGATGCTGAAGAAAGTGAAGGAGTCCCGCGCCAACTACATCGCCTTCCAGGACAAATTCATCGACCAGGTGAAAGCCGGCAGGCGGGACGAGGCTACCGAGGCGCTGCTGACGACGGGCCGCCCGCTCCAGGCCGCCTACATCGCTTCCATCTCCGACCTGGTCAAGTTCCAGAGCGAACTGATGGCCACCGCCGGGAAGGAGGCCAACGACATGGTCGCCGGCAGCCTCAAGCTCATCGTCACCCTGGCCGTCGCCGCCGTCCTGATTGCCATCGCCACCGGTGTCGCCATCACCCGCAGCATCACCAGGCCCCTCAAGGAAGCCATGGACACGGCCAACAAGCTGGCGGCCGGCGACCTGACGGTGCGCATCGAGGCCAAGTCCAGGGATGAGACGGGGCAGTTGCTGGCGGCGATGCAGGAGATGGTCGGCAAGCTTTCCCACATCATCGGCGAAGTGCGCGGCGCGGCCAATTCCCTGTCGAGCGCGGCGGAGGAGGTCTCGGCCACGGCCCAGTCCCTGTCCCAGTCGTCGTCGGAGCAAGCGGCTTCGGTGGAAGAGACGACGGCTTCCATGGAGCAGATGACCGCCTCCATCTCCCAGAACACCGAGAATGCCAAGATCACCGACAACATGGCCAGCAAGGCTGCCCAGGAAGCGGCGGAAGGCGGCGGCGCGGTGAAGGAGACGGTCGCGGCAATGCAGCAGATCGCCGGCAAGATCGGTATCATTGACGACATCGCCTACCAGACCAACCTCCTGGCGCTCAATGCCGCCATCGAGGCGGCCCGGGCCGGGGAGCACGGCAAGGGCTTCGCGGTGGTGGCGGCGGAAGTGCGGAAACTGGCCGAGCGCAGCCAGGTGGCGGCCCAGGAAATCGGCGAACTGGCCGGGTCCAGCGTCAAGCTGGCCGAGAAGGCGGGGACGCTCCTGGATGCCATGGTGCCGAGCATCCGCAAGACCTCGGACCTGGTGCAGGAAATCACGGCCGCCTCCGAGGAGCAATCCTCGGGCGTCGGCCAGATCAATTCCGCGATGGCCCAGCTGAGCCAGGTGACGCAGCAGAACGCGTCCAGTTCCGAAGAGCTGGCGGCCACCGCCGAGGAGATGAGCGGACAGGCCGAACAGCTCCAGCAAACAATGGGGTTCTTCAAGCTGGAGGGCGCTCCGTCCGAACGGGACGCCGGGGCCGCGGCGCACAGGCCGGATGCCAAGGCAGCCGCCAGGACGCAGGCAAGGCGGCCCGACGGCCGGTCAGCGCGAAGTGCGGCGCTCGCGACGGAGGCCGCGCTCGAGGAGGCCCACTTCACGCGCTTCTGATGCCGGCTGTTTTCAGCAATGGCGAAATCTGCAGGATCGCCGAATCTGAGCTGCCGTGATGGTCATGAATAGGTGTTTTTAGAGAGGATGCAATGTTGAAACATATGAAGATCGGCACCCGCCTGGGCATGTCGTTCGGGCTGGTCTGCCTGGTGCTGATTGCCGTGCTGCTGCTCGGGATATCCCGCCTGGGCAGTCTGAATGCAGGCACGGAGCTCATCGTGAATGACCGTTATCCAAAGGTCGTGTGGGCCTACTCGATGATCGGCGAGGTGAACCAGATCGCGCGCTCGATGCGCAACGCGATCATCTTTTCCGACCCGGAAACGATCCGGAAAGAGCTGGGCACCATCGAGACCTCGAAGGGACGGATCAAGGAAGATCTCGCGAAGCTGGACAAGGCGATCACTACGCCGAAAGGCAAGGAACTGCTGAAGGGCATTGTGGACGCGCGGGAGAAGTTTCTCGTCCATGAGGAGCAGTTCACCCGGTTCGTCAACGAAGGAAAGAAGGATGAGGCGAAAAACCTGCTGCTGACGCAATTGCGACCTGCCCAGCTCGCGTACATGGAGGCGCTGGATGCGTTGATCAAGTACCAGGGCCAATTGATGGAGGATTCCGGCAAGGATGCCTCCGACGAGTACCACAACGCGCGCATGATCATGCTCATCATGGGCAGCCTTGCGGCGGTGCTGTCGGCGCTGACCGCGTTCTGGATCACGCTGAGCATCACCCGTCCGCTCGGACAGGCGGTGCAGGCTGCCAACCAGCTCAGGGATGGCGATCTCGGCATCAGGATCGAAGCGACGAGCAGGGATGAAACGGGCCAGCTGCTGCATGCGATGCAGACCATGGTGGCCAAGCTGACGCAGGTGATCGACGGCCAGAAGCGCGTAGTCGAGGCGGCCAACCGCGGCAACTTCGATGCCCGCATCGCGCTGGATGGGCTGCAGGGCTTCCAGAGGGAAATGGGGGAGGGCCTGAACCAGCTGGTGACGGTCACCGGAGACAGCATCGTCGATGTGGTGCGCGTGATGGGCGCGGTGTCCGACGGCGATCTGTCGCAAACGATCGACAAGGAATACCAGGGCGCATTCGGGCAGCTCAAGGAGTACACGAACAATACCGTCGACAAGCTCAATCAGGTGATCGACGGCCAGCGTCGCGTGATCGAGGCCGCCAATCATGGCAACTTCGACGCGCGTGTCGATACGGCAGGCCTGCGCGGATTCCAGGAAGAGATGGCGGCCGGCCTGAACCAGTTGATGACGACGACCGGCGCGTCCATCGACGATGTGGTGCGGGTGATGGGCGCGATGTCCGAAGGCGACCTGACCGCAAAGATCGACAAGTCCTACGAGGGCGCATTCGGCCAGCTCAAGGAATACGCGAACAACATGGTCGACAAGCTCTCGCTGGTGGTGGCCGAGGTGAACAGCGCGGCGGATGCGCTGGCGAGCGCGTCGGAGGAAGTCAGCGCCACGGCGCAGTCGCTGTCGCAGGCGGCGAGCGAGCAGGCGGCGGGTGTCGAAGAGACCAGCGCCTCGATCGAACAGATGACGGCCTCGATTTCGCAGAACACCGAGAACGCGAAAGTCACGGACGGCATGGCGACCAAGGCGGCGCAGGAAGCGGCGGAGGGCGGCGAAGCGGTCAAGGAGACCGTCAGCGCGATGAACCAGATCGCGAAGAAGATCGGCATCATCGACGACATCGCCTACCAGACCAACCTGCTGGCGTTGAATGCGGCAATCGAGGCGGCGCGCGCCGGGGAGCACGGCAAGGGTTTCGCGGTGGTGGCCGCGGAGGTGCGCAAGCTGGCCGAACGCAGCCAGGTGGCGGCGCAGGAGATCGGCGAAGTCGCGAGCAACAGCGTGGGGCTGGCGGAGAAGGCGGGCAAGCTGCTCGACGAAATGGTGCCGAACATCAAGAAGACATCGGATCTGGTGCAGGAGATCACGGCGGCATCGGAAGAGCAGTCGTCGGGCGTGGGCCAGATCAATGCGGCAGTGGGGCAGCTGAGCCAGGCGACGCAGCAGAACGCCTCGAGTTCGGAGGAACTGGCGGCGACGGCGGAAGAAATGAGCGGGCAGGCCGAGCAGTTGCAGCAGACGATGTCCTTCTTCAGGCTGAAGCATGCGCAATCCGCCGTGGCAGCTGCGGCAGCGGGAGCTGCGGCGCCGCGCAAGCCTGGTTCAAAGACGCCGGCGACAAGACTGAATGGCGCGAAGAAACTGCCGGAACATGCATTTGCCGCGGCGCAAACGCCGGACGAGTCGCAGTTCACGAAATTCTAGGGAGGCCTGAATGAGTTCTCTGGTAGCAGCCAAGCCGAATGCGATACAACAAGCCGGCGCCGACCACGCGCAGTACCTGACCTTCATGCTGGGAGGCGAAACCTTCGCCATCGGCATCCTGGCGATCAAGGAAATCATCGAATACGGCGGCCTGACCGAAGTGCCGATGATGCCGGAATGCATACGCGGCGTGATCAACCTGCGCGGCGCGGTGGTGCCGGTGCTGGACCTGGCTTCGCGCTTCGGCAGGGCGCCGACCGCCATCACCAAGCGCACCTGCATCGTGATCGTGGAAGTCAGCCACCACGACGGGCAGCAGGTGGTCGGCGTGGTGGTCGACGCGGTCAATGCGGTGCTGGAGATACCGGCTTCCGAGATCGAGCCGCCGCCCAGCTTCGGCGCGAAGATCCGCACCGACTTCATCGAAGGCATGGGCAAGGTCAACGGCAAATTCGTCATCCTGCTCCACGTCGACAATGTGCTGTCGACCGAGGACCTCGGCGCGCTGGCGGCGCTGTCGATGGATGCGACGAAGAAAACCATGGATGAGTGAAGTGCCGTGGGAAATATCATCACGATTACCGACCACGAGTTTGCGCAGTTCCAGCGCTTCATCTTCGAGACGGCCGGCATCAGCATGTCGCCGGCCAAGAAGGCACTCGTCAGCGGACGCCTTGCCAAGCGCGTGCAGCAGTGCCGCTTGAACACCTATGGCGAATACTTCCGGCTGCTCGCCAGCGGCAACGACGCCGCCGAAGTGCAGACGGCCATCGACCTGCTGACAACCAACGAGACCTATTTCTTCCGCGAGCCGAAGCACTTTGAGCTGCTGCGGGAAGCGGCTGGCAGCCTGCGCCGGAACGGGCAGACCTTTCGCGTGTGGAGCGCGGCCAGCTCCAGCGGCGAAGAGGCGTACAGCATCGCCATGGTGCTGGCCGACACGCTGAGGGAGGCGCAGTGGGAAGTGATCGGATCGGACATCAGCACGCGGGTGCTGGCGCGCGCGCGCACCGGCCACTATCCGCTGGAACGCACCACGCACATTCCGGCCGACTTCCTGAGACGCTACTGCCTGAAGGGAACCGGTACGCAGCAAGGGACGCTGCTGGTCGAGCGAGGCCTGCGCCAGCGGGTGCAGTTCCTCCAGGCGAACCTGAATGACACGCTGCCGCAGCTCGGCACCTTCGATGTGATCTTCCTGCGCAATGTGATGATCTACTTCAACGGCGACACCAAGCAGCAGGTCGTGGCGCGCGTGCTCTCGCTGCTGAAACCGAACGGCTACTTCTTCATCGGCCATTCCGAAAGCCTGCACGGCGTGACGGACCTGGTGCAACCGGTGATGCCGTCGGTGTACCGGAAGGTCGCGTGATGCCATGCCAGGCAAGAAGGCGTCCGTCGATATTTTCCTGCAGCCCGGCGAATACTTCGTCGGCAATGCGGATTACCGGATCCGCACGCTGCTCGGCTCCTGCGTGTCGATCACGCTCTGGCATCCGCGCCTGCGCATCGGGGCGATGTCGCATTTCCTGCTCGCAAGCCGTCCTTCGCGCTCTCCCGCGGAGCCCGACGGACGCTATGGCGAGGAAGTGATGTGGCTGATGCTGCGCGAACTGCGCACCGCCGGTGTGATGCCGACGGAATGCCAGGGAAAGATTTTCGGGGGCGGCGACATGTTTCCCGGCGCGCGCACGACGCCTATTCATGTCGGCAAGCGGAATGGCGAAACCGCGCGCGAACTGCTGCATGCGCACGGCATTCCCATTCTGTCCGAAAGCCTGTTCGGTGTCGGCCACCGGCAAATCATTTTCGACGTCAGCAGCGGCAACGTCTGGTCGCGCCAGGTGACGCCGGGCTGACGGTACTCATGGAAACAGGAAGCAGCGCATGAACAGCATCAAGGTATTGGTCGTGGACGATTCCGCCGTCGTGCGCCAGGTATTGACCGGCCTGCTGGCGGACGCGCCCGGCATCACGGTCACGCACGCGGTGGCCGATCCCCTGCTCGCGATGGAGCGCATGAAAATGCAGTGGCCGGACGTGATCGTGCTCGATGTGGAAATGCCGCGCATGGATGGCATCACCTTCCTCAGGAAGATCATGAGCGAGCGCCCGACGCCGGTCGTCATCTGTTCGACGCTGACGGAAAAGGGCGCGCAGACCACCATGGAGGCGCTGGCAGCCGGCGCCGTCGCCATCATCACCAAGCCCAAACTCGGTCTCAGGCAATACCTGAAGGACAGTTCCGACGAGCTGATCACGGCGGTCCGCACCGCGGCGCGCGCCAACGTGAAGCACCTGGTGCGGCAGCAGCATGCCGCGCCACCGGTCACCGAGAAATACACTGCCGACGTCATCCTCACGCCGGCCGACGGCCAGGCCATGACACAGACCACCGAACGTGTGGTGGCCATCGGCACCTCCACCGGCGGCACGCAGGCGCTGGAGGCAGTGCTGACGGCATTGCCGCGCGTGTCGCCCGGGATTGTGATCGTGCAGCATATGCCGGAGAAGTTCACCGCCGCCTTTGCCGATCGGCTCGACAGCATCTGCCGGATCGCCGTCAAGGAAGCGCAGAACAATGACCGCGTCATTCCCGGACAGGCCCTGATCGCGCCGGGCGGCCGGCACATGCTGTTGCGGCGCAACGGCGCGCAGTATTTCGTCGAGGTCGTCGATGGGCCGCTGGTGAACCGCCACCGTCCTTCGGTCGACGTGCTGTTCCGCTCCGTCGCCAAGGCGGCCGGCGCCAATGCGCTGGGCGTAATCATGACCGGCATGGGTGACGACGGCGCGGCCGGCCTGCTGGAAATGCGCAAGGCCGGGGCGCACACGGTGGCGCAGGACGAAGCGAGCTGCGTCGTGTATGGGATGCCGAAAGAAGCGGTCAAGCGCGGCGCGGTCGAGAAGACCGTGGCATTGCATGCCATCGACAAGGAGATCCAGCAGCAGCTGGCGAAATTCTGATGGTGTTGCAATCGCATCCGCGAATGCAACGCGGGCTTGCGCCAACGTATGCGCGAAGGCAATAATGCATTCGTGTACGGGCAGGAGGCCGACCGATGTTGCTGCTGCTGCGCTGGATGCGAAAACTGATCGGCTGGGCGGATTTCATCCTGTTCACCGCGTTGCTCTACGTGTTGTCATGGGTGCCATGGCGCAGGACGTATCCCGGTATGCATCCCGTTGCGCGCCTGTTCCACGCCTGGTGCCGCAGCTTCGTGCGCGCGCTCGACATCGACCTGCGCCTGCACCAGAAGAACCGCCGACGCCTGCCCACTCGTTTCATCCTGATCGCGAACCATCCTTCGGCATTCGAGGATATCGGCATCCCCGCGCTGTTCGATGTCGTCTCGCTGGCGAAAGTGCAGGTACAGGACTGGTTCATTGTCGGCCGCATCACGAAGGCGGCCGGTACGCTGTACGTGGATCGCGACGACCCGGCATCCCGCCAGCAGGCGATCCGGACGATGGTGGAAGCGGTGAAGGCCGGCCACAATATCGCGCTCTATCCGGAAGGCGGCTGCAAGGGGCGCCGCCTGTTCAGCGAATTCAAATCGGGGGCTTTCGAGGTATCGATCCGCACCGGCGTTCCCATCGTGCCCGTGTTCCTGCACTACGAAGCGCAGGACGATTTCGAATGGCAGCCGCCGTACACGCTACCGGACAAGATCCGCCACATGATCGGGACGGTGAACAACCGCGCCAACTTCTACGTGTACGACCCGCTCGACCCTGCGGACTACGAAGACAAGTACGCGATGAAAGCCGCGGCCTATGCGCTCTACACGCGGTGGAATGCGCAGTATCTGGAATAGATGGGACTCACGGAAAGCGCGAACGCGGGCTGGCGATCAGCCCGCGTCATCCGGCAGTGCGGGTTTTGTGCAGTGCGCGTCGCGAAACGCGCCAGCGATCTTTTCCCACTCGCCTTGCATGAATTGCGCGCAGACCGTCGTTCCGTTCAGCTTGCTGCGCCATATGTACCACGGCGCCGGTGCGGCGACAGCGGAAGCGCCGACCGCGATGGCGAGCGCAAAGGATAGGCGCCCGATTGTCGCGGCTCCACGGAAGGATGGGCGTAATGTTCCGGTGCGCACCGGACTCGTCAGGCCGGAATCTTCAGCTTCGGCGGGACGTTTCGGCCCGTCATAATCCGCGTGAGTGGAACGGGCAGGACAATGCTTTCCATTTTCCGTCCGGACTTCAGGTCCTGCACCGCACGTGACAAGACGGCGGTGTCGTAACGCGCATGACAGCGCGGACATTCCGTCTGCGGTTCGCCGGGAACCAGTCCGACCCCGCAACACGCAGGCAACCCGCTTCGATCAAATGACACAGCCATAAGAGTACCTCCCTGTTCATGATCGCCGCGCTGTGACCGCCGCAGATCCGCTACTGCCCGATGTGAGGAAAATATTTTAGGCCGGCAAGCTTAGCGGACGCTTAAGTCGGTGAAGAAAGCTGTTAATTCCCGGAATCATGTAAAAAAGATATGACCCACGGAAAACACAAAAGAATTTTTCGTGTGTTTCGTGGATAAGGTCAGGGACTTAATGCACGCGCATGAGGTGGAGCAGCGCGCGAGAAAGGCATGGTCCACGAAAAACACTCGGCGTGCCCCACAAAAAACACGAAAAATTCTTTTGTGTTCTTTTGTGTGTTTTGTGGACAAAAGATATGACGTCGTGCGTGACGCGGAACCACGTGCGATAAGGCGTTGTCCACGGAAGACACGCGGCGTGCCCCACAGAACACACGGAAGAATTTTTCGTGCTTTTCGTAATGGAATGGACGCCTCCTTTCAGAAACGGCATCTGAGTGCCAAAGTGGAGTTGTCACCAACCACCTTGAAAAGGAGGCATCCAAAATGAAGATTACGACAATCGGCGTCGATTTGGCGAAGAA
>JAKACN010000014.1 GCA_021821365.1 Pseudomonadota bacterium | reverse complement strand
GGCACAGCACTCCATTGTGTGTGCCGGTGCGGATTCGTCTAGCGTGTTATCCATGTTGCGGTTCGAAGTCTTGATTGTTGCAGCGTGATGCGAGGCACGGCTACCCGCGGGCAGGATTGCCCGCGACAGCTCGTCAGAATTGCTCCCATTCGCCGGCGAGGACAGGTTGCGCCTTCGCTGCACGAACATAGGCGTCCGGATACACGGACAATTTCGGCGCTCGCTTTTTTCGGGACAGTTTCACGATGCGCGCATTGCCGTGCGCTGCTGCCTCCCTGCCGATCGCGGGTGCGGGTGCGGGGTCCTGCGTAGTCGTCCCCTGCGCCGACGCCAGTCGGAACACGCTGACGACCTGAGCCAATCCCTTGGCCTGTTCCTGCATCGATTCCGCTGCCGCGGCCGCCTGCTCCACGAGCGAGGAGTTTTGCTGCGTCACCTCATCCATCTGTGCGATGGCCTGATTGACCTGCTCGATCCCGGATGCCTGTTCTCCGCTGGCGGCAGCGATTTCGCTGATGATGTCGTTGACCCGTTTGACGCTGTCGACGATTTCAGTCATCGTGGCACCGGCCTGATCCACCAGCCTGGCGCCGACATCGACCTTTTCCACGGAATTGCCGATCAGCTCCTTGATCTCCTTGGCGGCGGCAGCCGAGCGTTGTGCGAGATTGCGCACCTCGGAGGCGACCACCGCGAAGCCGCGCCCCTGCTCGCCGGCGCGCGCCGCTTCGACGGCGGCGTTCAACGCCAGGATATTGGTCTGGAAGGCGATGCCGTCGATCACGCCGATGATGTCGGCGATCTTGCGGGACGAGTCGTTGATCGCGCCCATCGTATCGATCACCTCCGATACCACGATGCCACCCTTTCGCGCCACATCGCTCGCGGAAGTCGCCAAGGCACTGGCCTGGCGGGCGCCATCGGCATTCTGTTTGACGATGGAAGTCAGCTCTTCCATCGACGACGCGGTTTCCTCCAGCGAGCTGGCCTGCTGTTCGGTGCGTGACGACAGGTCGATATTGCCTGCCGCAATCTCGCTCGCCGCGGTGTTGATGGTGTCGGTGCTGCTGCGTACCTCGGCGACAATGCGCGCCAGGCTGTCGCGCATTTCCTTCATTGCATAGAGCAGGCTGCCGCGATCCTTTGCTTTCGTTTCCACGATCACCGCCAGGTCGCCCGCGGCGATCTGGCCGGCGATGCGCGAAGCATATGCCGGTTCGCCGCCAAGCTGCATCAACAGGCTGCGCGTGATCAGCATGGCCGCAGCCACACCCACCAGCACGGCAAGCACGCCGAAGACAGCGATCAGCCTGACGGCACTTTGATAGGTCTGACTCGCGGCCAGTGCCGCGTTCCTTGAATTGTTTTCCACATTCTCAAGCAATGCGTCGATCGCGGTGATCAGCTCGATCTGCGCAGGACGCACCTGATCCCTGATCGTTGCCGCCGCTTCCGGTATGTCGCCGCTCAGGGACAGATCGACGACCTTGTCGATGGCGACCCTGACCTTTTCGTCGATGATGGTGATCGCGGCCAATTCCTGCTTGCCCTTGTCGTCGACCATCAATTTCGCGACCTGCTCTTGCGCGTCGCGATAGCTTTCTCTCGCCTTTTTGGCAAGCAGCAGCTCTTTCTTCTTGAACGCGAAATCGTCCTGCATTACCACGTCGCGTACCGTGACCGACTGATAGCGGGCCAGATCGCGCATCGAATTCACGAGCCGCAACCTGGCAGCATCGCCCTGAACGATGCCGTCCAGGCTCTGCCTGATGAACGACATGCGGCTGATAGCGACGCCAGTCAGCGCCAGCATGAGGATAAGGACGATTCCGAAACCGGCGGCAAGCCTCGGCCCGACCTTCATGGTCTCAATGAATTTCATGGGTGCCTCCAGTAACGGAACCGTATGCGCGGCAAACGCTATTCAGTGGTGATGCCGACGTGAATCACGCCGATCACCTTGTTGCCATCCATGACCGGAGCGGACGCCTGCACGCTCTTGATCTGCGTGGTCGGATCGGGCGCAATCGCACTCGCGATCCATGGCTGCCCCTTCATCGCATTGATGTAAACCGGGCGCACCGCATTGTTGTACAGCAGCGGCTTGGTGCTGGCCGCGACCAGGTTGCCCTTTTCGTCGCGGACCACAAGCTTGTTGATGTCCTTGTCCTCTTCCCATTTCTTCACGAGGCTGCCTGCCTTGCTGGTGGAGAATGCCACGGCAACCGGTTCCTTATCGCCGATTTCAAGCCATTTGCTGTTGGTCATGCCGGGCAGCGCCCCCTTGCTATTGGCCTCCTTGACCGCCGCCACGACAGTCGGGTTGGCTGCCCACTCGACCAGCTTCAGTTTGTACTTGTTCACCTTGGCCTGCAGCGGAGCGGGATACGATTCCGCAAAGGCTGAAGACGTGATAAGTGCCAGTGCAAGGAAGATTGCGCTGGCGGCTGGCTGCTTGAACTGGATCTGCATGCATCGGCTCCTTGGTTTTCGTCTTGCAACGTCGTGAATGTTGTGCCTTTCGACAAGGACAATATCGCGACTCGGCGATGAGTCGTCAACGGCGGAACCGCAATTGCGACACCGATCCTGTCAACGTTGACAGGTGGGTGATGAGGTCGGCTGGACGATGTGTGCCGGAAATGATTTGATTGCGATTGCGCTCCGTCAAGACAGGTACGCTGTGGTGGCATAGCCTTGATGCGTGTGGTTCCGCACGAAGGAAAGGGCGGCGATGAATACCTTGACCAAGCTGGCACTCGGCATGATGGGGAGCTTGCGGCCCAAACCCGCGCTCGGTGAATCGGAGCCCTCCATTGCCCTGCCCGCACCCGTGAAGCACGGCGGCCTCCCCTTGATGGATGCATTGGCAGAACGTCAATCGTCCCGTGAATTCGCGGCGGACGCATTGCCCCTGGACCTGCTTTCCGGTCTGCTCTGGGCAGCGTATGGAATCAACCGCGCGGACGGCGGACGCACTGCTCCATCGGCACTGAATGCGCAGGAGATCGATGTGTTCGTGGCACTGCCGTCCGGCGCCTATCGTTACGATGCCGGCGCACACGCGTTGCAGCTGATTGCGGGGAACGATGTGCGGCGGGTGACGGGATACCAGGACTTCGTCGACGAAGCGCCGATGGACCTGGTCTATGTGGCCGACCATGCACGCATGCGTCTGGTGCCGGCGGAGCAGCGCGAAGGTTTTGCCTATGCCGCGGCCGGCGCTATTGCACAGAACGTCTACCTGTTCGCTGCAGGCAACGGTCTCGCCACCGTGATCCGCGCATGGATCGACCGCGCGGCAATCGCCGGCGCTCTCGGGCTCACCCACGATCAACAGGTATTGCTGTCGCAGACGGTCGGATTCCCGAGGAACGTTCACTGACTCACCGCTCGCGCCTTCCTTTGTCTGACAGGACAACACACCCTCAATCATCCTCCGTACGATCTGCTAATGATGCGGCTTCCGGAACAGCCCTGAAACAACGAGCGCGATACCGGCCACGATGAACAGGATCGGCAGCACGCCGCCGGGTATCAAAACGCCTGCACCATATTGGATGCTCAGCAGCTCGACGACACCCCAGGCAAGGAATACGATGCCGATGATAATCACGCCTACACCGATGAGTCCGATTCCCCAGCTGATGTTGGTGAGAAACGCTATTCCCATCCAGATCAGGAATACGCCCCAGCCAACAGCATCGATTTTATGGAGCAAGTCCCGATCACCTTCATCCAATTGCTCACGATTAAGTTCGGCCATCATTCACCTCCCGGATTCTCTAGACTGCCAATCCCAGTGTAGGCAGCATGTCGGAAAGGCGGCCGGTCCCCGGTCTCGCAATTTGACTTTCCGCAAACCCGCGAGATGTCTTTTCTGATGCAGTCACTGATTCGGCGCAGCGCGGCCAACTTGGTGGCTTATCCGCGACTGCCTCACCAGTGGCGTGCGCTGCCCGGCTCGATGCACGGAACCTGCGGAGCGGACCGAGTTCTGTCACCACTTCCATACGTCACACGCCCAGATGTCGTCCATTCCATGAAGTCATTGCACGTGATCTTTTTCAGTGGGATATAGTTCAGCTATCCATCGTCACACCAGGCCTGTTTCGTCGGAAGGCGCCCGCGCGCTCTCCGTCCGGCCCATCCCTATGTACCTCACGTCAACCATCGACCATCTTTTTGCCGGCGGGATCGGCATATTGAGCCAGGAAGGCCACCGCAGCGGCATATTCAAAAAACGGATGCAACATCCTGTCGCCGTAACGACATCGGGTATTGCCGGCGACGAGCACGCGGACTTGCGCGTGCATGGCGGACCGGAGAAAGCAATTCATCAATTTGCCGTCGAAAATTACGGGCGTCTCTCCAGGCAGTTTCCGGAGATTGCCCAAGCGCTGGTTCCCGGAAGCATCGGCGAGAACATCTCGGCATCCGGATTGACGGAAGAAAACGTGCACATCGGCGATGTGTTCAGGATCGGCACAGCGCTCCTCCAGGTGTCGCAACCACGCAGTCCGTGCTGGAAAATCAACCATCGCTACGGCATCGACAGGATGTCCGTCTTCATCGCCGAGGAACGCATTACGGGATGGTATTACCGGGTTCTCCAGGAGGGCACCATCGCACCGGAGGATACGATGGAGTTGATCGAACGGGAAACGGCGCGTATATCCATCGATCGATTCTGGCGGATCCAGTCGGTGCATCGGCCGCCTATCGATGATCTGCTTGAAATCCTCGACGTTCCCGGTCTGTCTGGCACGTGGAAGGAACGCCTCGCGACGCGTGTGCGCTGGTTGCGCGAACAGTACGATCATCCGGCTGCCTGATCCCGACACACCGGCGATCAAATCCCCGCATACCACTGGTAGCCGTAGCCGTCCTCCCAATAGCCGCCCTTTCCGCCGCGGACTCCATCCAGGCTCGCGACCAGTTCGATCCGATCGAGATATTTCGCATGCTTGTAACCGAGCTGGCGCTCCACCCGCAGGCGCAATGGCGCGCCGTTCGCCACCGGCAGCGCCTGGTCGTTCAGGGCGTACGCAAGTATGGTCTGCGGATGGACAGCATCGTCCATGTCGAGGCTTTCGTAATATGGCGCGGAGCCAGGTCCATCCATCGGATCGGCGCAGTGAAATACTGCAAACCTCGCACGAGGCTCGGGCCGCACCATCTCGAGCACGCGAGCGAGCGGAACGCCGGTCCACTTTCCAATCGCGCTCCAGCCTTCCACGCAGTCGTGCCGCGTGATCTGCGTGCGGTTCGGCATGGCGCGCAGCTCTGCCAGCGACAGTTGCACGGGATGCTCCACCAGGCCGTCCACCTTCAGTGCCCAGCCCTTGAAATCGTGCGCGGCCAGTGACTGGTAGTGCGGATTTTCCGGATTGCTGGTGCCATTGCTGCGAAAGTGCGGCGACAAATCCGCTTCGGTGAATTCCTGCGCCATGGCATTGCGCGGCACGAGAAGCTTGTGCGCGGCGCGGCTCAGCACTTCGCCGGCGGAGAGCGTCTCCTGGAACCATCCTGCCTGGCTCAACCTGTCGCAGCCGCTGATGGCAATTGTCCCGAACGCTCCCAGCGCACCGCGCAGCAGCAGGCGTCTTTGGTCGCTATGCGTTTTCATGGCGTGCTCCCGTCGCAGGTTCGCGGCCGATATCGTAATAGCCCGTGATCATGGACCGCAGGTGATTCCACAGCCCGCTGACGATCACCTCGAAGACATGAATCAGCACGAACGCAACCAGTAGCCAGGCGATGATGAAATGGATCGTGCGCGCCGACTGGCGTCCGCCAACCCAGTCCACCCAGCCGGTGATCAGGCTGTCCAGCGTGGGTGACATCGCCATGCCCATCAGTACGATCAGCGGAAGCAGCACAAAGATGACCGCCAGGTACGCCAGCTTCTGCAGCACGTTGTAGCGCTTCGCGGCTTCGCCCTGCGGATGGCGGAACAGAAGATGGTCCTTCACCGATGTACCGATACCGTTCAGCTCGTTTCTGCTCGGAGCGAGATCACGCATGAGATGCCCGCTCAGCACGGTGTACAGGAGGTAGGTCAGACCATTGAGGACGAACAGCCATGCAAAGAAGAAATGCCACTGCCTCGCCAACGCCAGCGAGTAGAAGCCCGGAATGGTCATCCACGCCGGAAAGGCATTCCGGTTGATCGAACCGTTTGGCCCTTTCGACACGCCGAGAATGCCGGTCGTATCAAAGCGATGGGCACCGATGCGCAATATGCCTCGTTTCCGCTGCGCAGCAGCATTCGATGCGCCATCCGCCGTCGTGATCTCCAGGACGGCCGGTCGACCGCTATACGACGAGTCTCCCAGGTAGAGGGCGGGATGGGCATTGAAGATGGATAGCCCGCTCATGAAGAGAACGACCAGGCACAGGACATTAATCCAGTGCATCAATCGCACCGGCAAGCGGTGGCGGTAATACAGGCTGCTCTTGCGGGGAGGGGCCGTGACGACCGTAAGGGTCTTTTTCGCAGTGAACATGATCGGACTCCTTGCCGCAGCGATGGCGCGATGACGGCAACGCGTCCGACAGATGCTTCTCGACAAAGCGAACGCAGCCGCGCCGTGCACGTATTGAACTCCCGCCAACTACGCCGCGAAATCGCAACCTGCGCGGGGTCATTCACTATAGGGCGGCGGCGTGTTCCCGCCAAACCGGATCAGCACGGATTCTGCTGAACCTCATGCCCGGATGCGGCATGGCATGCGAGTGGACAGAAAGCAGAAAGACGCTTGCGAACGGCAATACCTCACCACAACACGTTGCGCTGTGCAGGTCCGGCAGGTCCTGCTGACTGAAGTCATGGTATTCATGCGGCGTGCCGCCGAATTTACGGACATGGTGCAAGCCGACGCTGGAAAAAGGCCAGAATCTCGTCGCGCGCCGCAATCGTCGGCTGACCGGCTTCATCGATCAGGTGCGCGGTCACCACGCTATGCGGGCATGCCACCACTTTCTCGAAAAAGGGCGGCACCTCGCGATTTGCAGCGCTGTCCGGCAACACATGCGCAACGAAGCGCTCGCCGAGGGCCTCCGCATAGGCCGCAAAGCGTTGCGCGGTGCAGACGCGGTCGCCCTGGAAGCGATAAGCCATCACGGTCAGATCGTCCCGTTCCAGGCGACGCCGCACGGCAGCGAGTTCATTCGGCGCGATCTCGAGGCCGGCAGGATCGTTGAGCGGCAGCGAGGGCTGCGACAGCACCGGAGCGAGCATGGCGGGCTCCAGCATCATCGTCAGTGCAAAGTTGCCGGTGAAGCACATGCCGACCGCGCCCACGCCCGGACCGCCACACTCCCGGTGCGCCTGCCTCGCCAGCGCGCGCAGCCATACAGTCACCGGGCTCGATTCATTGGCGGCAAAGGCGCGGAACTCCGCACTCACGCACACCCGCTTGAACGTCGCGACGCCCTCTTCCGCCCTGGGTACCGCACCGTCCCTGCCGAACAGGGATGGCATGTATACCGTGAAGCCCGCATCCCGCACCCAGCGGCTGAAGCGCGCGACATGCGGGCTGATGCCCGGCATCTCCGTCATCACAATCACGGCCGGCCCGCTACCGGCGACGTACACGACCTTCGTGACACCGTCGAGCGTCGTCTCGCGCGCGGTGAAGTCATCCAGCGGATCGTCCTCATTCAGGTTGCGTTTCGACATTGATGGCTCCTTGTTGTCAGTTGATCGGGAATACGACGAGGCGATGAGTGGCAAGTCTGCCCGCGGCAGCGACCTTCGAGAATGGACATTTTTGACATTTTTCATGCCAAAATGGACAAATGAAAACCATCCTTGTACTGGCGCTGGAAGGCGTCATGGATTCCAGTCTTGCCATCACGCTCGATACCATTCGCGCGGGGCAGGCTTTCCTGTCCGGCGCACGCAAGCCCGGACGCGTGCGGCTTCTCGTCGCCGGGTACCGGAAATCCATTCGCACCGGCGGCGGCCTGCGGCTGACGGCAGACCTGACATTCGCCGAGGTGATCGAGCGCGCTCCGTGGCCGGAGTGGATCGTCATCCCCGGCCTCGGCCTGGTGTCGGACGAAGCGATCGGCGCGCGCCTGCAAAAGAAAGATGCGCTGGCCGCCATGGAGCTGCTGCGATTGGCACCGCATACGGTGCGGATCGGCGCCTCCTGCTCGTCGGTATTCCTGCTGGCTGATGCCGGCCTTCTCTCCGGGCGGAACGTGACGATGACATGGTGGCTGGCCCACCTGTTCCGCGCACGGCATCCCGACGTGCGTCTGGACGAGACGAAAATGCTGCTGCGCGACGGCCCCTATCTGACGGCCGGATCGGCCTATTCGCAGCTCGACCTGATGCTGGCCATCGTGGCCGACACCATGGGCACCTCCGTTGCCCACCTTTGCGCGCGCTACCTGATCATCGACCAGCGTCCGTCGCAGGCACGCTACATGATCCAGGCCCACGTTCGGCATGTCGATCCCACCGTCATCGCCGCGGAGCGCTGGATCGATGCGCATCTCTCCGGGCCGATCTGCATTGCCGACCTCGCCGCTGAACTGGCCGTATCGCCGAAGACGCTGGCGCGGCGCATCGAGGCGGCGACGGGCGTATCGCCCGTCAAGTTTCTTCAGCGCAGGCGCCTGCTGCAGGCAGCCCACCTGATCGAGACGACCACCATGTCGATCGAGTCCATCGCCGTCCGGGTCGGCTACCAGGACGGGACGGCGTTGAGGAAGTTGATCCGGCGGGAGTTCGGCACGACACCGGCGGCGTTGCGAGCGTAGCGCGCTACAATTCCCCCTGTCGACACGCCTGCCCGCCCCGATGAGATACCTGCTTTCCCTACTTTGCCTGATCCTGCTGGGCGGCTGCGCGGGCGGTCCGCCCATTGACCGGCACTTTTCCTCGGTTTCCCAGGACAGCCGCGTCCGCTACGTGATCCTGCATTACACCGATGGCGATTTTCCGCGCGCGCTGTCAATCCTGACGAAGGGCGAGGTCAGCAGCCATTACCTGATCGAGGATCATCCGCCGAAAATCTATCAGCTGGTCGATGAGAACCGGCGCGCCTACCACGCCGGCCTGAGTGCGTGGAAGAACGATGCCCAGTTGAATTTCAGTTCGATCGGCATCGAGATCGTCAATCCCGGCTATCGCGACACGCCGGAAGGGCGCGTGTACTTTCCCTATCCGCCCGAACAGATTTCGCTGCTGATCGAACTTCTGCAGCAGATCGTCGCGCGCCACCACATCTCGCCGGACAACATCCTGGGCCACAACGAAATCGCCCCCCAACGCAAGGTGGATCCCGGCCCCTTGTTTCCGTGGCAGCGGCTTGCACAGGCCGGTCTCATCCGCTGGCCCGATCCGGCGGCGGTGGCGCAACGACAGCAATACTTTGCGGAGCAGTTGCCGGACATCGCGTGGTTTCAGCAGAAACTGGTGGAGCACGGCTACGTCCTGCCCTGCAGCGGCCAACTGGACGATGCGACGCGAGCGATGCTGATCTCTTTCCAGATGAAATACCGGCCGCGTCAATTCGATGGCACGCCCGACGCGGAGACGGCGGCCATCCTGGATGTGCTGACTTCAGGTACTCCGACGAGTCCGTGACTGCGGACGTCACGTCTTCATCGAGCGCGTGGCTGCGGATGCGCGGAACCGGTCGAGCCACACCCGGAATTCGTCGGACGGCATCGGTTTGGCAATGAAATAGCCTTGCGCCATATCGGCGCCGAATTCGGCCAGCTGATCCCAGTGTGCCTGGCTTTCGACACCCTCCGCAACGACCTTTCGTCCAAGATCGTGGGCCAGGTCGATGGTGGACTGGACAATCACGGACGAATCCCGGGTGAACAGCATATCGTTGACGAACGATTGATCGATCTTGATATAGTCGACGGGCAATTTCTGCAGATAACTCAGCGAAGAATATCCGGTGCCGAAGTCGTCGATGTAAAGCCGAATGCCCTCGTCGCGCAGATCGTTCAGGACGTGCAGCGCATACTCCGCGTCCTCCATCACCATGCTTTCGGTGATTTCAATCTCGATCGCACCGGACGCGGCGCCCAGGCTGCTGCGAATCTGGCGAAGTTTCCTGAGCAGGTTGTCATCGCGCAGGTTACGGGCCGAGAAATTGATGGCGATCGGCAGCGCCGCGCCCTCGCGTTCCCACGTCTGGTTCTGGCGAAGCGCGGCGTCGATGAGCCATTCGGTCAGGGGTTTGATCAGTCCGGTATGTTCGGCAAGACCGATGAACTCTGCAGGGTGGATCAAGCCGCGTTCAGGATGCTTCCAGCGCACCAGGCCCTCCGCGCCACTGACCTGTCCGGTCGCGATCTCCACTTTTGGCTGCAGGTAGAGCATCAGGCCGCCACGTTCGATGGCGCGCCGCAATTCACCGGCCATGGTCAGCCGGCCCGAGTGGCCGTGACTGTGCGCCGGGTCGAAGACGGCGTGCCCCTGCCCGCGCTTCTTGGCGACGTTCACCGCGATGTCCATGTGGCGAAACAGGTCATGCGGCGTTGCACCGTGCGCCGGGAACAAGGCCACGCCGATCTTGGCGGACATGTCGAGTGCGATATCGGCAATCGGGAAGGGTTCGGCCAGCGCGCTCTCCACGCAGGCAGCGATCGCCAGCGCCGCATTGGCGTCGCTGTCCGGAAGCAGGATGGCGAACTCGTCGCCCCGCAGGCGCGCGACGGTCGCGCGGGCAGGAGCCACGGCATGCAATCGCGCCCCGAACTGACGCAGGATCTGATCGCCGCGATCGAAGCCAAGGGCGTCATTGATCTCGGTGAGCCGTTCCAGGTTGGCTTGCAGCACAGAAAACTGCTTGCTATGGCGGGTGGAGTCTTCAATCGCTCCATTGAGCATTTCCGAGAAATGCAACTGGTTCGGCAATCCGGTCAGTGCATCATAAAAAGTCAGCCGATGCATCGCCTGCTGGAATTGTCGTTGTTCAGCACGCACGCGCAATACCGTGATGCCAAACGCCAGATCGTCCGCGGATTCGGTCAGCAATGCCACTTCATCCGGGCTGAAGCCGTCGGGCGAGGTGGCGTAAATGGCCAGGCTGCCGATGATCTCGCCATTGACGCGCAAGGGGCAGGAAACGCAACTTCCATAGTCACCCAGCCGCTCCCGCCAGGGCGCATAGGACGGATCGTCACGCATGTTTTGAACCACGACTGTCTGCCCGGTGCGAATCGCGGTGGCCACGGCGCCACGGCCACGTTCGTTATCCGCCCAGGTGGCCTTGATGCATTCCAGGTCGCCGATGCCGCCGCGATGCGCGCTCTCCGCCATCGGCCGCAATGAGCAGGCCTCGTCATTGCTTCGATACCAGACTGCGGCCATCCGGTAGCCGCCAGCCTCGACGATCGCCGTGCACATGCTATCGAGCAGATCCTGCTCGTCCGTTGCCCTGAGCATGGTGCGATTGCCCGCGCTCAGCGTTCTCAGGCCCCGGCTGACATGTTCCAGGTCGCGCACATGCCGCTTCAGGTCCGTGTTGAGCGCCTGGATCTTTTCCTCGGCCTGCTTGCGCTCGGTGATATCCGTCCCGAGTACGTAGTAGCCGACGACATTGCCTTCGGCATCGTGCCGGGGCACATAATTGATCGCCTGCCATACGCCGGGGAACGGTTGCCAGTCATAGTTCTGCCGTTGCCCCTGCAACACCGCGGTAATGATCGGAGAGGCGATGGCGTAGCGCACTTCGCCGAGTATCTCGCTCACCTGGCGGCCGGCAATCTCGGTCCTTCCGGCGGCAAAACGATCGAGGTACTGCTGATTGACGTACACATACCGCTGCTGCGCATCGACGAAGGCGATCAGCGCGGGGACATTATTGATGACGCTGCGCAGATGGTCCTCGCTTTCACGCAGGGCCGCCGTGCGCTCCAGCACGCGCTGCTCCAGAATCGCGTTTTGCTGGCGGATCATCCTCCGGGCCTGTCGCGCCGCCGTTTCGTCCCGAAAGACCAGGACCACGCCGCTGATCCTTCCGGCGGCATCGCGTATTGGCGCGGCGCTATCGGTGATCGGCCGCTGGCTCCCGTCGCGCGCGATGAGCGCGGTATGGTTGGCGAGATCCTGCACTTCACCCGTTGCCAGCACTTTTGCAACCGGCACTTCTGCCGGCTCGCGCGTATCCTCATGAATGACGTTGAATACTTCCTCGATCGGCCGGCCGCGCGCCTCGGCAAAACGCCAGCCGGTGAGACGTTCCGCCACGCGATTCATGCGGGCGACGAGGCCTGCCGTATCCGTGGCCAATACCGCATCTCCGATAGAGTGCAATGTGGTGGCGAGGCTTTCTTCGTTTTCGGCCAGCGCACGCTGGCTGGCCTCGGTTTCCTCCAGCTGCCGCCGGATGACGAGATAAGTCCCGGTCAGCAGCAGGAAAAGCAACAGTCCCACGACGGTATCGCCGGCGACAAAGAGTTCGTGCGCGCGTTTCCGCTCCGCATTGCGATTGACCAGCAGCCGGTATTCTTCCTGCTCCATGTCGCGCAATATCCGGTACATGCGGTCGCGCGTTTCCCTTAAGGGTGCCGAGGCGACGTAGGCGCTCGCGGCGTCCTGGCCTTGCGTCTTCCGAAGGAATTCAACGCGCTTCGAAATGGCGATGCGTTCGTCCACCACCTGTCGCAACTGCTTCCAGCGTTCCTGCTGGCCGGGATTGTCGGTAGTAAGCGCCTTGATGCGCTGCAATGTCGCTTCGCGCGCCGCGATCGTCGCATTGCGCTCGGCAAGGGGAGCGGGTGTGCCGGTAAGCCTGAAATTTTGTGTGTCGAGTTCGATCTGCAGCGTGTCAGCCCTGATATGCACGAGGTTATTCAGCACCTCCTGCGTATGCGCGACCCAATGCGACGCTTCCGCCGCATCCCTGGCAACGATCCATGTGGTCGTTGCCAGCCCGGCGACCACGAGAACGGCGGCGACAAAGGCCAGAATGACCTTTCGTTCAAAACCGGCGCGCAACTTCACTGGGCCTTCCTGTTTCTGGCGTTGCATGCGAATGGATGTTCTGCAGAAAATTTTTCACCGCCGCCCCATGCTCGCCCCGGTCATAGTCGCACGCTGGCCGTCATGCCTCCGCATCAGGCCAAGTACCGCCACTTGCAATCGCAGCACTTGATCTTCGGTGATTCCTTTCAGCGGCAGAATCCGCCAATTGCGATTCGATCAATGCTTTCCGTTGCCCCATCTGGCGGGATTTCCGCTGCGCGATTCCGCAAGCCGACTCTTGAGACATTGACCGGCCGCAAGTGTCTATCGGGAATGCCCCTGGCGCTGCAGCATCGCCCCCGCATCATTCCCGACACGCGTGGCTAAACGCCTTTCCTGCCTCGATCATCGTACTCCTGTCCGCACCAATATGCCTTCTACCTCGGGCAAGTGCGAAACCAGTCATGAAATTATCTGGACTGCGTTCCGAAAAAACGGTTCCACTTGATGCATGTCGTACGACGCGCCGTCCTTGCCTGCTCGCCGGGCGGCTAGTTGGCCGATGCGGATTCACGCAGCACGGGCACGATCACAACCGCCTCGATTGGCGCACTCTTTCCCTTGGCGAGGACATGGCGCACGGTCGTGACGGGAACACCATTGGCTTGGCAGGCTGCGGTGGAAACCAGCAATTCTCCAGGTCCTGCGGCGTCACAGAGGCGTTGCGCGGTATTGACCGTATCCCCGATGAAATCGTAGGCGCGCGCTCCCTCGCCGCCGAGCACGCCTTCGACGACCGGTCCGACATGAATGCCGCCACCCGCGGCGAGACCCGATGGTGCCAATACGGATTGCATGGCGACGATCATGCGGCTGGCGGCTTCCATCGCGCTCTTTGCATCGGCGAAGACGGTCATCACCTCGTCGGCGGTATGTTTAATCTTGATCAGGTGCGCTCCGACAAGCGCTTTTTCCGCCGCGCGATAGTAGTTGTTGAGCATATCAACGACGGTTTCCGGCGCCTGGCGCTCGCTCCATGCGGTAAAGCCGCGAATGTCCATGAAGAGAATGGCGCGCTCCACGCGCTGAAGCGAAAGAACACCTTCGTCGGCAATGGCCCGATCGAGAATATCGCGCCCCAGTGACCATTCGGAATACTGCCTCAGGCGTCGCGTCAGCTCGGCGATGCGCGCCATGGAGCGGCGCAGGCCGACGTCCGCAAAACCAAGGAGCACCCCGAGCAGCAGGAGAACGACCGCCAGGAAGTCATGGGCACGGTCGGCAAGGAACACGTCCAGCGAAAACACCTGGTTCTTCGATCGCGCCTCGAAAAGCGCGTACATGACTAGCGGGATCGCGGAGCGGAAGATGTTTTCCGTCAGGACAAGCGGAGTCGACAGACCGACGCGCCGGGTCTGGGCCCAGTGCAAAACACCAAAGCCGATGGCGAAGCCCCAGTACGCCTGATGATGCCATTGGCGGAAGAATGCACTCCCTTCCAGCGCCGCTTCGACCAGGGAATACAGCAACGGACCCGCCAGGTTTGCGAGAAACGGATGCAGCTGCTGATCACTGCGCAGCCGCTCCATCACCCATGCCTGGCCAAGCCCGGCAGCGAGGAGGACATAAGGATCCGTTCGAAAGAAGTATCCGGGCCGCGCCAACAAGGCCTCGAGGATCAGCATGACAAGCGGCACATGCCCGCTGTGGGTGAAAAAATTGCGCGCCACGCGCGAGGCGAGCGAATCGGCGGGCAACGAGGGCGCGTACATTGCTGGGAGTTCCTTGTCTGCGTATGTGACAACTTGTCGGGCGGCTCGTCCGGACGCTTGTCTGGCTGCTTTTGCAGCGTAGGTGGCCGCCTGCCACAGTATGCAGAATAAGGCTGACAAAAGGCAACAGTCACGACATTTGCCTCGCAACATGGGCGCCGCGCACGGTTCCTGACAGCCATTGTGATTCGCCATGCCCTTGGCCATGAACGCCGGCTGCATGCATTCCCGTGCCTCAAAAACGGAACTATCCGTAGACCACGCTCACTCATGGGCAGCCGACAACGCCGGCATAGATGGGCAAAGACGTATGCAATGCAGCGTAAGCCACACATCACTTTACCGAGACACTTCATGTCCAACCAGATACCTCCAGCCAGTCATGCTCTTGCACCGGCGCCGCCGGTTCCGGCGCCAGACACACCCGCCCCGGCAAGCAGCTCGGCCGATGCATCATCAGGCAAAGACCTCATCAGCAAAGCCGAAACCAAACCGGCAATCAAGGGACCATCCCCCCTGCAGCTGAACTGGCGTAACGGGCAGAAACCAAAGGACATTGAAAAGCTGACACATAATCCGGAGTCGGATCTGAACCTGCATCGATTGAAGAGATATCCGCCCGTCGTGGAAATGACACCCCGGGAGATGGTGGCAGCTTTGCAGGAATTAAGAGAAGACGTGTCAGAAAACT
Source organism: Pseudomonadota bacterium (assembly GCA_021821365.1). Lineage (GTDB taxonomy): Bacteria > Pseudomonadota > Gammaproteobacteria > Burkholderiales > Burkholderiaceae_D > Noviherbaspirillum. Next base: position 24,168 of record JAKACN010000014.1, on the reverse strand, counting down.
GGAAAACCGTCAAAACCCGGCCCGGCTTTTCGCAGTTATTTTCCACTCACGGTCTGAAAGACGCGATCCGTACCTTTGACATGAAAAAGAAATGGAATCAGAGACTGGAACAAACCATCAAGATTCTGAATGCGTTTACGAGGGAGGATATGAGCCGATGCGCTTGCCTGGCCTACATGGTCGATGGCAGGTTGGTCGGCGGGCTTCTGCTGCGCCCGGGTTCGCCACCGTATGTCGCGGATGTGCTCACTCATCCGGGAAGCGAAAAGGCGATGGGCGTGTTGATGGAGGAAGCAGCCAACCTCTCCCGCGTGTGGAAAGCGGAAGGAAAGCTCGCCCTGATCGCAGACAATAAGCAAGCGTACAGCGCATACACACACATGGGCTTTGTCAGGACAACGGCTAATCGCTTCAGCCCGCGCAACTATATGACACTCGATCCCGTCACATCGGAAAAGTGGCACCAGGATCTTGAGGGAAAATTGCGGTTGAAAAAGTTTGGCGACGATGAGTTGGACAGATACAACGAAAAAGAATTTCTTGGATAGGAGCCGCCTGGCCCTCATCTGCCAGCCCGCCACGGCGCTGCAGGAGCACCGGATTTCCCCCCTCGGGATACACGGTGGATGACGGCCTGCTCCCCGCCATGCAGCTATTTCCGGGCAGGCCGAGACGCGGCGTGGGTCGCGCCCAGCGCCGCAAGAAAGCATTTACTTGTAAATGCCGGCGCCGACAATGACGTCGCCCGCCTTCTCGATATAGGTCGACTTCGCATCGATCGCCTTGGTCACCGGATTGACCCATTTGTAATCGACCCAGCCTTTCCCTTTCTTGCCGGCCACGTCGTACATCTCCTTGATGAAGCTCTTGCCGTCGGCATCCTTGAGATCCATGACGTTCTTGCCGACGAGTTTGGCATTGCCGCCATGCGCAAGAGTTACCCCGTGCAAGTCGTTCACGAAGATGTACATGTCCTTGACAGTGAATTGACCCTTCGGCTCATTGATCTCGGCGAACGCCTTGTCCTTGCCGTTTGCATTCATGTAGGCAATTGCTTTCTTGACCAGTGCGGTTGCCTCTTCCGCAGTGGCTTTGTCCGCCGCATGGGCGACGGGATTGAATGCGAGGAGGGCGAAGCCCAGGATCGTGCTGTTGAACAGGATTTTCATTTTGTGCGTCCCTCAAGTGTTGGAAATCATCCTGACGATGCGGCGACATGGCATCGTAGTCTCAGGACAATATATCCGCGGGGTTACAGAATGCTTACATCCCTGTTGGCTTTGGCGAGCCTGCAACACGCAAAAATGAAAATCCTGGCAAAGATGTTCACCCTCGCCACATACGGAATGGCTTCCGGCGCCAAGTGCCGTCGTCGATATCACGCCGATCTGAATCGACGCTTGACGCCCTTGGCGAGCGACCAGCGGTGCACTTCCGACGGGCCGTCATAAATGCGGAATGCGCGGATTTCGCGGAAGGCCTGCTCCACGACGGAGTCGCGTGTCACACCCATCCCGCCCAGCACCTGGACGCAACGGTCGGCCACGCGGAACAGGGCCTCGGAGACGGCGACCTTGGCCATGCTCGATTCCGCCGTTCCGGCATGCCCGGTATCGAGCACCGATGCACACCAGTCGATCATCAGCTCGGCCTGCTTGAGGTCGATTTCATTATCCGCGAGCATGAAGCCGACGCCCTCGTGATCGACCAGCGGCTTGCCGAACGCCTGGCGCGTGCAGGCGTAGCGCGAGGCGATATCGTGCGCGCGCTTTGCCGTTCCCCACCAGCGCATGCAGTGCGTCAGGCGGGCGGGAGACAGCCGCACCTGGGCATACTTGAAGCCCTGGTCGACCTCGCCGAGGATCCGGCTGGACGGCACGCGTACCTTGTCCAGCGAGATCACGGCATGGCCGCCCGGCATCGAATTGTCGATGGTGTCGAGGATGCGCTCGATGCGGACACCCGGTGCATCCATGTCCACCAGGAACATGGTCGCCTGCTCGCCGGTCTTCGCCATGACGATGCCGACGGCAGCGCCCTGCGCGCCGGTGATCAGCCATTTGCGGCCGGAAATCAGCCAGTCGTCGCCGCTGCGCGTTGCCACGGTCGAGATCATGGACGGATCCGAGCCGGCACCGCCGTCGGGCTCCGTCATGAGGAAGGCGGAACGGATGTCGCCGGCGGCGAGCGGCCGCAGGAAGCGCTCCTGCTGCTCCTGCGTGGCCACGCGCTCCAGCAGGAACATGTTGCCCTCGTCCGGCGCCATGATGTTCATGGCGACCGGCCCCAGCGGCGAATAGCCGGCGGCGCGGAATACCGTTGCCGTTTCCCTGTGGTTGAGGCCATGCCCGCCCCATTCCTCGCCCAGCTGCGGCGCGATCAGGCCTGCCTTGCGCGCCTTGTCGCGCAGCTCGCGCACCAGGTCCTCGGACGGGCCATGGCCGTGATTGCGCGGATCCTTTTCGTAGGGAATCACTTCATCGAGGATGAATCGCGTCACCCGTTCCGCAATCTGCATATCGCGCGCTGCGCGTTCGTTCGTGCTCATCTGCATTCCTTCAGCGACGTGGCAGGGGCCGCCTGCCGAATTGGGGAAGTGAATCATCGAGTCCCTGTCATCACCCGGGACAACGAAGGCGATATTATCGGCGCTTTGCAGCTTGCCTGCCCGTCAGCCCGGCGCGGGCGCCATGCGCATGGCAATGACGATGCACACCAGGCTGGCAACCGCCGTCAGGAATACGAACACGGCCAGCCCGAGCGCGCTTTGCGCGACAAGCGGCGCAACCAGCGCCGAGACTGCGGCATACAGCAGTGTCTGGACGAAGGCCTGCATGGACGCCGCCAGGCCACGGATCGTCGGAAAGACGTTCAGGGTGAGCACCATGATGCTGGGCGATGCGACGGACACGCCAAAGGTGTAGAGAAACAGGGGCATGACCGCCCACGGAACCTGCGCAGGAAGCATGCTGTTGTACAAAAGGTTCGCGGCGGCCGACAAGGCAACCAGTCCGTAGCCGAGCGTGATCAGCCGCACGGGGCGCCAGCGGTGCGCGAGCCGTCCCGCCGTCGTGGCGCCACCGACCAGGCCGATCACGATGGGAATGAAGAGCCACGCGAACGATGTCTCGGACAGGCGCAGCACCTCGATGACAAAGTGGGGAGCGGACGCCACGTAGACAAAATAGCCGATCGATGCCAGCGCCAGCGCAAACACCAGCAGGAGAAAGCGCGGATGCCGCAGGACGGCCCCGTAATTCCCGAGAATCCGGCCTGCGTGAAATACCTGGCGCCGCTCCTTCGGCAGGCTTTCGGGAAGCAGGTGCCAGCAGCCGACCGCCAGCAGCACGCCGAGAACGCACAGCAAGACGAACACCGACCGCCAGCCGAACCCCACTTCCATCCAGCCGCCGAGGACCGGCGCGACAGCCGGCGCCACCGCGAACACCACCGTGACATCCGACAGCATCTTCTGCGCGTGCGCGCCGGACAGGCGATCGCGGATCATCGCACGGCCCACTACCGTTCCCGCGCCGGCGGACAGGCCCTGCAAGGCTCGGAATGCAATCAGCCAGCCGAGGCTCGGCGACAGCGCGGCGCCGGCGGATGCCAGCGTGTAGACGACGAGCGAGGCCAGGATCACCGGCCGGCGTCCAAAGGAGTCGGACAAGGTGCCGTGGAACAGCATCATCATGGCAAAGCAGGCGAGATAGGTGCTGAGCGTCTGCTGCACCAGGACCGGCGCAACGCCGAAGTCGTTCGCGATCGACTCGAAGGAGGGCAGGTAGGTATCAATGCTGAAGGGGCCGAGCATCGCCAGGCCGGCGAGAATCAGCGTCAGGGAGCGAAGTTGTTGCATGTAAACCGGAGCCGGTGGCGATCGTCGTGAAGAACGAATTTTGCCACCGGAACGATGCCTTGCCCATGCTCCCTCCGGCGAACCGGAAGGAGCGGCCCCCGGAGGGCATCCCGTGGGAATCAGGCCGGCTTGAACGTGTAAGGAATCATCAACAGCATGTCATCGATGTCGTCCATCTTGATCCCCGCCGGCAAGGAAAGGATCTGCATCGTCCACGATCCGATTGCGCTCTTGCCCTGGATCAGGCCGCGCAAGGCATTGGTGTTGTTCCCTGCCGGGAATGTCGTGTCGGTCGCCACGATGCCCTGGTCGTTGGTGTCGACGTCGACCGCGGCCTGATTCTGGAAGTTGAGCCGAAGCTTGGCCACGCCGCTCAGCAACGGCGCCTCCCTGGGGCGCAACACCACGCCCACCTCGCGGATCATCTTCTCCACGCTCGGCGCTTCGAACATGAACGAGGTGACGTCGGCGATCACCGGCTGCGAGAAATCCACCGTCTTGCCTCGCTCCTCCAGCAGCTTGCGCACGGAAATGAGCGCGGTCTCGTTGCGGTTCTGGTAGCGCTTGGCCTCGACCACGCTCTTGAGCGCCGGATCGAACAGCGCCTCGAACTGGAAGTGCACCTTCACTTCCGTGATGCGCGCATAGTCGAGTTCCTGGTCCGGCGTGAATTCGAGCTGCCAGGTGCTCTCCAGTCCGCAGCCTTCGAAGAAATTGCGTTCCTCGCGCTGCAGTGCGGTGGCGCGCGCTTCGTACAGAAACGACTCGGAGGATGGGAAGGCCATGGTTTCGACCGCATGGTGGCGGCGCCGCCGCTTGTAGCACAGCTTGCGCAAGTCGGCATCGGGCTCGGCAAGCACATCGCGATCATCGACCGCAACCTTGTTGCCATGGTCGGCGAAGCGGACGAACGATACGCCGTCGTTGGTCAGGTATCCCCTGATCGGCTGCGGCTTGTCGTCCACCAGGATTTCGACGCGCACTTCCTTGAGGCGGTGCATGTACGTACCGGGGAACCAGCGGTCGAAATCGCTCAGCCGCGTGGCGAAACGCGCATAGCCGGCGGTAAGGATGGCCGCGAAGGAACTCGGATAATGCTTGCTCAGGGACACGACCTGGGTCAGTTGCATCTGCTTGCGGGTACGGCCGGTCAGGCGGATATGCTCCAGCCCTTCCAGGTCGCGCTGCAGCACGGCCGCCGCGGTATAGCCGCGCGCGTCCTGGTCGAGGTAATCGCTATGGCTGCCGGCGATGACATTGATCTGCACGTCGTTCTCCGCGTTGTAGGCATCCTGCGCCAGCCGCGCGAGCGAATGCGCGCGCAGGATGGCGGTGCTGCGCACGCTGTCGAGCACCCCGAGAATGCGGCTCAGCGTAGCGGCGTTGAGCACACGCGCCTGGTTGGAGGTGACCGCCTCGTCGTAGGTATCCTGCAGCGACGCCAGCGTGGCAATGATCGCGTCCCGCTGCAGCAGCGAATGGTGCAGCTCGGCCTGGTTATCCGCCAGGGCCGCCTGCAACGCCGATTGCGCCGTCTGGAAATCCTGGCGCGCCTGGCCGACGTTGTCGCAGCTGATCTCCCTGTCGTGCCACACCTTGATGGTCAGCCCGATGCTGGTGACGAGCGCACTCAGTCCCCCGGCAACCGCTCCCAGCGGGCCTCCGAGCAGAAATCCGATGACTGCGCCAACGGCCGTGGCCAGGATCACGACGCCAATCGACAGCAGGATTTCCCACCATTTCGGCGAGCAGTCGCTTTCCGCCTGCTTGAGCTGCTGCAACACCACGCCGATCTTCTCGTTGCCGTCACTCAGCGTGGACACGGTGGTCTGCAGCTCCGAGATGCGGTTTTCCAGCGCCTGTAGTTCGCTTGCGTTCTCATCGATGTGGCGGCGGATCGTATCGACCAGTTCGTTGAAGTCGTCGAGCTGGAACTGCATCGGTGCCATCCGGGCATCGATACCGGCGATGAAAGCGAGGATATGACGCGCCTGGTCGACCAGGTAGGAGTAGCGGTAAATCGGCAGGCTGCCGGCCGACAGTCCGGCCGCGCTGAGATTCCTGTCGACTGCAAGCAGACGCGCATGGGCCGTCATCATGGCCGACATGACGGGGAGCGTGGTGGAAGCGCGCAGTTCCATCGCGTGCGGCGCGGCAAATGAGAGCGGCATCGCCGCCCTGCCCGCTTCCAGCGAAAAGGCCTCGATATCGGCAAGACCTACAGGCCGGCTGGACATGCTGGCAAACACCGTTCCGGGCTGCAGCGCGGGCCGGTCGAGCACGACGCTGCCAAAACCCTTTTCATCCGCCAGTTCGTCGATCGGCACCGGATCCGTCCATCCTTCTCCCGGCTTGTCCTTCGGCGGCCAGTGTGGAGGAACGCCGGAGCCCAGCGCCTCCACCAGGCTGACATCCGGAAGGATTCCCTTCAGATGATCGAGAATGCTTGAATCCTGCAGGCGCCTGCGCGTCTCGCACCAGTCCTCGTACTGCCCTTCGATCAGCATGCCCTTGAGTTTTTCGATCAGGTCCGTGCGCGACTTCACCAGCTGGTTGACCGCATTGGTCGTCAGGTTGCTGATTGCCTCGAACCGCGCGTCGCCCGCGTGCATCATCGATGCCTCGCGGTAGGCCTTCCTTGCCCGCTCGCGATCTCCCCTGGCCAGGTAGCGGTCGCCCAACCCCACCTGCGCACGCACCACCTTTTCCTGGATCATCAGCGTGTAAGTCGACGCGAGATTGGCATCCCGGATGTTGATCGCCCGCGCTTCGCGAATGGCGGCCTTGTAGCTTCGGCGGCGGATCAGCTTTTCGATTTCAATGAGCTTCTGCTCTGCCTGCTCGTCGCGCGGCACGAACTGAAGCGTGCCTGCGGCGGGCGCAAGCTTCCTGTCCCGGACGGCATTGGACAAGGGCGCGGGGGCGTTGATTTCCGTGAGCCCGATGAGCGCATCCTTCAGGGACGTGCTGGCCACGCTGGTGCTGTCATTCGCTTCCGACACGATGGGCCTCCTATCGAGAGAATGTCATTTCGATCACCACTCTGCCGTGCGGGCACAGTAGCGCGTGATATCCCCGCCCCTGCATCGCTGTCCGCTGAAGAGGCCGATGGAAGAGTCCGAGTGTAGTGAAAGGCAATGGGCCGGATTTGATGCGCCACAATGCCGCGCGCGCGAGAAATGTAACAGCGCCGGCGCCTGTTTCGCGGCGTCACGACGCTGCATCGATATCGTCCGACGCTGTAACGAATGCGAATCGCGTCAAGCTAGTTCCGATATAGCGGGAGACCAGGCAGGCCGTTGCGTATGCCGGCCACCAGCGAGGCGCGGCATTAACCGCGCCCCTTCATTCACGCGATCTGCCGCTCGGGTGAATACAAGGCCATCTGATCGCCCAACGCTTTCCGAAAGGCCGGTCGTGCCGCGCATCGCGCCTTGTAAGCGCCAAGCGCAGCGCAGCGCTCCACCAGATCCGTTCCGTCGAGCTGGCGCAGCACCGTGGTCATCAGGATGTCGGCAACCGTGAAACGATCGACCAGATAGTCGCGCCCGGCGAGCCACGCGTCGACCTCCCGCAAGCGCTTTAGTGCCATCTCTTCCAGCACGGCGCGACGCTCCCTGGCCCATGCTTCGCCGGCAGAGAAGACGATCAGGTTGGCCAGATTTCCGACATGCGGCTCGACGGAATTGAGCGCCGCGAACATCCACGTCACGGTCTGCGCGCGTTGCGCCGCTTCGGCCGGAAGCAGATCCGGCGACCTTTCGCCGAGATGGAGCAGGATCGCGCCGGATTCGAACAGCGTCGCACCGTCATCGTTCAGCACCGGCACCTGGCCAAAAGGCTGCTGTTTCCGATAGGCAGGCGCCACCTGCTCGTCAGGCCCGATCAGGCGCACGCGATACGGCAGGCCGGCTTCTTCCAGCGCCCAACGCACGCGCAGGTCGCGTACCTGGCCGATGGCAAAAGGGGGCACCGCGCGAAGGGTGGTTAGTGTGTACATGGTTTGCTCTCCTTGTTAATGGCAAGGGTGAGCATAGCGAGGCGCATAATATGTTCAAGAACATAAATTGAGCGGAGAGATAATAGGCCCTGGAGGAAACGTCATGCCTTACAGTAACGACCACAAGGCGCGCACCCGGGCGCGTATTGTCGAATCGGCGCGCAAGCTTTTCAACCGCCACGGATTCGAACAGGTGTCGATTGACCGCATCATGAGCGAGGCTGGCCTGACGCGTGGCGGCTTCTATCATCACTTCGACAGCAAGGATGCGTTGTATGCGGCTGCCGTCACCAGTTTCACCCACTGCAATCCATTCCGGCCGGATGCCACCGGCCATACACCCTCGCAACTCGCGCGCATGCTCATCGAGCTTTACCTGAGCGATGAAGTGCTGGACAACATCGACTTCCACTGTCCGCTCTATGCACTTCCAGGCGATGTGGCGCGTGCCGGTCTTTCACCGCAAACGGCCTATACACAGTTGATCCGCAACCTCACCCAAGTGTATGTGCAGGCACTGGCGCATGCACCGGACGGCGAGCAGCGCGCGCAGGCGATCGTTTCGCTCTGCGTCGGCGGCATGGTACTCGCGCGCACCACCGACGATTCGGCACTGCGGCGCTCTCTGCGCACCGCCGCCCGTCAACAGGCCCTGGCCATGCTCGACGCCGGTTGACGCGTCCTATGCGCAGGCATCATGCGTCGAACTGCGCCAAGTCCGATTCTTGCTCACGCGCCCAGCAACGCAGCAACGAGATCCTTCTTCCCGTCGTCCTGTCCCGGCGCGAATTGCAGCGCGTCTTCCACATGATGCAGATGCGCGACCACCAACCGCACCGCCTTCGCGGCATCGCCTGCCCTGGCCGCATCGAGGAATTCCGCGTGCTCGTCCGAAGAGCAGACCGCGTCCTGGTCGGACTGGTACAACATGGTGATCAGCGAGCTGCGAGCAATGAGTTCCTGCAGGATTTCAGTCAGCACCCGGTTGCCGGCCACCTGCGCAATGAGCACATGAAAATCGCCCAGCAACTGCGAGCGCACTTTCGAATCGCGCCGGGACACCGCCTGCCGCTCGCTCTTGAGGTGACGCTCCAGCGCCTTGTAGTCCGAGGGTTTGGCCCGAGCAACGAACTCGCGTGCCAGGCCCGCTTCGATGATGCGGCGTGCCGCGAAGATGTCGCGTGCTTCGGATTCGGTCGGCTGGCTGACGAACGCTCCCTTGTCCGGCACGATCTCGATCAGCTTGTCCTTCGAAAGGCTCAGCAGCGCCGCTCTGATCTTGGTGCGGCTGACCGAATAGACGCGCGACAGTGCTTCCTCGCGCAGCCTGGTGCCGGGCGGCAGCCGGCGCGCGGCAATCGCCGCCGCGATGTCTTCCGCAATCCAGGCAGCGCTTCTGGCCGCCGCGTCCTTGGTTGTTGTCGTCGCCATATGCCTGTTACCGGTCGGAACACCGGCGCCTGTCCTTACCCGGAAATGCCTCGATAGTCGCGACTATATCAGCAGCCGCCGTTCATGCGCAATTTTTGTCTACTATTTTTGTATACAATTTTTAGACACGAGCATATACTTGCTTCCCATGTTCCCGGCAAAACGGCAGGATGGAGACACCATGAATCAGGCGACCGACCTTGGCATGCTCATCATGCAACGCGCCAATGCGCTGGCCCGCTGCACCGAAACACCGGGCATGCTGACGCGCACCTATCTCACGAGCGCGCATGGAGATGCCGCCGCGCTGCTCGCGCAATGGATGCGCGAAGCCGGCATGAACGTTCGCCGCGATGCCGTCGGCAATGTGATCGGCCGCTACGACGGCATCGCACCGGATGCGCCTGCCCTCCTGACCGGTTCGCACTTCGATACGGTGCGCAACGCCGGCAAATTCGACGGAAACCTCGGCATTCTGCTGCCGATCGCCTGCGTCGCCGAATGGCACCGGCAGGACCGTCGTTTCCCGTTCGCCATTGAAGTCATCGGCTTTGCGGAAGAGGAAGGCGTGCGCTTCAAGGCCACGCTGCTTGGGAGCCGCGCCCTCGCCGGCACCTTCGACATGTCCGCGCTCGACAGGCGCGACGAGCAGGGATTGGCCATGCGCGAGGCGATGACGGCCGCCGGCCTCGACGCGGCTGCCCTTCCGCAAGCGGCGTACCGGCGCGACAGGGCGCTTGCTTACATGGAGGTTCACATCGAACAAGGCCCGGTGCTGCTCGATGAGGACCTCGCGATTGGCGTGGTCACGGCCATTTCCGGTGCTTCGCGCTACCTCGTCACCGTGACAGGACTGGCGGGCCACGCGGGCACCGTGCCAATGGGCCTGCGGCGTGACGCGGCCATGGCGGCTGCCGAGATCGGCCTGCATATCGAGAGGCGATGTTCCGGCAGCCCCGGCCTGGTGGGCACGGTCGGGCAGCTTGATGTGCCGAACGGCGCCGCCAACGTCATACCCGGCAAGGCCATCTTCACCGTCGACATCCGCGCCGAGACCGACGAGGTGCGTCTGGCGGCCGTGCACGACGTGCTGGAGGAAATGCAAAGGATCGCCGCGCGCCGACGTGTGACACTGGATGTCAGCAAGACGCATGAGGTGCACAGCGTTCCGTGCGCGCCGTGGCTGCAGAATCAACTGGAGCGCGCCATCTCCGGCGACGGCCTGCCGGTACGCCGCCTTCCGTCAGGCGCTGGCCACGATGCCATGGCCATGGCCGCCCTGACCGATGTCGCCATGCTCTTCGTCCGCTGCGGCAACGGCGGCATCAGCCATCACCCGGATGAAAGCATGACCGCGGATGACGCGCGCACCGCCGCGCGCATTTTCAGCCGCTTCGTCGAAAACTTCGCGAAGCCTTGATCGCTTGAAGAAAGACAGGAACAAGCATGACAACAGTGCAAATCGACGGTTTCACCCTTACTGCCGAACAGGTGCTCGCCGTGGCGCGCGAGCCGAACCTGGAAGTCACGCTGGCGGATACTTCCCGCGCCGCGCTCAAGGAAAGCAGAGACTATATCGAATCCACCTGGATGCACGATGAAGCGCCAATGATGTACAGCTTCAATACCGGCGTCGGCCTGCTGAAGGACACCCGCGTCAAGGTCGAGCATATCGCGCTGTTCCAGACACAGATGATCAGGGCGCATGCCGCCGGCCTGGGCGAACCGTTTTCCGAGCAGGTCAGCCGGGCGACGATGCTGTTGCGCGCCAATGCGTTTGCCAGCAATTACTCGGCGCCGCGCGTTGAAGTGGTCGACCGCCTGCTCGCCTTCCTCAATGCCGGCATCCATCCTGTCATGCCGCAGAAAGGCTCGGTCGGGGCTTCCGGAGACCTTGCCCCTCTCGCCTATCTCGCCGCCGCCGTGGCAGGCTTCGACGAAGCGGAAGTCATGTACCAAGGCCGCCGCATGCGCGCCACGGAAGCCATCATGGATGCCGGCATCGAGCCGGTCAAGTTCGACCTCAAGGCGAAGGATGCGTCGGCACTGATCAACGGCTGCACGGTATCGCTTGCGGTTGCGGTGCTTGCGGCGGACGATGCGCGCAATCTGCTGTCGGATGCGTGCATATCTCTCGGCCTCACGCTGGAGGCGATGCGCGCCGAGATGTCGGCCTTCGACGAGCGTATCCATCTGGCGCGGCCCCACCCGGGGCAGGTCAAGACCGCGGCCGTCATGCGCCAGCTGCTGAACGGCTCCACGCGTACGACGCACGAGGCGCGGGCCGTGCAATTTCCGGAAGAATCGCGCCGCGCCGACACCCCCTACACGGCGCGCATCCAGGATGTCTACTCGCTGCGTTGCGCACCGCAGGTCTACGGCCCGGTATTCGACGCGCTCGACTATATCGATAACATCATTGCCACGGAAATCAATTCGGCCACCGACAATCCGCTGATCTTTGGCAAGGAGGGCGGCGGCTTCGAAATCATCTCGGGCGGGAATTTCCATGGCCAGTATCTGGCGCAAGCGATGGACCTGCTGGCCATGGCCGTGGCCGACCTCGGCAGCATCTGCGAACGCCGCATCGCCCGCCTGATCGATCCCACCCTGTCCTGGGGCTTGCCGCGCAACCTGATGAGCGGCATTCGCGGCGTCAATACCGGCTACACGGTGGTGCAATGCTCGATGAGCTCGCTCGTGATGGAGAACCGCACCTTGTGCATGCCCGGCAGCGTCGACAGCATTCCCGCGAAAGGCAACAGCGAAGACCATGTATCGAACTCGACCTGGTGCGCGCGCAAGGCGGCGACCGTGGTCGCAAACACCCAATACATCGTCGGCGTGGAAATGCTGCTGGCGGCCCAGGCGCTGAGCATGACGGAATCGCTGCTACCGGGGGTCGTGCTGGGTAAAGGCACGCAGGCGGCTTACGAGGAAATACGCCGGCAGATTCCGGCCTGCCTGGACGGCGACCGGTGGTTTCACAACGATATCCAGTCAGCGCATTCCTTCGTTACCAGCGGTTCGGTGCGCGCTGCGGTGGAGGGGGAGATTGGCCGGTTCGTATGAGGTTAGGTTTGACGATACGACTTCGTCAATGCGGCGCTAGCCCGTAATCATCACGGGTGTGCCACATTCCACGCAAAACTTCGAGTCGTCATCGATTCCCGTCCCGCAGGACCGGCAAAGCACGGCTCGGGCGATGGCAGCTGCGCCGCTCTGCGCCGCAGTGTCCCGCGTCAGGCGCTGCTCATTCGTCCCCTCTCCCACCAGCTTGGCCATCGCCCCGATTCGCTGTGCGCGATCAAGGTCATTCGCGGAAGTCGGCGCGACGACCATCGAGCACGATTCGCCGAATTGCTTCAACAGTACGGCCAGCTCTTCCGCACGCGTCGGCAATCCGCGCATTCCGGTCAGCTGACGCCATGCATCCTTCCCAAAGATCACAGTATCAATTTCCGATACCCAGACGCGCATGGTCATGCTTTCCACATTGATGACATTTTTGGCAGTCTGGACATTCCCCGAAACCTGGTTGCCAATGTTCAGGCGCGCCGATTCGTAGCTGCCGTTGATCTCGATCCAGATGAGTTCCGAGACGAAGTCAAACCGGCCCCACAGTGCATGCGCGGCCTTTCGGCAAAATTCCCCAACTGCCAGCAAGCTGGATGCCAGACCGATTGGCGCCGATATGGCGGCCCCGTCCAGGACATGATTCGCCGTCGCTACGGCGAACAAGGTTCCGGCCAGCATATAAAGTGTCGCCAGTACCGTCAGTGCCGCCAGCCAGCGGAACTGAGGCAGGATAAATGCATCAGTCAGTCCGGACGCCGTCCGATTCGCTTGCGGACGTGGCTGGCTCTCCTCGAGGATTTCGGCCGAAAACCGTCCTTGCTGACCGGTGATTTCCGGCGAACGCCGGGCATAGCGCCGGTTTGGAACATTTTCATACCAGCGCTCCATCATGGCCCGGTCGATTTCCTCGATCAGCTTGTTCGGATGCGTGTTCATCGTCATGGTTTCCGCGACGCGCGCAGTGCCTATCGACTGGGGCGGCTCGCGCAACTGCCGCTTCAACGCCATACCGAACATGGCGCATCCAACGAGGACGGATACCAGTGCGACCAGCAAGGCGCCGTTGATTGAGAAATCGCCGAGGTTGGGCAAGCGGGCACCGAACACCGCAAGCGTGACCGGGCCGAGCACGGCCAGCAGGATCAGGACGACCAGGTAATTTCGCCCGACCGCCGCCTTGCCGGCCACCTGGCCGTTCGCTGCCCTGCGCTCGGCGACTATAGGCCGCACGATCAAAGGTAAACTGAAGATCGCATAGACCAGCCCGATCCAGCCGTTGGCCGCCCCCTGCCCCGAAATCGCCCAGCACAGCACAAAACTCGCCAAAGTCGCGACCAAGGCCAGAAAATTGTGGAACTGCGCCTGGGCGCTTTCCTGAATGCGTCGAGGCGCAAAGATCAAGTGCGGCAGCCAGGAATACAGCAAGCCATTGAGCGATCCGTACGGCTCGTCGTAGGCGATCGCGCTCTGCCGCAGCGTTTCCTTCAAGGCCTGTGCCGCCTGGCTGTCGCCATCCTGACCAGGAGCGACTTCCGGCGTCCAGTTCAGGTTGGCCGGACGGTTGCGCCCGAAGAAGAAGCGCAGCTGGGTAAACGCGGTGCCGAAGAGCCAGAATCCAAACAGCGTCAATGACACGGCGATACCGAGTGCGCCCAACAGACGCCCGTCGATGCCGTGTCCCAGCCGGTCGCGCATAGTGAGCATGATTGCGACGCCCGCAGCGACCATCGCGCCACCCGAGATCAACAGTGATAGGTTTTCGACCTTGTAAGGATTGGGTAATTCGAAGGTTTGGCTATCAGGTTTGAATTCGTAGGTCATATCGCACGTGGCACATACATTATTCGGGAATGTGGTCAAATCCCACTTCGGAGCGCGCCGTCCGCATCCCATAGGGTTGCAGGCGACTTTATGGAGTGCATGCCCCGCACGGCCATATTCGACATCACGACGTACACAAAACGAGGCATGGGAATTTCTTCGGCCGAACCCCTTTCGCGTTGCTATGCGGGATTCCGCGCACCGCACTCGCCGCAGAACTGGTCGTCTGCGCCAAGTGCGCTTCCGCAACGTGAACATTGCCGCGTGCTGGAATGTGCCACGGAAAGTTCTGCTGTAGAAGCTGATTCTTCGAGCCTGGTGTGGACTCGCTCTCGCGCTTCCTGTGCGCGGCGACGGGCTTCATCGACGCCGGCGCGTAACTTGTCTTCGGCATGGCCGAATTCCAGGCCCGCAACCGCTTGCAGGTAAATCAGACAATTGCCGTTAATGAAGGTCAGCATCGGAATGATCGCGCCGACGGTAAACAGCAAACCCGATCCGAAACCAAATGCATAGGTGTAAGACGACACGTCGGAAAATCCGGCCGCGTCCATGCCCATCCTCATGCCAAAACGGCCGAACATCAGGCCCTGTAATAGCCCTCCCATGCCACCAAGCACAGGGATGCCAACTGCTGAAGACAGACTCACCGCGGCCAGGTTTCCGCCGATGAGCACAAAGCTGACAACGGCCGACAGTACCGCTACCAGCAACATGAGCATCAGCAAACTGACAATTACAAATAGCAGTCGACGTTGCACGATCACCGCCATGCGCGCAATGGTTTCAAATACGGAATTGCCTTCCCAGATTGCTGGCGCGGCTAACGGAAAGCCCACGTAACACAAGCCGGCGAGCGTCACGCCAAGCACCACCGCCACGGCCGGATAGGCCACGCCGTAGAGCATGCTGCCGATGCCCGGAATGCGGCAGATGAACAGGATCAACATCGCTCCCAGGACAATGCCGAGAGAAATCAGCGCTAACAGGATTGCCACACCGAGCAACCGGTGTACCGTAAAAACGGCCTGCAGCAATGCATCCACCAACCCGGTGTCGCGTCCTTGCGCCTGGCGCATGAGGATGATGCCGACAGAGGAATACCCGACAAGTGCCACCAGCAATGTCAGAATCACGAAGATTCCGCCGAGCACAATGCTGCTGCGAGCGAGCCAGCCTGTAAGCGCGATGAACAGGAATACGGCAACGCCGCTTAAGACGGTCATCGTCAGCGCGCGCCAGTTCATCACTGCTTCGGACGCGCGCAACAAGTCTTCTGGATTTGCCGTCGTATTCAATACGTTCATGTTCCCTCCCTGTGACAAGTCGAATGGCGATTAGCGATCGAGCATGGCAAGCGCGGGGCCGTCGCCAGCCAGGGCGACCTGTACATTCGCATCTTTTTTCAACATCGGCGTGCCGTTCAAAAAGACAGTCGTCTCCAGTCTGTAAATGCCTTGCGGCGCCCCTGCCGGCAGCTTCAGTGTGAAGCTGTTGACGTATTCGCCGCTACCTGCCGTCTCATTGAGGCGCTTTTCGCCGCGCTTGAACTCCTGGCCGTCCGGCGTATAGGCGACAAGCATTTCCTTTATTTCCCGGACCGGCTGAGATGTTCCTGAAACCGCTCGCACGGTCGAATCGATCTTGATGGCGTCACCCGCCTTGACCGCACTGTTGGGCGTGACTACAGTGGCAAAGGCATCGATCGTCGCATTGGACGGCAACTGATTGCGGTTGGTCACCCGATACTGTTGCTCGACTTCGGCAGCCGACTTCGTCTGACGTGACGCCATTTCGATAACGGCACATGCGGCCAGGCCGGCGATGGCACCCTTGGCCGCTCCGTTCTTCCCGCCGATAAGTGCGCCGAATACCGCACCACCGAGCCCAAGCACGGCGCAGCGTGCCACCGTGTCATTGCCGCTGCTCTCGGCGCCCGTGCCGCCGGGCGCCGCACATCCGCTGGCCGCCAGTGCGACGACAGTCGCGATGCAAATCGTTTTCCGCATAGTCATGATTTCTCCATTTATTCCAGGGACGTACCCGTCTTGAGCGCTTCCAGTTGTTTGGCCTTGGCGCGACGGATGAGAGCTTTGGCGGGTGCATTGTCGGGATCGAGGACCAGCGCGTTTTCACCGGTCGCAATCGCTTTGTCGTACTGTTGGCTCGCAATATAGCCGTCAGCCTTCGCCAGCAAGGCGGCGACTTTCCCGGCGAGCGCGTCCTTGTTGCCTGCGGAAGGAATCGGTTTCGGCTCCGCCTTTGGATGCGGCGGAACGTGCCTGGCCTGCAGTCGTATGGACGGCGCCGGTTCGATGGAAGCAGGTGGTACCGATGCCGCGGACGCAGTTGTAGCGGAAACCGCAGGCGCGGATCCCGGTTGTGCGACAACCTCTGACGGCGCCTGAGCCGCAACCTTGTCAGCATTCACGGCAGGGATACTGACAGACGCACTGACCGCAGCAGCCTGGCTGGATGCTGCGGCGGCCGCGGACGCAGAAGCGCTCGCGGACGACGCGGCCTGCGCAGGCACAGAATCGGCCGGTTTTCCGGATTGGTTCCACCAGTAGATGCCGCCGCCAAGCAATCCCGCCATCACGGTGGCCGCAAGAATGATGATGACGAGATGACGCGAACGCGACGCGGATTGCGCAGCTGTGTCGGATGTTCCCGTTGATTTGGCCACCACGTTCTGTTCATTCGTCAACGCCGTCTCCGCCGTTGTCGGCGTCTCCACATTGCCCGATCGCACAGCTTGCGTATCTTCTTGCAACGGCGTCGTGTCCGGTTGTGCGAACGGAAGCTCCTCTGCTGTCCGAGAGGCACTGAAAGTCTCAGTGGTGGCGGTGCTGGAAGATGAAGTGATGGCGGCACCGGATAGCGATGCGCCGCACTGTTTGCAAAAACGCCCACCGGACGCGGCGGGCGCCGAACAGGAGGGACAATGCACTTGTTGGCTGGCTATATCGCCGGCGGGTGCGGGCTTGGCGGTTGAGGTACCACACGACTTGCAGAACTTTGCGGTACTGCTGTTCTCGGTATTGCAGTTGACGCAAACTGCCATGCAGTGCTCCCCTATCTTGATGCCCGATCAATTTCGAGCGTTCTGTTTCTTATCGAAATGCGACGAGCACTATTCCCGATTGGTTTCCTTGGGTCAATACCATATCTATGTGATACCCGGCGCGGCCTCCGATTCCGGGCGAAGCCGGTCACAAAGCACCCGTCAGAACGGGAATGCAGCAGACTGCTGAGCGCAGACACCCCGCATGTCCCGCCAACCTTCGCCCCCGCTCACCCGACCCACGCAAACTCCGCCGTAAAGTGCCGCAGGAACTTCGGCTGCTTCACGATCTTTACGCCGCGAATGCTTGCCGCGCGTTCCTTCACCTCGGCGATGACCTCGGCGGCGTAATCGAAGTGCGATTGCGTGTACATGCGACGCGGAAAGGCGAGACGCAGGAGTTCCATCTTGTGGTACGTCTCGCTGCCGTCGTCGAGGCGCTTGCCGAACATTACCGAACCGATCTCGACGCCGCGAATGCCGCCTTCAAGGTAGAGCGCGTTGCACAGCGCCCAGGCCGGGTAGTGCGCGACCGGCATCGCGGGCAGCACCGTGCGCGCATCGAGATAGACTGCGTGGCCGCCGGTCGGCTTGACGAAGCCGATGCCGGCCGCGTCCAGCTTTTCACCAAGGTACTCTGCCGTGCGCAGGCGATAGCGCAGGTAGTCTTCGTCGAGCCCCTCTTCGAGGCCGACTGCGAGCGCTTCGAGATCGCGTCCGGCGAGTCCGCCATAGGTCGGGAAACCTTCCATCATGATCAGGTTGTTGCGGATGTCGTCGAGCCAGCGATCGTCGCGCAGCACGATGAAGCCGCCGATATTGACCATGCCGTCCTTCTTGGCGCTCATCGTCGCGCCGTCGGCATAGGAGAACATCTCGGCGGCGATGTCGGCGACGGGCGTGTTCGCGTAGCCCGGTTCGCGCATCTTGATGAACATCGCATTCTCGGCGAAGCGGCAAATGTCGAGGATGAGCGGCTTGCCGTATTGCTTGAGCAGCTTCGCGTAGGCGCGAATATTCGCCATGGAGACGGGCTGGCCGCCGCCGGTGTTGTTGGTGACGGTCAGCATGCCGAATGGAATGCGGCCGCCTTCCGCCTTGAGCAGGGCCTCGACGCGCCCGAGATCGATATCGCCCTTGAAGGGATGGACCAGGCCGGGCTGCAAGCCTTCGGGAATCACCAGGTCGGCAGCCTCGACGCCGAGGTATTCGAGGTTGGCGCGCGTCGTGTCGAAATGGCAGTTGTTGGGAACCAGGTTGCCCTTCTTGCAGAGCGCCGTGAACAGCACCTTCTCGGCGGCGCGACCCTGGTGCGTCGGAATAAAGTGCGGCATGCCGGTGATCTTGCGGATCACCGCTTCGAGGCGGTAGAAGCTGCGGGCGCCGGCATAGCTCTCGTCGCCCTCCATGATTGCGCCCCACTGGCGCGAGGACATGGCGCCGGTGCCCGAATCGGTCAACCAGTCGATCAGCACGTCTTCGGCGCGCAGCTTGAAGACGTTGAGCTTCGCCTCGTCGAGCAGGCGCACGCGTTCGTCGCGCGACGTCATGCGGATCGGCTCGACGCTCTTGATGCGGAAGGGTTCGATCATTGTTTTCGCCATGGGGTCTCCTCTGGTGGTGTTTTTGCAAGCCGCAAAAGTAGCGCCGGAAAACAGTGCGTGGTGTCGGTTTTTTGCAACGACCACAAAAAATTTCTGGCCGTGCGCATGCGCTGGATCAAGGCCGTGGACGCGCGGCATCACCATGCATCGCGCCGCGCATTAAAAGATTCATTGACGATGCATCTTCTGGCACAATATCGGTCATCGAATCTCCATGATCCAACCGATCGCCATACAGAGGAAGAATGATGCAATCCGAAACGTTTCAGTTCAGAGCGGCGTCCACGCAGGAATCACTGGCCGACGCAGTGCGCGTGTTGAGCGGAATCGAGGGTGTCGGCGCGGTTACACCGTCGCTCCTTCGCAACGAGGTCACCGTGCAGTTCAATGCGGACCTGACTTCGCGAAAACATCTGGAAATCATGCTGGCCAATGCAGGCTACGCCCTCCAGGCATCGGGTCGTACCGGCGGCGGTTGCGGGGGTGGCGGCGCCTGCACTTGCAGCTGATACTGCCTCACTTCGATTGCAGCTCCCTCTCCTTTGCAGCAGGAAAGGCTACAGTTCAACGCACCACATCGGCCAGGCGAAAGCCGCCGATTCGGATGATCTGTTCGATGCACTCCCGGACTTCGACGTCCCGCTCGTTCTCCAGCCGTCGCGCAAAGTGGTGCAGGATGCTTTGCCGGTCGTGTCCCTTCACGGCGATCACGAACGGAAACCCGAATTTCTCGTTATAGCGGCGATTCAGCTCCTGCAGCTGCGCGAATTCTTCCGCGCTGCACTGGTCGAGTCCCGCACCCTTTTGCTCGCGCGTCGATTCTTCCGTCAGTTCGCCGCGCACCGCCGCCTTGCCGGCCAGCTCCGGATGTGCGCGGATCAAGAGGACGCACTCTTCCTCGCCGGCATGGCGCACGGCGTCGGCCATGGCGTGATGCAGTTGCGAAACGTCAGCGAACGGCCGTCGCGCAGCAGCACGTTCGGCGACCCATGGCGAATGCTCGAAGATGGCACCCAGCGCGTCGGTGAATTCCTTCGCCGTCATCGCATTGAGCGCCGCGATCGAAAATTGCCTTGCGCTCATTTCGCCGCCAGATACGGATGGTTCGTGGTCCAGTGATTGGCAATGTCGATGCGACGGCAGATCCAGACCTTGTCGTGCGACTGCACGTAGTCCAGGAAACGTTGCAGTGCGCGGAAACGTCCCGGCCTGCCGAGCAGGCGGCAATGCATACCGATCGACAGCATCTTCGGCCGGTCCAGCCCCTGCGGATCGCCCTCTTCATACAGCACGTCGAAGCTGTCCTTCAGGTATTGGAAGAACTGTTCTCCGCTATTGAAGCCTTGCGGAGTTGCAAAGCGCATGTCGTTGCTGTCGAGCGTGTACGGCACCACGAGGTGCGGCTTGACGCTGCCGTCGGACAATGCAACCTCGGTCCAGAAAGGCAGGTCGTCGCCGTAGTAATCGGCATCGTAGGCAAAGCCGCCGTGCTCCACCACCAGCCGGCGCGTGTTGGGCGAATCGCGCCCGGTGTACCAGCCGAGCGGCGCGTGGCCGGTCAGCTGGCGCTGGATGTCGACGGCGATGCGCATGTGCTCGCGCTCGGCAGCTTCATCCATGTCCTGATAATGAATCCAGCGCAAGCCATGGCAGGCGATTTCATGACCGAGATTGACGAATGCCTGCGTCACTTCCGGATGCCGCTGCAAGGCCATGGCCACGCCGAATATGGTCAAGGGAAGCTTGCGCCGCTCGAACTCGCGCAGGATGCGCCATACGCCGGCACGCGAGCCGTATTCGTAGATCGACTCCATCGACATATGGCGCGCCTCATAGGCAGCGGCGCCGACAATCTCGGACAGGAATTGCTCGGATGTCCGGTCGCCATGCAGGACGCAGTTTTCACCGCCCTCTTCATAGTTCAGCACGAATTGCAGCGCGATGCGGGCCTGGTCGGGCCAATGCGCATGCGGCACGTCGCGGCCGTAACCGACCAGGTCGCGTGGATAAGAATTCAGGTTCTGCATGGTCGTGTGGATTGGGAACGGAACGACTATTCGCTCGATTTGCCGAGTGCCGCGCGCAGATCGAAACGCTTTTCCGGACGCGGCAGCATGCGACGGCTGCACTCGTCCAGATGGTGCGCCATTGCCTTACGCGCACGCTGTTCGTTCTGCTTTTCGAGGGCGTCAACCACCGCGAGATGTTCGTCGAAGGAACACAGCTGCTGGCCGCCTGTTTCGACCGTGGAGATCAGCAGGGTCGTGCGGGACACCAGCCGGCGCAGCATATCGACCAGGAGCGCATTGCCGCCGAGCCGCGCCAGTGCGAGATGAAAATCCGCGGAGAGCCTGATCCACAGGGAGCGGTTGCCTTGCATGTAGGCGGCGCGTTCCTGCGCGATCAGTTCGCGCAGCCTGGCAAAATCGGCGGCGTTCGCATTTCTTGCCACCTTCTGCAACACCGATTGTTCCAGCGTCTGGCGCAGCTCGAACATGTCGCGCGCTTCCTGCTCGCTCGGACTCGCGATGAACGCGCCCCGGTTCGGCTCGAGATCGACCAGGCCATCCGCCGCCAGCTTCGCCAGCACCTTGCGCACATTGTGGCGTGCCATGCCGTAGATGTCGCCAAGCGCCTGCTCCGTCAGCTTGGTGCCGGCCGGCAGCCGATGCTCCATGATCGCGTCATAGATTTCGACATACATGCGGTCTTCCGGCGCCATATGCGGCGCATGTGAAGCGCTGGAAACAGCAGCGAGTTTGGGACGGGTGGCCATGCGATTGCTGCATCGAGTCGAAAGCCTGGCCGGGAAACTCCTGCGGATTTTGCCGTGCCAGGAAGCTGAAGAACGTTGACGAGGATGCCAACGGCCCATAAAATTGTCAACAATTTCTTTGGCATTTTGTTCAATTATTCCGGGCTGCTGCAATCTCCTCCCAAGGCCGGCGGAGACACTTCACGCCCCCCGCGCCGAGGACGTTCCTGTGCTTCCGCCGCTTCCATCCAACCAATTGCACGGAGTCATGATGAGTTGCTTAACCACGCATGTCCTTGACATCGCGCAGGGCAGGCCGGGGAGGAATGTAAAGGCAGATCTCTACCGGATTGTCGACAATCAGAGATATTTTTTGTTATCGACAACAAGCAATCAGGATGGCCGCTGCGATCATCCGCTTCGAGAGGACCCAGCCTTCCAGGCCGGCATTGATGAACTGGACTTCCATATCGGCGACTACTTTGCCGCGCGCTTCATCGACGTGGTCACCTTGCACTTCGGCGTGTGCGATGCCGACCAGCGTTATCAGGTGCCATTGGTGGCGGGCCCCTGGAGTTATTCGACCTATCGCGGCAGCTGACGGCGGGATCGCGCACACGAGGAGACAAACAAGATGGAAGGCTATTTCCTGGACTGGGCCAACCTGCTGTTGCGCTGGCTGCATGTGATCGTCGCGATCGCATGGATCGGCGCATCCTTCTATTTCGTCTGGCTGGATAATCACCTCAAGGCGCCCGTGGACGCCGCGCTCAGGGAAAGAGGTGTCGGCGGAGAGCTGTGGGCGGTGCACGGCGGCGGCTTCTACAATCCGCAAAAGTACCTGGTCGCGCCGGCCAATCTTCCCGGCGATCTGCACTGGTTCTACTGGGAGTCCTACAGCACCTGGCTTTCCGGATTCGGGCTGTTCGCGCTGCTGTATCTGTTCAACCCGAAGGTGTTCCTGATCGATCCGAACGTGGCGAGCCTGTCGCCGCCGGTTGCCGTCATTGCCGCACTTGCCTTCCTGGTGGTCGGCTGGCTGGTGTACGACCTGCTGTGCCGCGCGCTGCAGCAGAATGAGCGCCTGCTGGCCGTGCTGGTCGTTGCCTATGTTGTCATCGCGGCCTGGCTGGCATGCCACCTGTTTTCGGGTCGCGCCGCGTACCTGATCTGCGGCGCGATGATTGCGACCATCATGAGCGCCAATGTCTTTTTCTGGATCATTCCGGGCCAGCGCAAGGTCGTTGCGGCGATGAAGGCCGGCCTGCCGGTCGATCCGATTCACGGCCAGCGCGGCAAGCAGCGCAGCGTGCACAACACCTACTTCACCCTGCCGGTGTTGTTCGCGATGCTCTCGAACCACTACCCCATGACCTACAGCAACCAGTACAACTGGCTGGTGCTGGTGCTCATGATGCTGGCCGGCGTGCTGATCCGGCAGTACTTCCTGCAGCGCCACAAGGGCAAGGCAAACCCGGCCTATCCGATCGTCGCCATCGCCGTCATTGGCGTCGTCATGGCCCTCATCGCGCCCTCTCCCGCGAAAACGGCTGCGGCCGACGGCAAGACCGTTACCGCCGTCGACGTGCGCGAGATTGCCCAGGCGCGCTGCGTGCAATGCCACTCCGCCAGGCCGACGCTGATGCCGGCTCCGGCAAAGGGCATCATGCTCGACAGCGTCGAGGAGATACGGTCGCACGCGCAGCAGATCTACCAGCAGGTCGTGGTGCTGAAGAACATGCCGCTGGCGAACATGACGAAGATCAGCGAAGAAGAACGTGCGGCCATCGCACGCTGGTTCGAGACCGGGGCGAGATAGATCGACTGCGACATGCATGCGCGCGGCATTGGCGTAATAGGCAAAAAAAACTGTGGGGATCGGAACGATGATGCGTCGACATGTACATGCAGGAATCGCACTGCGGTGGCAACTATTCCTCGCGATCGTCATGATGGGCGCTTTTTCGCTGCCGGCTCGTGCATGGAGCAACCATGCACTCGGAACCTGGCAAGCGCTTGCGCCATTGCCCGAGGTCGCGGTTGCGGAGCCAGTCCGGGTTGAAAGCCTGGAGGCATTCTTGTCCGCGGAGGCGCCAGCACTCGAACGACTGCTGGCGGCAGAAGAGACATGGGCAAGGCAAAATGTGCCGCGCTATCCTGCGCGCCCGGACGTACTTGCCTTCAAGGCAGGCGGCACGGCCTCCGAGCTGCGCCACCGATTCCTTGCCGCGCTGCGTATCAACCCGTCGTCCCGGCTGACGCTCTTCATGCAGGTTCGCCCAGGAACAGCCGTACCTGCCGCCGCTGTCATGCCGAGAACGGAGGTGACCACGGTGGGTCAGCGCGACGACCATAACAAGGCGGCTTTCCGGCGCTTGCAGGAGGGTGAGACGGCGGCCGTGCTGGATGTAGTGGCGAGCGCGTCGGACGAACCGGATTTCGGGGGGGTGTCTGAATTTTTGTGTGTAAGGCGCTCGTAGACTTTTCCACGGCGCCGCTCGCCGCTCCGTATGTAGAGCAAGAGCGTGCGGCGCGGTGGGAAAGTCGGTTTCATTT
>JAKACN010000222.1 GCA_021821365.1 Pseudomonadota bacterium | reverse complement strand
TTCTTTTGCCCGGCCTGGCCTTGAGCGCTGCCCTGGCCGTCGCCGGCATCGAGCTTGGCAAGATCGGCTGGTTTCCCGCGCATGGGCTGAGCGCGCTGACGATCGCCATCGTGCTCGGCATGCTGGTCGGGAATACCTTCTATTCGCGCATCGCCGCCCATAGCGGCGCGGGCGTCAATTTCTCCAAGCAAACCCTGCTGCGGGCGGGCGTGGTGCTGTTCGGACTGCGGCTGACGCTGCAGGATATCGGGCACGTCGGCGTGGCCGGCGTGGTGATCGATGCGCTGGTGCTGTCGTCGACCTTCGCGCTGTCGTGGTTCCTCGGTACCCGACTGTTCAGGATGGATCGCAACACCGCGATGCTGATCGGCGCCGGCAGCTCGATCTGCGGCGCCGCCGCGGTGATGGCGACCGAGCCGGTGGTGCGCGGACGGGCCGAAGAAGTGACGGTCGCGGTATCGACCGTGGTGGTGTTCGGCACGCTGGCCATCTTCGTCTATCCGCTGTTGTACAGTCTGAACCTGCACTGGGGCTTGCTGCCGGCCGGCGCGAACGCGTTCGGCATCTATGCCGGCTCCACCATCCACGAAGTGGCGCAAGTGGTGGCCGCCGCGCGCTCGGTCGGCGCGGAGGCCGCCAATACCGCAGTGATCGCGAAGATGGTGCGGGTGATGATGCTGGCGCCGTTCCTGATCGCTCTTTCGGCGTGGCTTGCACGCGATGCGGCGCGCAAGCAAGCCGCACAGGGTCATCATGCCGGCGTGTCGCTGGCCAAGGCCAAGCTCACGATCCCCTGGTTCGCGTTCGGCTTCCTCGGCGTGGTGATCCTGAACTCGCTGTCTTTCCTGCCGCACGGCGTGATCAGCGCGGCGACCGACCTGGACACGCTGCTGCTGGCGATGGCGATGGCCGCGCTCGGCCTGGCAACCCATCGTTCCGCGATCAGGAAGGCCGGCATCAAGCCGCTGCTGCTGGCAACGCTGCTGTTCGGCTGGCTGATCGCGGGGGGCGGTTTCATCAATGCGGTGGTGATGCACTGGCTAGGATAAGTGCCGAGGGCCGGGACGCATTTCCCGGCATCGCAAGAGCGGTGCAGACGGCTTGAATCAAAAATCCCCGCATGAAGCGGGGATTTTTCATCGAGCCTGCGGAACGCGTCTACTTGCCTTGCTCATTGCCATAGTTCTTGGCCAGGTAGTCGGCCAGCGGTGCGATCTGGTCGTCCGGGATCGGTGCGCCGAAGGTGTGTTGCATCTTCTTGATTTCCGCCACCCAGGTGGCGCGGTTGGTGGTCGGCGGCTGGTACTTCACGTAGTCGGCCGAATGACAGATCATGCATTGCACATTGGCGATGTCGGAACCGACGGCCTGCTTGTAGGTTGCGGTTTCGTTCGGCAGCTGGATTGTCTTCGGTGCCGCGAAGGCCGAACCCGAAGCAATGGCGACGCCAACGGCAACCGACGTAACGACGCCGGTGCGCAGACCGGCCGAAAGGAAAAATGTCTGGTTTGTGGTTTTCATGGGGTTCTCCTTTCAGACCGCTTTGACTTGTACCGACTCGACCACATTGCGCATGTAGCCGGTCGGGTTCCACAAGGGCCTGGTCGGTTGCGACTGGCCGATGCGGTTGACGGCACGCACCATGATGTCATGCATACCGGCCGACAGCTTGACCGAAGTCTTCCACTCGCGGAACGAATACTTGCCCATGTCCTTGCCGAGCGTGGCGGCGCGCCAGGTGCGCCCGCCGTCGGTTGACAGCGCGACGTCGGTGATGCCGAATCCCGCGTCGAACGCGATGCCGCGCACCACGGTTTCGCGGCCCGCCTTCACGGTCGCACCGGACTGCAGGCTGGTGACGAACGAGCGCACGTCGAAGCGGTTGATCGGCACCGAGGACTTTACCGCCGTGCCGGGTTCGACGCAGGCGCACGGGTTGTTCGGAATCCGGTATGCCGGATTCATCCAGAAGCCGTTGAACACCTTGTCGATGACGGTAATGTCGCTGACGTGCTTGACCCAGTTGGTGCCGTACCAGCCCGGCACGATCAGGCGCACCGGATAGCCGTTCAGCATCGGCAGGTCTTCGCCGTTCATCGAATAGGCCAGCATCACGTCGTCGGCCATCATGTCGTCAACATTGAAGGCCTTGACGAAATCCGGCGTGGCGGGCAGCACCGGGCCGTCCAGGCCGTTGAAGGTGACTTGCACCGCGTTCGCCTGGAGGCCGGCCTTTTCGAGAATCTTGCGCAGCGGCACACCGCGCCATTTCGCGTTGCCCATCAGGCCGTTGCCAGCCTGGCCGCCGGTGACGCGCGGCTCGAAAAATCCCCGGCTGTTGCCGGAGCACTGGTTGACGGCAATGTATTCGATCGGCTCGAACTGGGTCTTCAGGTCGTTGAGGCTGAGTTCGAGCGGCGTATCAACCAGGCCGCCGATCTTGATCCGGTACGTGTCCGGATCGACCGACGCCGGGATGTTGGCCAAGTGGTAGCGTACGAAAAACGCATCGTTGGGCGTGATGATGCCCTCGTTGAAAATTTCAAACGGCGTTTCGAGCTGCGGCGGCCGGGTACTCAGGCGCAGCAAGGGCCGTTTTTCCGGATACTTGACCAATTCGCGTTCGCCGTTGGCGAACGGCAGCGTGGCAGTTGGCTCTGCCGCCAGCGCATCCAGCACACTGGTGCCGAGTCCGCCGGCAATCCCGATCGCCGCCGCCTTCTGCAGAAAGTCGCGGCGCGGCAATGCGGACCTGTTTTTACGTTCTCTGTCAGACATGTCTTCCTCTCTTTGTGGGTGGTTCACCAGATGCGGCCCTTACGCGGATATGCCCAGTGCGGCAATCCCGACGTTCCTTTCAACGGAAGCGCTGTGCAGCCGCTTCAACAGCCTTCCGGTTTTGTGCAAATAACAGCACATGCATACCGCGTGCCGTGTGCACCACGCGCCAGTAAGTGTCGGGCCACCAGCCCGAACGCTCCGGCAGGTCGACCGGCTGCGCGAAACTGATGGCGGTCACCATGCCGCCGCCATCGACGCCGTCCAGCCAGGTTGTCATGTGGTACGCGATCCGGCCGGCGATCAGGCAGGGCTTTGCCATCTGCAGCAGGCCGGGCGGGCGGGCCGAGGGTGCGAGCCCGAAGTAGCCGGCAACCGAGGCCTGCGGCGGCATGAAATTGCCGCGCAGCGTGCGTTCGGCGCGCTCGTGTGAAATGGCTGCCTGGACCAGCGACGGCGGCCGGAACACGATCGCGGTCCCGGCCAGCGCGCCGACCAGCAGGCCGATGCAGAGCAGAGCGGCGGGCCGCAGCAGCGAGTGCCGTTCCGGCCGCAGCAGCGACCCAGGAATCCCGTCCACCGGCATGGCGGACTCGAACACGGCGCGCATGCGCCTGTCGAATTCGTCGTCGTGCTCCGGCACGTCATGCGTTTCCGGCGTCATGATTCAATCGTCCCTTTCATCAGCTTTTGCAATTCGGTACGGGCGCGCGCCAGCCGGCTCATGACCGTGCCCTGCGGAATTTCAAGCGCGTCCGCCATGTCCCGATAACTCATGTCCTGCAGGTAAAACAGCACCAGGATGTCCCGGTGCGCCGCGCTCAGCTGCTGCAGCGCGCGCAGCATGTCGATCCGTAGGTCCAGCACTGCGGGATCGGTCTGCCGTAGATTGTCGTGCTCGTCTTCCCACGATACCGGTGCCGGCCCCGCGCGAATATGCTGCAGCGCTTCGCGGCGCAATATCTGGTAAAGCCAGGCCTTCGCCGACGCCGCCTGCCGCAACTGTTTCTGATGGCGCCAGGCCAGTTCGAAGGTATCCTGCACCAGTTCCTCCGCGACGTGTCGCGATCCGGTCAATGCCCAGCCGGCCCGCAGCAGGAAGCGGTAATGTTCCTGTACCCATCGGTTGAATGCGCGTTCTTTTCCCAACAACATGAATGGATGTCCTGTTCTTTTATGCAAGAGCCGTTTCGGCATGCATTTATTCCATCGCGGCGAAAAAAATTCGGCGGTGCAGTGCCGAAGGCATGCGCGACGGCATTTTCTTTCGCATGATTCCAGGTATACGGTCAATGCACCTTAAAATAAAAGCAATTTTTTTGTGTTTGATCGAATCAAAAAACAGGTAACGAAAAATGCGTCTTTCGCTCAGGCAGTTGCAGATATTTCTCGCGGTAGCGGAATCCGGCAGTACGGCGGCGGCGGCCAGCCGGGTGGCGCTGTCGCAATCGGCGGCGAGCGCTGCCTTGAACGAGTTGGAAAACGCGCTCGATACCCGTCTGTTTGACCGCATCGGCAAGCGGCTGGCCTTGAATGACAACGGCCGTCTGCTGCTGCCGCAGGCCAAGCAGATGCTCGACGCCGCCGCCACCATCGAGCAGCAGTTCGCCGTCGAAGGCGTGTCGAGCGCCGGCCTGCATATCGGCGCCAGCACCACTATCGGCACTTATTTGCTGCCAGCGATCCTCGCTGCTGCGGCGTCGCCGCGCGAGGTGGCGTCCGTGCCCCGCGTGATGATTGCCAACACCGCGGACATCGCGGCCGCGGTCGCCAATTTCGATGTCGACATGGGGCTGATAGAAGGTCCCTGCCACGAACCCGGCCTGCAGGTGGAGCCTTGGCTGTGCGATGAGCTGATCGTCGTCTGTTCGCCCGACCATCCACTGGCCGGCGGCAAATCGGGCGCCAAAGTGTCGCTCAAGGCCTTGCGTGACGCCGGCTGGCTGATGCGAGAGCCAGGTTCCGGCACGCGCGAAGCGGTCGAGCATGCGCTGATGCCGCATCTGCATTACCGGCATGCCGCTGGGGAATTCAGCAATTCGGAAGCGATCAAGCATGCGGCGGCCGAAGGGCTTGGTATCGCCTGCCTGTCGCGCTGCGTAGTCGACGATCTGCTTGCGGTCGGCCGACTAGTGGAGATGCGAACGACACTTCCCGTGCTAAGCCGGCATTTCTACTTGGTCCACAACAAGCACAAAGTATTGTCGGTGCAGCTGCGGTATTTCCTGGAGTTCTGTCGGCGTTGGAAAGGGTGAGGTTTGGATGGAAAAAATGAACTTGTGAAGCATCATTACTCCAGCTCTCGGCCTATGATAAAATTTTAGCTAGTCGTCGTAATCCATAAGTGGAAAAGGCGCATGCAAGTTTGCAACTTCGATGGGCTTTTAAACTGGTGTAATGTGGTAGTTCGAGAGGTATCCTTATAAGTCACTGATTTATAAGAGAGGGGAACGGCCTGCAAAGCCGTCTACGCCGGTTCGATTCCGACCCCCGCCTCCAGTCTTCCAGAAAGCGCCGCGTGCGCTTTTTTTGCTTGTGCGGTAGATTTATTCCGCAGCGTGCCCGAGTGGTGAAATTGGTAGACACAGCGGACTTAAAATCCGCCGCTTACCCGAGAGGGGGCGTACCGGTTCGACCCCGGTCTCGGGCACCACGCGCATTCCGCTTCGTACTCGCCTAAGGCGGGAAATCACTCTCACCAGCGCTGCATGGTATTGCTGCCGTCAAAGGCTTGCAGACTGGCGCTGGAATTTCCCACATGCATCGTTCCTATTCGCGTCGCCGCCCATTGCAACTGACGGGGAAGCGGTTGTGCGCTCCCTATGTCGCGCCTTGGCTACCTTTCCGGAACCCCGATATGTCCATGCCGGTAGGAGCAAATGAATGGTTCTGCAGTCCGACGCAATGCACGCGGTTTGACATGACGTTCAAGGCGTGGTCGTCATGAACATATCAGACGGACGAATGTATATATTTTCGCGTCAAGCGGTCTCGGTGCAACCGCTATCATGAAATGAAATCGAAATACGTTGTCGCGCCAACGTAGAGTCAGCGTTACCTCAATCTCTCGGCAGTACTAGACCTTGAAAAATCTCCGCTCACGCCTCGCACCCGAATCCTGGATTTTCTTTGATTCCAGAAGCGATTGCAATGCGGGTGCCAGACGTTGGCGCAGTTTCTTTACCTGTATTGGATTGGGAGCGAAGCCCAGGGAGTCGACAGCCGATTTGAGGATGTCAGCTGCCGATCGCGGCATGTCCGTGACGAGGTCGAGCCAGTAGTCGCTTGGCGTAGGCGGCAATTCTGGCCCCGTGCTGGAGTTGGGTGTTGCAGATTTTTGCGGCCTTCCACGCCTGGCAGGTGCTCGTGAAGATACGGTTTGCCCATACTTTCGTCGTCCCCGCACAGGCGGCGTTGTTTCGAGGTCGACAATACTGTCCAGTTGCGCAAGTGTTTGCTCGAGAACTTCGATGCGTGACTGGTAGTAGGCTAGTCCTTGCCTTGCGTGCGAGATTTCGGCTTCAATGGCCGATTTTGCGGATTCCAGCTTTGACATGGGAGCGTCATCATTGATTAATGGCGGGCGGGTCTTTGATTCAAACTCATGCGCCGACGCATGACCGTTACATGATTGTTTAAATGTATGTCCGTTACTTTGACAATTCACAATTCAGCCATTTATAAGTCCCCGATATCGCGGGATGCGGAGGTGGACATCCAACTAAAGGGAGTGGCTTCCCGGTGGAGCAATAATGATATTGAAAGCGCTACGAGACTGATAGCGGTCGTCATCGCAGGAATCCAGGATGCATGCTGGGGCGCAATGGATGACCTCTAAAAATATTGTTTTGACGCATCTCGTTTGCAGGACTGCGGCCACTCTGCCTAAGCTTCGCATTCCGTGTTCAGTCCGCATCCGCCCCCCTTGGCTGACGCCGCCATGCCCGGTTTTCGGGAGGAATTCCGCAATTTCCCGAAATGAAAGAAAAATTTCAACTTTTTTCGAAAAATTACGAAAAAGGTGAAAAAAATTTTTCAAATCGATGTTTTTATGGGGCTATTGAACACATTAAAAACATAGAACCCTCTAAAATTTCGCCGAATGAACAGGCAGGTTTTCCGTCCTCCATGCCCCTCATTTGGGCGTATGCATGAGGGAAATCGTTTTGGGCGTCAGGAAACAGCGCATGCCTGCCGATACCATCGAAACTGGCATCCGCTTCGCCAGTGCAATGGCCAGTTCGACCCATATGCCAAGACGGCAGTTCGATCAATAACCTTCAGGAGATAAGAAGATGAGCAAGACCGTATTCACCCAGGACCATGAATGGCTGCGAATTGAAGACGATGGCTCCGTCGTCGCAGGAATCACGGATTATGCACAGGACCAGCTCGGCGACCTGGTATATGTTCAGCTGCCGGAAGTTAACAAGGAATATGCAAAAGGCGAGGAGGCCGCAGTGATTGAATCGGTGAAGACGGCCGGCGAAATCCTGATGCCGACCGCCGGTGTCGTTACCGAAATCAACGGTGCATTGGCTGACGAACCAGGCAAGGTTAACGAAGATCCGATGGCGGCGGGCTGGTTCTTCAAGTTCAAAGCGAATAACCCCGGCGACCTGGATGGCTTGCTCGACGAAGCAGGCTACAAGGCCTATCTCGCCACCCTTGGCTGATGAAGGTTCGGCGCCGTCCGGGTAAGCGTCCCGGCGGCGCAGCATTCAAGATACATTAACCCAGTTTTGAGAGGTAACCATGATTCAGAAACGGGCTGCATTCGAGGATCTGCAGCAGCGCACAGACTTCATCGATCGGCATATCGGTCCGGGCGAAGGCGACCGGAAAGCCATGCTGGCCACGCTCGGATTCGAATCCATGGATGCCTTTATCAGCAAGGTCGTACCAGGCTCGATCCTGACAAAAGATGAGCTCAAGCTTGGGGATGCGCGCACTGAGGCAGAAGTGCTGAATGAGCTGCAGAAGATCGCATCGAATAACAAGGTGTTCAAGTCTTTCATCGGCATGGGTTACTACAACACCCATACGCCGACGGTCATCTTGCGCAACCTGCTGGAAAACCCGGCCTGGTACACGGCATACACGCCGTATCAGCCGGAAATTTCGCAAGGCCGCCTGGAAGCTTTGTTGAACTTTCAGACCATGATCTCGGACCTGACCGGCATGGAAATCGCCAATGCCTCCCTGCTCGACGAGGCGACCGCAGCGGCCGAGGCGATGACGTTCTGCCAGCGTGTTTCGAAGAGCAAGAGCAAGGTCTTTTTCGTGTCGAAGGACTGCCTTCCGCAAACCATCGATGTCGTGCGCACGCGCGCCGAACCGATCGGTGTCGAAGTGGTGGTCGGCGACCATCATGCCGATCTCGATCAACAGGACTGCTTCGGCGTACTGCTGCAGTATCCGACTCTCGACGGCGAAATCCACGATTACGCGGGCACGATCGCCAAGGCGCACGCGAAGAACGCGCTCGTCGTTGTTGCAGCCGATCTACTGGCACTGACTGTGCTGACGCCCCCCGGCGAATTCGGTGCGGACGTCGCTATCGGTTCGGCGCAGCGTTTCGGCGTGCCGCTCGGTTATGGCGGTCCGCATGCCGCCTATTTTGCGACACGCGATGCCAACAAGCGCCTGATGCCGGGACGCGTGGTCGGCGTGTCGATCGACAGCCACGGCAACAAGGCATATCGCCTGGCGCTGCAGACGCGCGAACAGCATATCCGTCGCGAGAAGGCGACCAGCAATGTGTGCACCGCGCAAGTCCTGCTCGCAAACATCGCCAGCATGTTCGCCGTGTACCATGGCCCGAAAGGACTCCAGACAATCGCACAGCGTGTGCACCGCCTGACGACGACGTTCGCGGAAGGGCTGCGCAAGATGGATTTTGATGTCCGTACGCTGTCGTTCTTCGACACCATCACGGTTCGCACCGGCAACCGTACGCAGGAAATCCACGCGGCGGCACGCAAGCTGTCGATGAACTTGCGCGTGGTGGACCATGACACCGTCGGCATTTCGCTCGACGAGACGACCACGCGCGAAGACGTCGAAGCCTTGTGGAGCGTGTTCGGTGGCGGCAAGGAGGCTCCGTCGTTCGCAGCCTGCGAAACCCAAGCGACGGATCGCATTCCGCAATCGCTCGTTCGCAACAGCACCTTCCTCACGCATCCGGTATTCAATAGCCATCATTCAGAGACGCAGATGCTGCGAGATCG
>JAKACN010000221.1 GCA_021821365.1 Pseudomonadota bacterium | reverse complement strand
GTTGCAGAGTAAAGATGGTGGTCGACTCCTGCACGCGCTCGATGACCTCCGCCTCGCCGGGCAGATAGGGATTCATGGCTGCCTCCCGCAGATCGCCGCCGCTTCCTCGGTGATGTCGATGCCCACGGGGCACCAGGCGATGCATCTGCCGCAGCCGACGCATCCGCTGCGGCCGAACTGGTCGTGCCAGCTGCCGAGCTTGTGGGTCATCCATTGCCGGTAACGGGTGGGGGTATCGGGGCGCACGAGCAGCCCGTGGATCTGGCTGTGGCCGCGCGTGAAGCAGGAGTCCCATTCGCGGACATGCTCCGACTGCGAGCCGTCGAGCTGCTGCAGGTCGTTTTCGCTGTGGCAGAAGCAGGTCGGGCAGACCGACGTGCAATTGCCGCAGGACAGGCAGCGATCGGCCACTTCCTCCCAGCGCGGGTGGTCGAGCCGGGCAAACAGGAGGTCGCGCAGGTTGCGGCCGGGCAGGCTGCGGGTCATTCGCTGTGCGGCTTGGGCGGTAGCGCGCATGGCGTCGTCGATCTGTTCGTGTGTTGCGGGCGCCAGCGCCATCTTGTCGAGAATGGCGCGTGCGCGTTCGCTGCCGCATTCGACCAGGAATCCATCGTCCCGTTCATCGAGCGCGATGTCGAAGGCATGCTGCGCGCGCGGCCCGTCGCCGGTCGAAGCGCAAAAGCAGGTGGAGGCCGGATGCGTGCAGTTCACCGCGACCAGGAACATTTCTTCCCGGCGTTTCGCGTAGTAGGGATCGACGCAGGCGCCATGCGCCTGCTGCATGAAGTGCTGGTCGTGGATCGCCAGCGCGGCAAGATCGCAGGCGCGCACGCCGAACACCGCCAAGGGCTTTTCGCGCGGCAGTTCCGCCTCGAAGGCGACGCTGCCCTCCACCGTCCGCCGCGCATGCCACAGCACTTCGCGCGGCGTGAACAGCAAGGGCTTCAAGGCCTGCGGGCCGTTGGCCCAGGCAAACATGCGCGGCGTGCCGGTCTGCTCGATGCGATATCTTCCCGGCTCCTGCCTGTCCTGCATGCCGGCCGGAAGCTCGTCCGCATCGTGCAGGGTCTCGTACACGATGGCCGCATCCCTCGCCTTCGGGCCGACGCAGCGGAAACCGGCGTCGTTCAGCGCATCGATCAACGCCTGCAATCGTGCGCGCGGCATGAAAGCTCGCGAGGCTGGCTCAGCTTGGGGGGTATCCATGATGGCGTTCGGCACAATCGAAAGTTAACCGCCGGTCAAGAGCGACCGCCTGATGGTTACCTTACCCCAGTCAACAACGGGCCGCCATGGAGCGAAATCAAAGGCGAATGCATCGCAGCGCAAACATTGCGCTTGTTTCTGGCTGGCGCATTGAATTGCAGAGATGAAACAGACAAGACGATCTTGTCCACAAAACACACAAGAGGCACAAAATCCCACCGAAGGCACGCAAGGTTCTTTTTTGAGTGTTTGTGTATTTTGTGGACTTCAAACGCTGCCGAGACGACCGGCACGAAGATTCTGTCCACGAAGGATACGAAAAGCACGAAAGAATTTTTTGTGTTGTTCGTGTCTTTCGTGGACCAGAGAAGTTTCGTGGAGATCAACAATTACCCTCAATTGCCGTTGTCTCCCTCGCCTTTGAACCAGCTCAAGACGATGCCATGCACCGCGCGTATGGTTTTATTGCCGCCATCCATTCCTGCGCTCGGCGGCCGTCATTGACTTCAGGCGATCACCATGAGCAATACCGTTGTCTCGATCATGCATCGCGTTCTCAGCCCGGCAGGCATGGACGATACGGTGGAGGAAGTGGAGGCGATGATGCAGTCGCACCAGGTTTCCTCCGCGCCCATCTATGATGACGCCGGCATCGTGGTCGGCATCGTCACCTCGACGGATCTGCTGCGGTTTCATGCGGCGGGAAAGGACCCGAAATCCGTAAAGGCCTGGGAGATCTGCACCTACCGGCCCATCGAGGTTGCCTCCAGCGCAACGCTGGCGGAAGTCGCCGAAACCATGCTCAACCACAAGGTTCATCACGTGGTGGTCAAGGACAATGCATCGATGGTAGGAATCGTATCCTCGCTGGACTTCGTACGGCTGTTTCTCGACAAAGGAAAGTCCTGAGGCGTTATAACAGAGTTACACTACTCGCCGGTGATTCATCCCGTAGCTTTTGCGACGCATGTCTTGACAGCCATTTCCGCAGTGTCCCGGCCCTCTTAGATGTCCACGAAAAACACAAAAAACACGAAAAGGAAATCCAGAAATTTTCGTGCTTTTTGTGTTTTTCGTGGACAGAGGTTTTTGCACTCGCAACAGCTCCCTACAGCCCACGTCCCAGCCGCTTCTCCACTTCCAGCACGTTCCTCAACGTCTTGAGCACGGTGTCCGGATTCAGGCTGATCGAGTCGATGCCGATTTCGACGAGGTATTCGGCCATGTCGGGGTAATCGGACGGCGCCTGGCCGCAGATGCCGGAATGGCGGCCATTGCGGCGCGCGCCTTCCACCGTCTGCCGGATCATTTCCTTCACGCCAGCGTCGCGCTCGTCGAAATCGAAGGCGACGATTTCCGAATCGCGGTCCACGCCGAGCACGAGCTGCGTGAGGTCGTTCGAACCGATCGAGAAGCCGTCGAACAGGCGGGCGAAGGCGTCGATCTGCAGCACGTTGTTCGGTATCTCGCACATGACGTAAATTTCCAGCCCGTTCTCGCCGCGCCGCAGGCCGTGCCGCGCCATCGTCTGCAGCACGGTTTCCGCTTCCTGCACGCGCCGGCAGAACGGGATCATCAGCTTCACGTTGGTCAGCCCCATGGTGTCACGCACGCGCTGCATCGCTGCGCATTCCAGCGCGAAGCCTTCGGCATAGTTCGGATGCGCATAGCGCGCGGCGCCGCGAAAGCCGATCATCGGATTCGCTTCCTGCGGCTCGAACCAGCGCCCGCCGAGCAGGCTCGCGTATTCGTTGGTCTTGAAGTCGGACATGCGCACGATCACCGGCCGCGGATAAAAAGCGGCGGCGATGGTGCCGACGCCCTCGGCAAGCTGGCGCACGAAGTAGTCGCCCGGTCGGGCAAAGTCGCGCGTGAGCAGCGCGATTTCGTCGCGCACCGCCGGATCGTCGATGCGTTCCGGATGCACCAGCGCCATCGGATGAACGCGGATGTGCTCGGCAACGATGAACTCCATGCGCGCCAGCCCCACGCCGTCCACCGGCAGGAAGCTGGTCTGGAACGCGACGTCCGGATTGCCGAGGTTGACCAGCAGGTGCGTCCGCGGGCGCGGCAGCGAGGAGAGGTCGGTGCGTGTCGTCCTGAACGGAATGCGGCCGGCATAGACATGGCCGACGTCGCCTTCGGCGCAGGACACCGTCACGTCGTCGCCGCTGCGCACCTGTTCCGTCGCGTTGTCGCACCCGACCACGGCCGGAATGCCGATCTCGCGCGCCACGATCGCCGCATGGCAGGTGCGCCCGCCGCGATTGGTCACCACGGCCGCCGCGGTTTTCATCACCGTTCCCCAGTCCGGCGTGGTGGTGTCGGCAACCAGCACTTCGCCGGGCCGGAACGCGTTGAGCTGCGCGACGTCGGTGATCACGCGCGCCTTGCCCGCCGCGACCTTGCCGCCCACCGCGCGTCCGGCGGCCAGCAGCGGCCCCTTGCCTTCCAGCGCGTATTCCTCCAGCGCGCCGTCGTCCTTGCGCGAAGCGACGGTTTCCGGCCGCGCCTGCACGATGTACAGCTTGCCGTCGATGCCGTCCTTGGCCCATTCGACGTCCATCGGCATCGGATGGCCGGCCTTCGCGCTGTAATGGTCTTCGATGGTGATCACCGCTTCGGCCAGTTGCAGGACTTCATCATCGCTGATGCAGAAGCGTCGCCGGTCTTCCTTCGGTGTCGGCACATTGCGCGTGGTTTCGCGTCCCGCCGCATTCGCGTACACCATGCGAATCTTCTTCGCGCCGAGCGCGCGGCGCAGCACCGCGCGGCGCCCGGCCTTGAAGGTCGGCTTGAAGACGTAGAACTCGTCGGGATCGACCGTACCCTGGACCACATTTTCGCCCAGCCCGTACGCGCCGGTGATGAAGACCACATCGCGGAAGCCGGATTCGGTGTCGAGCGAAAACGCGACGCCGCTCGACGCCAGGTCCGATCGAACCATCTTCATCACGCCGACGGAAAGGAACACCTTGAAATGATCGAAGCCATTGTCGATCCGGTAGCGGATCGCACGGTCGGTGAACAGGCTGGCGAAGCAGTGCCGCACTGCGTCCAGCAGGCGCGCCTCGCCGGCGATGTTGAGAAAGGTTTCATGCTGTCCGGCGAAGCTGGCAGTCGGCAGGTCTTCCGCCGTGGCGGAACTGCGCACGGCGACGGCAAGTTCGCTCCCGTATTCCTTTTTCAATGCCGCATAGGCATCGGTGATTTGTGAAACCAGGTCCTCCGGCAAGGCTGCGCGGTAGACGATCTCGCGCGCAAGCCGGGCGCGACGTGCAAGGTCGTCGACGTCGTCCGCCTTCAGGCCGTCCAGCGCATCGTGCAGCGCGGGCCAGGCGTTCGCGCGCTCCAGCACATGACGGTAGGCATCCGCCGTAATGGCGAAACCGTTCGGCACCCTGACGCCTTTCGGCGCGAGGTCGCGCACCATCTCGCCCAGCGATGCATTCTTGCCGCCGACCAGCGGCACGTCATCGATGCCCAGGTCGGCAAACCATCGCACGTACGACGCTTGAGCGCTTGCCATGCCGCATCCCGGATGCCGGCGGGCCGCCCTGTGTTTCGGGCGGCTGCCGGACGCGCCGCAACTACTGGATGTTGATCTGCCTGGTGCTGCCGCCGGCCTTCTTCGGCAGTGTCAGGCTCAGCACGCCATCCATGTATTTTGCTTCCGCCTTGGACTCATCGACGTCCTGCGGCAACGTGAAGCTGCGATAGCACTCGCCGTAATGGCGTTCCTTGCGCATCATGTTGCCTTCCATCTTCTCTTCTTTTTCTTCCTTCGTCTCCGCCCTGATGGAAACCACGTTGCCGTCGATGGCGACCTTGATGTCTTCCTTCTTCACGCCGGGAATATCCGCCTTGATCTGGTAGGACTGCTCGGTTTCCGCCACATCCATGCGGATGCGCGGCTCGGCTTCCATGCCGCGCAGGGACGGCATCATGGAGAACTCCTTGAAGAAATCGTCCATGTTGCGGAACGGGTCGAAACGGATCATGTCACTGAATGGATCGAAACGGGTCAGATTTGCCATATCGGCCTCCATGTCAAAAAAACATCCGAGAGTGGAACACCGCCTGGTCTCGCCGGCGCGTGCGCGCGCGACGGAGCCACGTGATTGCGCTGCCCTCATCATAGATAAAGCGCCCGGCTGCGCTATGACCGGCGTCAATCGAATCCATGAAGCCGCCCATCGTATCGCCCTGCGCGCATCATGGAGCACTGAGCCGGCCGCGCAGTGGCCGGGCGAAGTTTGCGCATCATCGTGCCCGGTGCGGGTTGCGCCGAATAACTCAGCGGCATTTATCTTTCCGCAAAGCAGAACCGATCGGGAAACGCACACTGACATCTGTCGTCCAACCTGTCGCCCAACACTGCAAGCCGGGACGTCACTCCTATGGAAAACGCGTTGCAAGCGCGCATCGATTCCCTCACGGAAGCGATCAGGCGCCTGAGAAGAGATCTTGCGCGCAGCAAGCAGGCCGAAGGCATGCTTCGCGCGAGCGAAAAGCGCTTTCGGAATTTCTTCAATGAAACGCCCATCGGGCTGGCGCAATTTTCGGAAAGCGGGCGCTTTCTCGAAGCCAACCAGCAGCTCTGCGACATGCTCGGGTACACGCGCAAGGAATTGCTGGAGCGCAGTTTCCTGGATGTCACCCATCCCGACGACCGCGCACGGGACCATGCATTGCGCAAGCGGATCTTCGAAGGCAAGGTTCCCTCACTCGCATGGGAGAAGCGTTATGTCCGCAAGGACGGAACCATTGTCTGGGGCAGCCTGAGTCTGTCCATGCTGCACAACGGGGACGGCGGCATGCGTTACCTGCTGGGGGCGGTCGAGAACATCAGCGAGCGCCACACGCTGCAGGAGTCGCTCGGCCGGATCGCCACCAACCTGGCGAAGACCGAAGCAGCATCGCTCTCCGGCGCGTGGTCGTGGGATGTGGCCAGGAGCGAAATCAGTGCTTCGCCGGAAGTGCTGCAGCTGTTCGGATTGCCGCCGAACGAATCGCCCTGCCCGCTCGCGCGTTTCCTCGACATCGTTCATCCGGACGACAGGCCGGCGCTGGAGCAAGCCCTGGACCAGGTGCGCGTCGACCAGAAGCCCTACCAGGTCGAATTCCGCGTCCGCCGTCCCGACGGCACGGAACGGGTGGTGCTGGGAAGCGGCGACATCTTCAGCCGCGATGCGGCAGGACAGCCGCTCGTCATCGTCGGCATGGGCCACGACGTGAGCCTGCGCAAGCAGGCCGAACATGCGCTCGAAGAAAGCGAAAGACTGTTCCGCCGGTTGTTCGACGATGCCGCCGACGGCATCTTCATCGCCGACATGGAAGGCCGGTACACCGACGTCAACATGAGCGCCTGCCGCATGCTCGGCTTCAGCCGCGACGAGTTGATCGGCATGCGCATCGTCGATCTGATTCCGGAGAAGGACAGGCAACGCCTCGCCGAGGCGAGGGAGTACTTCCTGCAGGACAGCGAACATGCCCAGGTCGCGGAATGGGAATTGCGCAACAAGGCCGGCGTGTTCATCCCCGTCGAAGTCAACGCGCGCATCCTTCCCGACGGACGCTGGATGGGGATCGTACGCGACATCGGCGAACGCCTGCACATCCAGCGCGAACTGGAGCGCTACGCCGAAGACCTGCAGGACCTGTACGACCATGCCCCCTGCGGCTACCACACGCTCGACGCGAACGGCATCTTCGTGCAGATCAACAAGACCGAGCTCGACTGGCTCGGCTACGCGGCCGACGAGCTGATCGGCA
This sequence comes from Pseudomonadota bacterium, assembly GCA_021821365.1. Classification (GTDB taxonomy): domain Bacteria; phylum Pseudomonadota; class Gammaproteobacteria; order Burkholderiales; family Burkholderiaceae_D; genus Noviherbaspirillum. Next base: position 2,058 of record JAKACN010000221.1, on the reverse strand, counting down.
GGAAGAAGGTGACCGACCTGCTCGCCGAGACGAGCAGGAAGAAGTTCAGCGAGAACTTTCCGAAGTTCCTGGATCCGGGCAAGGTGCGCGAGCTCGAAGTCGAATTTCTGCGCAAGGACGGCAGCATCCTGCCGGTCATGCTGAGCACCTCCATCGTGTTCGATATCGGCGGCGACATCGTCAGCAGCCGCACCACGCTGTTCGACATGAGCGAGCTGGCGGAAGCGCAGAAGAAGCTGCGCCAGGCCGCCACCGTGTTCGAGCATACCAGCGACGCCATCATCATCACCGATTCCGGCGGCACGATCGTTGCGGTGAACAAGGCCTTCTCGCAAGTCACCGGCTACCAGCCGGACGAAGTGATCGGAAGGAATCCGCGCCTGCTGAAATCGGACCGGCAGGACGACGCCTTCTACCGCAACCTGTGGACCAGCCTCGACCAGGCCGGCACCTGGCAAGGAGAGATCTGGGATCGCAGGAAGTCGGGCGAGCTGTTTCCGGCGTGGGAGACGATCACCGCCGTGCGCGACGACAGCGGCCGCATCACCGATTACATCTCGGTGTTTTCGGACATCACTACCATCAAGGACACGGAAACCAAGCTGACGCGGCTGGCCTACCACGATCCGCTCACTGGGCTGCCGAACCGGCTACTGTTCAACGACCGCATTTCGCAGGCGCTGGCGCACGCCCGGCGCCATCGCACGCGGGCCGCCCTGCTGATGCTCGACCTGGACCGCTTCAAGCTGATCAACGACACGCTGGGCCATGCAGCGGGAGACCAGCTGCTGCAGATCGTGGCGGCGCGCCTGCAGGTCGCGATCCGCGAGGAAGACACCGTGGCCCGCCTCGGCGGCGACGAGTTCGCGATTATCCTGCCGCAACTGGACGACATCGAGGATGCCGCCATGCTTGCGCAAAAACTGACCAGGCTCGTCGCCCAGCCGCTGCAGCTGGCCAACCATCAGCTCACGGTATCCACCAGCGTCGGCATCGGCATTTATCCCGACGATGCGCTCGACCCGGAAACCCTGTCCAAGTCCGCCGACATGGCCTTGTACGGCGCCAAGGACAAGGGACGCAACGGCTACGAGTTCTATTCGCCCGAGATGACGCGCACCGCCACCGAAACGCTCATGATCGACCGCGACCTGCGCAATGCGCTCCGGATGAATGAACTGGAGTTGCTCTACCAGCCGCAGGTCAGCCTCGCCACCCGGCGCATCGTCGGGGTCGAGGCGCTGATCCGCTGGAACCGGCCGCTGCACGGGCAGCAGGCGCCTTCGCGGTTCATCCCGATTGCCGAGGAAACCGACCTGATCGAATCGATCGGCGACTGGGTGTTCGATACCGCATGTGTTCAGATGCAGCGCTGGCGCATGGCTGGCGCGCCAGCCGTCCGCCTCGCGATCAACCTGTCGGTGCGCCAGATCAAGCGCCCGCATCTCGTCGAGGAAATCCGCCGGAAGCTGGACACGCACCGGTTTGACGGCGACGGCATCGGCCTCGATCTCGAAGTCACGGAAACCGCGCTGCAGATCGAACCGCATACGGTGGAGGCGTTGAAGGAACTGAAAGCGCTGGGGCTGAAGATCGTGATCGACGATTTCGGCACCGGTTACTCGTCGCTCAATTCGCTGAAACACCTGCCCGTGGATATCCTGAAGATCGACCGCTCCTTCATCCACGGCATCCCGGCCGATTCCGGCGACAAGGCGATTGCCAGCGCCATTGTTGCCATGGGCCACAGCCTCGGCATGCGGGTGGTCGCGGAAGGCGTGGAGACGCCGGAGCAGCTGCGGTTCGTGATGGAGCAGCGCTGCGACGACGTGCAGGGCTTCCTGCTCTACCCGCCGCTTTCGGCCGACGAATGCGGGCGTCACCTGCTTGCAGGCCTGCCCGTTGATCTTCCTCAAAGCGCTCCGCGTGCGGCGCACTAAATTGACATTGCGGCAGCTCGGGGGAAGACGTGGCGCGTACACCAAGTGTCAGGCACTCGATGTAATAATGCATTTCTTCATCAACCGGGTCTGCCGCCTCGCGTTTCTGGACGCCGCG
>JAKACN010000220.1 GCA_021821365.1 Pseudomonadota bacterium | reverse complement strand
GCGCACTGCGTCGAGCTTGCCGCGCAAGCGGTCGACGTGCTTGCGGTAGTGGCCTTCGGAGAGGATCTTGTACACGATACGCTCGCCCAGGTCCGAGGTGGTGAGCGTCGTCAGCATCTTGCGATCGGATAACTGCTTGGCCATCTCGGGGGATGTGGCGATGAAGCCCACGCGCAGGTTGGCGGCCAGCGTCTTGGAAAAACCGCCGAGGTAAATCACGCGGTTCAGCTGGTCGAGCGCCGTGATGCGCGTAGCGGGCTGCACCGCGCTGCCGGGATGCAGGTCGCAATAGATGTCGTCTTCCACGATGGTGACGTCGTGCTGTTCGGCAATCTTCAGGATCTGGAAGGCTTTCGCCGCCGACAGCGAGGTGGAGGTCGGATTGTGCAGCACGGAGTTGATCACATACAGCTTCGGTTTGTGTGCCGCCACCAGTTCCGCCAGCTTCGCGATGTCCGGCCCGTCCGGCAGGCGCGGCACGCCGACCACCTTCGCGCCGAGCGTAGCGAAGGAGCCGAACATCAGGAACCATGCCGGATCATCCACCAGGATGGTATCGCCCGGCTGGGTGAAGTGGCGCGCGATCAGGTCCAGCGCCTGCGTGATACCGGAGGTCGTGACGATCTGTTCCGGCGTAACGGCGATTTCCAGTTCGGCCAGTTTCAGATGCAATTGCTGCCGCAGCGGAAGGAATCCTTGCGGATTGCCATATTGCAGCAACAGGTTCTGATGTTGCCGGCTGATGGCGCGCAGTCCGTTGGCGATCATTTCACCGTCCAGCCAATCGCTGGGCAACAAACCCGAGCCGGGCATCTTCTCCGGCGGGTGCTGGCGGAACATGTTGCGCACCAGCCAGACCACGTCCAGTTGCTGGGGCATGGCGTCCACCGCGCGCGGGGTACTCCCGGTCGCTGCCATCGGCGAACGCTCTCGCACATAAAAGCCCGATCCGCGGCGCGACTCCAGGTAGCCCTTCGCCACCAGCCGGTCATAGGCCTCCACCACGGTGAAGCGCGATACGCGATGCGTCTCGGCAAACTGCCGGATCGAAGGCATGCGCGCGCCGCTGCGCAGCAGCCTGTCGTCGATGCGCGATTCGACGGAGCGCACGATCTGGTCGACCAGCGATTCGCCCGCCTGGCGCGACAGCACCTGCGGCGCGGCGAGGCTGAGGTCGGCGGAAGAAGGCTTGCGGGATGGGAGTGTATTGGTCATATTGCCGTGACAGTAGTCGAAATTATTTGATGAACTGTACTGGTACTGTATCGGTGATGTCGATTAGGATAGTTCAACCCCAAACAATCCGCAACCCGACCATGAGCTATCCGCTTTCAGACAGGAATGAACTCGAAGCCGCCGCGCAGATCGTCTATCGCGCCATGCAACCCACGCCGCAATATGCCTGGCCGCTGCTGAATGAAGCGCTCGGCGCCGAGGCGTGGATCAAGCACGAGAACCATACGCCGACCGGCGCCTTCAAGGTGCGCGGCGGCCTGGTTTACATGGAAGGACTGGCGCGCCGCGCGCCGCAGGTTGACGGCGTGGTGTCCGCCACGCGCGGCAACCACGGCCAATCGGTCGGCTTCGCCGCGCGCCGCCACGGCTTCAAGGCCACCATCGTCGTTCCGCACGGCAACAGCAAGGAAAAGAATGCGGCCATGCGCGCGCTGGGTGTGAATCTGATCGAACACGGCAGCGAATTCCAGGAAAGCCGCGAACATGCAGCGCGCCTTGCGGACGAACAGCGCCTGCACATGATCCCTTCCTTCCACCGCGACCTCGTCAATGGCGTGGCGAGTTACTGGATGGAATTGCTGACCGCGCAGCCGGACCTCGATACCGTCTTCGCACCGATCGGGCAGGGTTCCGGCATCTGCGGCGCGATCGTGGCCCGCCATGCATTGGGCCTGAAGACACGCATCATCGGCGTAGTCTCCGCGCATGCGCTCGCCTACAAGCTGTCCTTCGAGCAGCAACGCAAGATCGAATCGCCGGTGAGCACGAAGACCGCCGACGGCATGGCCTGCCGCGTGCCTGATCAGGAATCTCTTGAGCTGATCATGCAGTACGCGGACGACGTGGTCGCGGTGACCGATGAAGAAGTCGAGGCGGCGATGCGCCTGTATTACGTCGCCACGCATAACGTCGCGGAAGGCGCGGGCGCGGCGCCGCTGGCCGCCGCGATGCAAATGAAGGACAAGCTGCGCGGACGCCGGATCGGCCTTCCGCTGTGCGGCGGGAATGTGGACCATGACCAGTTCGCGCGAATTCTTTCCGCGAACTCCTTTACCTGAAGCGAAGGGCGATGCATGAGCGCAGTTATCACCCAGGAGAGCCGCGGCATGTGGCTCGGCACGATTGGCGTGACGATCTTCAGCCTGACCTTGCCGTTCACGCGCATGGCGGTCGCCGAACTGAATCCGGTGCTGGTCGCACTCGGGCGCGCGGTGGTGGCTGCGCTTTGCTCCGCCGTCCTGCTGTGGTGGATGGGCGCGCCGCGTCCGACGGCAACGCAATTGCGCGCGCTGCTGATCACCTCGCTCGGCGTGGTGATCGGCTTCCCGGTCTTTTCCTCGATCGCGATGCGGTATGTGCCGGCGTCGCACGGTGCCATCGTGCTCGGCATCCTGCCGCTTGCCACCGCGCTGGTCGGTGCACTGCGTTTCAAGGAAAGGCCATCGCCCGGCTTCTGGATCACGGCGCTGGCCGGGAGCGCCATCGTGGTCGGCTTTGCATTGTGGCAAGGCGGCGGAGAATTGCATGCGGCGGACCTTGCCCTGTTCGTTGCCGTCATTGCGGCGGCGCTGGGCTACGCGGAAGGCGGACGGCTGTCGCAAACCATGGGCGGCCAGCAGGTGATTTCCTGGGCGCTGGTGCTTTCCATGCCGGTCCTGCTGCCGGTCACGCTCTGGCTGGGCTGGCGCTACGGCGTCAGCGCCTCGCCGAAGGCATGGATAGGATTCGGCTATGTCTCCCTATTTTCGATGTTTATTGGGTTCTTCTTTTGGTATAAGGGATTGGCACTCGGCGGCATCGCGCGGGTGGGACAGGTGCAATTGCTGCAACCTTTCCTGACCCTGATCGGCGCCGCCCTGATCCTGGGCGAGGCGCCGGATGCGCGCAACATCCTGTTTGCGCTTGCCGTCATCGCGGTGGTCGCCATCGGGCGCCGGATGACGATCAGGAGGTAAAATCAGCATCTTTCCGTATCGTTCACCTGGAGTCCATCTTGTCCGTCTACGAAAAACTCAAAGCCCTTCAGATCGACCTGCCGGCCGTCGCATCCCCGGCGGCCGCCTACGTGATGTATGTACAGACCGGCAATACGGTATTCATTTCCGGCCATATCGCGAAGAAGGATGGCAAGCCCTGGGTCGGCCAGCTCGGCAAGAACATGAGCACCGACGAAGGCAAGCAGGCTGCACGCGCGGTGGCCATCGACCTGCTCGCGACCCTGCAGGCAGCCTGCGGCGGCGACCTGACCCGCGTCCAGCGTATCGTCAAGGTCATGAGCCTGGTGAATTCGACCGGCGATTACACCGAGCAACACCTGGTCACCAACGGCGCCTCCGAGCTGTTCGGCGACGTGTTCGGGGAGCAGGGCAGGCATGCGCGTTCGGCATTTGGCGTGGCGCAGATTCCGCTCGGCGCCTGCGTCGAAATCGAGCTGATCGCCGAAGTCGCCTGAACAGCAATCACCACATCGCCCCTTATTGACCGGCTCGCTCCATGGAAACCTATCATCCCCCGTCCGTCGTCTCGCTCGACCACATCCTTCCCGAAGAACCCTTGCTGATGATGGGTGCCGGCCCGGTGCCGATTCCCCACAAGGTGGCCTACGCCAATTCCATCGTCATCAATCATCTCGGCGAGACGATGAACAAGGTGATCGAGCAGGTCAAGGAAATGGGACGCTACGTGTTCCAGACAGCGTCGAGCCATGTGCTCGGCGTGGCGGGTCCGGGTTCGGCGGCGATGGAAATGGCGATCTGCAACCTGGTTGCCCCCGGCAGCAAGGTGCTGGCGATCTGCAACGGCTATTTCAGCCGCCGCATGGCCGAAATGGCGACGCGCATCGGCGCGGAAGTCACAATCGTCACCGTGCCGGACAATGAAGCCGCCGATCCGGATGTCATCGAACAGCTCCTCAAGCAGGGCGAGTACAAGACGCTCACCATCGTGCAGGGCGAAACCTCCAACACCGTCTACAACCGCCACCTGGAAGCCATCGCCCGCCTCGGGCATGCATATGGCTGCATGGTGATCGTCGACGCGGTGTGCACGTTGAGCACCATGCCGCTCGAGATGGATCGCTGGAAGGTGGACGCAGTCATCACCGGCGGGCAGAAGGGCCTGTCGTCGATTCCCGGCGTATCGCTGCTGGCGTTTTCGGAGAACGCCTGGAAACGCATCGAGGCGCGCGACAAGCCGATCACGCACTGGTGCCTCGATGCGCTGCTGGCGGACAAGTTCTGGAACCAGAAGTCCTACCATTACACCGCGCCGGTCTCCGGCATCCTCGCGCTGCATGAAGCGCTGCGCCTGGTCTGCGACGAAACCCTGACGCGCCGCTTCCGCCGCCACGAACTCTGTTCCAAGGCGCTGCAGCGCGGCATCGAAGCGATGGGCCTGAAACTGCATGTGCCCGAGCCGGTGCGCCTGAATTCGGTGGTCGGCATCACCGTGCCGGACGGGATTTCCGGCGAAGCGGTGCGCACGCATATGTCGCGCGTGCATCGCGTGGAGATCTCCGGTTCCTTCGGTCTGAACATCGTCCGCATCGGACAGATGGGCGAGCAGAGCCGCGCGCACAACCTGTTCCGGACCCTGCATGCGCTGGGATCGAGCATGCAGTATGCCGGCGCGACGCTCGACCTCCCGGCCGGCATTGCGGAGCTGGAAAAGGGATTGTCGGCGAAGTTTTTCGGCGGCGCCTCGGAAGCGCAGATCCAGTAAACCGGTTTTGGGACGGCATGTACCCGATGCCGTCCTTCCCTGGGCCGCCACAAGCAGGCCTGACAACAAGGCAAATGCGATTCGTCCTGCCATCTCAAGAACGACGCGGATGCCGCCATCAATAAAGTGAGACAAGCATGAAAATGGAAAACCCGACACCGATGCAATGGAAATTCTCCGAGCGCGCGCAGCAGCTGCAAAGCTCCGCCATCCGCGAAATCCTGAAGGTAACCGTGCGTCCGGAGGTCATCTCGTTTGCCGGCGGATTGCCGTCCCCGGCGGCTTTCCCGGTCGAGAAAATGCGCGCCGCCTTCGACACGGTCCTGTCGAGCCAGGGCAAGGTCGCGTTGCAATACGGCCCGTCGGACGGCTACGCGCCCCTGCGTGAATGGGTGGCGAACTCGCTGTCGGTGAACGGTGCGAAGATCGTTCCGGAACAGGTGCTGATGGTGTCCGGCTCACAGCAGGGCCTCGACCTGCTGGCGAAGGTGCTGGTCGACGAAGGCAGCAGGCTGCTGGTCGAAACGCCAAGCTATCTCGGTGCGCTGCAAGCATTTTCGGTCTATCGCCCGCAATATGTCTCCGTCGCCACCGACGACCACGGCCTGCTGCCGGACCATGTCGCGAGCGTCGGGCAGGGTGCCAGTATGCTGTATGCCTTGCCGAATTTCCAGAATCCGACTGGCCGTACGCTCTCCGTCGAGCGCCGCGCCGCGCTGGTTGAAACCTGCGCGCGCCTCGGCCTGCCGCTGATCGAAGACGACCCCTATGGCGCACTGTGCTATCGCGGCGAACCGCTGCCGAAGATGGTGACCATGAATCCCGACGGCGTGATCTACATGGGATCGTTCTCCAAGGTGCTCACGCCCGGCATTCGCCTCGGATACGTGGTTGCGCCGTTGCCGCTGATCCGCAAGCTGGAGCAAGCCAAGCAGGCGGCCGACCTGCACACCGCGCAGCTGACGCAGATGGTGGTGTATGAAGTCGTGAAGGACGGTTTCCTCGCCGAGCACATTCCCACGATTCGCAAGCTTTACGCCGATCAATGCCATGCGATGCTCACCGCCATGGATGAATTCTTCCCCTCGGGCGTCACCTGGACGCGTCCCGAAGGCGGCATGTTCATCTGGGTCACGCTGCCGAAGCACATCGACAGCATGACGCTGCTCGATGAAGCGATTGCCGAGCATGTCGCCTTTGTCCCTGGCGCGCCGTTCTATGCGAATGCGCCGGAACGCAATACGCTGCGCCTGAGTTTCGTCACCGTGCCGCCGGAAAAGATTCGTGAAGGTGTGGCGCGCCTCGGCAAGTTGATCGCGGCGAAAATGTAAGTCGGCGCAACTCCGGTTTGCATGTCAGCCGGATGCCGCAGCGTCGTACGCGCTGCGGCATTTTTTTATGGCGCGTCGCGCTTGCCATTTCGGCAGGGCGATAAAACAACATCATCCCGCCGTGCGCGCCATCCGCGCCGCAAGGCAATTGCCGGGGTTTCCGGCGCTGGTGTAACATCGGTTTGAAATTGCTTCGCTGCAAGCTTCCGGCTTGCGCGCGTCGAAGCGGCTTTCCGGCCCTCTGCTGCATTCCCTTTCGCGCCAAAACGTTTGCAGCGCAAGCATCCACTGAACCTCCCTGGCACATGAACATCTCTGGCACAAACTCCGCCGATACGCTCGTAGGAACAGCAGGCGATGATCAATTGACCGGCTTTGACGGCAACGACACGCTATACGGATACGGCGGTGACGACATCCTGGACGGGGGCGCCGGCAATGACACGCTGGATGGCGGAACAGGCAACGATCTCCTGATGGGCGGCGCCGGCAATGACTATTACATCATCCGCGACCGGCATGCGAGCATCTACGACAGCAGCGGCACGGACAGCGGCATCGTTTATGTCGACTTCTACAAGACCAATCCGGATGTCGAGAACTGGTCCTGGGCGCCTGGCGTGCAGCGCCTGCCGTACTGGATCGATGCGCTGTTACCCGGCGATGCTCCCGGTTACCAGCCGCTGCTCAACGGCAGCAAGACGATCTATTACTGCTTTCCGAACACGGCGCCGTCGCAATTCTCGACGGAGGACAGCAACGGATTCACGCCATTCAATGCGCAGCAAAAGGCGTTCGTGCTGCAGGCGCTGGCCTATATTTCGAGCGTCATCGATATCCACTTCGTCGAGACCACCGACGCCGGCGCACTGAACACCATCGTCTTTGCCAACAACATCCAGAGCACTTCCGTCGGCTACGCCTACTATCCCTACGACGGCGCTATCGGGAGCGATATCCTGCTCGACAACACCACGCCGGGCAACCTGGCGCCGCAGGACGGCCAATATGCCGCCCTCACGCTGATCCATGAAATCGGGCATGCGCTCGGCCTCAAGCACACGTTCTCGCATGTGTCGGCGGACGGCACCTACGGAGAAGGACCCTACCTGCCATCGGCGGAAGAGAGCACGCAGTGGTCGGTGATGAGCTACACCGACCGGCCGCAGGACTATCACCTGCGCTATTCGCCCTTCGATATCGCGGCGCTGCAGTATCTGTACGGCCCCAGTACGGCGATGAGCACGGACAATGTCTACACGCTGCAGACCGCGAGTCCCAACTTCATCTGGGACGGCGGCGGCAACGATACCATCGACGGCTCGGCAGTCACGCAACCCATCACCCTGTACATGGAGCCCGGCTACTGGGGATACATCGGCGCGAAATCGTCGCTGATCTCGTCCGCCGGTCAGATCACCGTGAATTTCGGCACCGTGATCGAGAACGCAAAGGGTGGAAGCGGCAACGACCTCATCGTGGGGAATGCGGTTGCGAACCACATCTGGGGAGGCGACGGCAACGACAGCATGACCGGCGCCGGGGGCGACGACGTGCTCGACGGCGGCCCCGGCAGCGACACGGCCAACTATGCCGGCCTGCGAAGCAATTACACCGTCGCCAGGAATGGCTCCGGATATACCGTCATCGATCATGCCGGTTCCGAGGGCAGCGATTCCCTGCTCAATGTCGAGACCATCCAGTTTCCCAACATGGCACTTGCTCCGGCCAGCGACGCGAGCGTCGGCCAGACCTTCAGTGGGACGGCGGCAAACAACGTCATCGACGGCACGAACGGCGATGACATCATGTCCGGCAACGATGGCAACGACCGGTTGATCGTGCATGCAGGCAATGACGTGGTTGATGGCGGCGCCGGCGTGGACAGCGTGGTCTTATCCGGAAACAGGAGCGACTACGCGGTCTACAAAACGACCACCGGTTTGACGGTGGTTGACAATACCGGCTCGCATGGCGTCGACACCCTGTCCAATACGGAGCGCCTTGTCTTCGGCGACACGGCCATGGCCTATGACATCGACGGCAATGCGGGCATGGCATACCGCCTCTACCAGGCGGCGTTCAACCGTGCGCCGGACCTGCCCGGACTCGGATACTGGATCAATAGCCTGGACGTCGGCTATTCGATGATGAACGTGGCTTCGGGTTTCTATAATTCGGACGAGTTCCGGGCGCTGTACGGCACATCAGCCTCGAACGCGGACATCCTGACCCACTACTACCAGAATGTGCTGCATCGCGCGCCCGACGCCGACGGATTTGCCTGGTGGCTGAATGTGCTGGATAACGGACTGGCATCGCCGATTCGCGTGTTGATCGATTTCAGCGAGAGTCCGGAAAACAAGGCGCAACTGGTCGGCGTGATGCAGAATGGAATCGAGTACACGCCTTACGCCTGAGGAGAAAGGCCGACTGCGCGCGGCCGGCGCGCAGTCGTTCAGAAGAATTACTTCGCGGCTGCCAGCCCGGCCGGCTTGATCTTCGCTTCCAGCGCCTTGCCCTTGCGCGCGCGCTTGCCGAAATGGTTCGCCAGCACGGCGCCGGACACGGTCAGGTCCTGCGCCTTGCCGCCACGCCCGGTGCCGGATACGATCACGCCTTTCTGGCTGATCGGCTGCGCGGCCAGCATTTTTTCGCCCTTGTCGAGTTCCATGAAAATCACGCCGCGGCCGCCGCCGGACAGGTTCTTCACTTCGTCCAGGCCGAATACCAGCAGCCGGCCTTTCTCGGACAGGCAGGCGACCGCGCCGGCCTTGGCGCCGATCACGC
>JAKACN010000219.1 GCA_021821365.1 Pseudomonadota bacterium | reverse complement strand
GTATAGCGCGGACCGAGCTTATCGAACTTGCGGATGAGTTCTTCGGAGAGTTCGATATCAGGCAGGGATTGAGTCACGGGAATTTCCAAATGGTTGTCCTGCGGCATATTTTGCCGCAACTTGGGTGTCGGTGTACGACATCGTTAAACCCGGACAAGTTTCCTCGGGGTCAGACCATGGCCGCATTGACCGAGATCAACTCCGGATCATCCGCATGATCGATCAGGATGCGCCGTACCCGATCCTGCCACAGCGCCGCGAATTCCTTGCCTTCCTCCGGCGTGGCGACGCCTTCCAGCAGCCTGCGCAGCAGTCCGCCGGTGCGCGGATCGCCCTCGACGCGATTCATATGCATGGCCAGTTGCACGGACGCCCCGTTGTCAAGCCGCTCAAAGCTGACCTCGCCCTCGACCGCACAGGAGAAATACATCAGGTCCTGGCGCCGGAACCTGCGGCCGATGCCCTTGAAACCGCCCGGCCCGGCGGCACCCGTTATCAGGCTGACCACACTGCCGATCACGCCCGCCACGCCTTCGTCGGCCGGCGCGGCAAAGCGCACCTGCACCGCGCCGCGCTCGGGCGTCTCATCCGGATAAAGGGCTGCCAGTGCCTTGCGGGTCATGAGGTAGGCGCCCGCCACCGTCGGGCAGGAATGCCCGGCGAGCCGCACCGCGTCGACATAGCGGTAGGTGATGATGCCGTCGCTGCACGCGCCGAGGAATTCGGCGAGGCCGTCATGGACGGTGATGACTGGCGCCTGATCGAAGAAGGCTGGATGGTTCATGGGGTGGTTGTCTTTAAAGTAATCCGAGTTCGAGCTTGACTTCGTCGGTCATGGAATCGATGCTCCACGGCGGCTCCCAGACCAGTTCCACGTGCACCGATTTCACGCCCGGCACTTCGGCCACGCGCCCCTCTACCACGCCCGGGAAGGTGCCGGCCACCGGGCATGCCGGCGCGGTCAGCGTCATCTCGATCTGCACGTTCCCTTCCGGGTCGATGTCGAGCATGTAGATCAGCCCGAGGTCGAAAATGTTGACCGAAATTTCGGGATCGTAGACCGTGCGCAGCACGGCAATGATGTCTTCCCTCAGTTCCTCTTCGTTCACGGTCGCCTCATGGGCGCTGTCCGGATGATCCAGATCCATGCTTGCCTCGCGTTTCGTTTCCATCATTACTCTGTCGTTACCGGCGCGGCACGGTCCTTCAGCGCCGCCTGCAGCGTGTGCCAGGCCAATGTCGCGCATTTCACCCGCGCCGGAAATTCGCGCACGCCGGCCAGCACTTCCAGCTTGCCCAAGTCGGGCGATGCTTCGGCATCATCGTGCGTGACCAGGTGATGGAATTCCTCGAACAGGCGCTCGGCTTCCTCCACCTTCTTGCCCTTCAGGGCATCGGTCATCAGCGACGCCGACGCAGTCGAGATCGCGCAGCCGTTGCCTTCGAAACTGACGTCCTGGATCACATCGCCTTCGAGATGCAGGTAGACCGTCAGCTTGTCGCCGCACAAGCGGTTGTGGCCGTGCGCAACGTGGTTCGCATCGGCCATCGCGTGGAAATTGCGCGGCTTCTTGTAGTGGTCGAAGATCACTTCCTGGTAAAGGTCACGCAGATCGCTCATCGCTGAAACATCTCCTGTACCCTGGCGATTCCCGCCATCAATGCATCCACTTCGGCGCGCGTGTTGTACAGCGAGAACGAGGCGCGCGCCGTGCCGGCGAGGCCGAAGCGCTGCATGATCGGCATCGCGCAATGATGTCCGGCGCGAATCGCAATGCCGTCGTGGTCGAGGATGGTGCCGATGTCATGCGGATGCACGCCCTCGAGCGTGAACGACAGGATGCTTGCCTTCTCGCGCGCGGTGCCGATGATCTTCAGCCCCTTGATGTCGTTCGCCAGATTGGTCGCATATTCCAGCAGGTCATGCTCATGCGCTGCAATGGCCCCGATGCCGATCGACGAGACGTAGTCCAGCGCATGCCCCAGCCCGATGGCGCCGGCGATGTTCGGCGTGCCGGCCTCGAACTTGTATGGCAGATCGTTGTACAGCGTCTCGCCGAAGGTGACAGAGCTGATCATGTCGCCGCCGCCCTGGTAAGGCGGCATCGCATCCAGCCAGGCTTCTTTCCCGTACAGCACGCCGATGCCGGTCGGCGCGAAGATCTTGTGCCCGGAGAAGGCGTAGAAATCGCAGTCGAGCGCTTTCACATCCACGCCGAGGTGCGCGATGGCCTGCGCGCCATCCAGCAGCACCGGCACCTGGTGCGCATGCGCCATCTTGTTGATGCGCTTGACCGGGTTGATGCTGCCGAGCGCGTTGGACAGATGCGTGATCGCCACCAGCTTCGTCGTCGGCCCGATCAGGCGGCCCAGCATTTCGACGTCCAGTTCGCCGGCCTCGTTCACCGGCGCCACGCGCAGTTCCGCGCCCGTTTGCCCGCACACCATCTGCCACGGCACGATGTTGGAATGGTGCTCCATCGCGCTGACGACGACGTTGTCTTCCGCGGTCAGGCGCGGCCGGCCGAAGCATTGCGCGACCAGGTTGATCGCTTCCGTCGTGCCGCGCACGAAGATGATTTCCTTCGTGCTGGCGGCGTTGATGAAGCGCCGCACCTTCTCGCGCGCCGCTTCGTACTGATCGGTCGCACGCTGACTCAGCGTGTGCACGCCGCGATGCACGTTGGAATTGGTGTGTCGGTAGAACGCCGCTTCGGCCTCGATCACCGATACCGGCTTGTGCGTGGTGGCCGCGTTGTCGAGGTACACCAGCGGCTTGCCGCGTACGGTCTCGCGCAGCACCGGAAAGTCCTCGCGCCAGCGCACGACATCGCTGTTGACGGGCTCCGGATTGCGCAGCACTTCCGTTTCCATTTTCATCGCAGTTCTCCGATATGTTCTTTCTGCGGCAGGCGCGCCAGCAGGATTTGTTCAAGACGGGTGCGCAGCGACGCGACACGGATGCGCTCGATCACGTCATGCGCGAACGCATGTACCAGCAGGCTGCGTGCGACGGCCTCGTCGATGCCGCGTGAACGCAGGTAGAACAGCTGCGTCTCGTCGAGCTGGCCGACCGTCGCGCCATGGTTGCACTTCACATCGTCGGCATAGATTTCGAGTTCGGGCTTGGTATCGACTTCGGCATCGCGCGACAGCAGCAGGTTGTGGTTGTCCTGGAAGGCATTGGTCTTCTGCGCGCCCGGCTGCACGATCACCTTGCCGTTGAACACCGCATGCGCGCGTCCTTCCAGCACGCCGCGATAATGCTCGCGGCTGGTGCCATTCGGCTGCCGATGGTCGATGCGCGTGTGGTGGTCCACATGCTGCGTGCCGCCGGCCAGGTACAGTCCGTTGAGCGTGGCTTCGCAGCCGCGTCCATCGAACGCCGTCGTGATGTCGTTGCGCGCCAGCGCGGCGCCGAAGGAAATCGAGTGCGAATCGAACCGGCTGTCGCGCTGCTGCACGGCGTGAATGCCGGCCACATGAAAGGCGCCGAAACCTTCCTGCTGCAGCTTGTGGTGCTCGATCGCCGCATTGTCCGCGGCGAAGATGCGCGTCACGACATTGTTGAAATACGCCACGTCGTCGACGCCGGCATAATGCTCGATCACGGTGGCCTGCGTGCCCTCTTCCGCGACGATCACATTGCGCACATGGTGCGCGTAGCCCGACTCGGTCGAGATGAACAGCAGATGCACCGGCGCTTCCAGCACGGTGCCGCGCTTCAGGTGCAGAAACGCGCCGTCTGCCATGAAGGCGGCATTGAGCGCGCCGAATGCCGATTGCGGCTCCTCGTCCGCCAGATAGGGTTCCACCGTTTCCGGCGCCGCTTCCAGCGTGTCGGCGAGGCTCACCAGCCGCGCGCCGGCAGGCAGCGTTCCGATGGCGGACAGCCACGGCGCATAGTGACCATTGTGGAACACCAGGACATGACCCACTTCGCTGGCCAGCACAAACTGGTCTATCAGCGGATGCGCGCCCGCATGCGCGCGGTCTGCGGTCGCTGCCCGGAAATCCATTTTTTCCAACGCCGCCACGCTGGTGTATTTCCAGTCTTCGTCCTTGCGCGTCGGGAAGCCGCGTTGCGCAAACCGGTCCAGCGCATTTTTTCGACTACGCGCCAGCCATGGCACGCCCGCGCCCGGCAGCAGGTCGGCGACGCGCGCGAAATCGGTCAGGTAATGGTTGCGTACGTCGATGTTCATCGTGCCCCCGCGCGTACCGGCGTCCTCTTCGGCGCCGTTTCGTCCAGCCAACCGTAGCCGCGCTCCTCGAGTTCGAGCGCCAGTTCCTTGCCGCCGGTGCGCACGATGCGTCCCTTCGACAACACATGCACGAAATCCGGCACCACGTAGTCGAGCAGGCGCTGATAGTGCGTCACGAGAATCATGGAGCGCTCCGGGCTGCGCAAGGCATTGATGCCCTTGGCAACGATCTGCAGCGCATCGATGTCGAGGCCGGAGTCGGTTTCATCGAGGATCGCCAGCCTCGGCTCCAGCAGCGCCATCTGCAGTACTTCGTTGCGCTTCTTCTCGCCGCCCGAAAAACCTTCGTTGACCGACCGATACAGCAGCTCTTCGCGCATTTCCATCTGCTTCATCTTTTCCTTGATGAGCTTGAGGAACTCCATTGCGTCCAGCTCGGGCAGGCCGCGATGCTTGCGCACGTTATTGACGGCGGCCTTCAGCAGGTGAACATTGCTCACGCCGGGAATTTCGACCGGATACTGGAATGCGAGGAAGATGCCTTCACGCGCGCGCTCTTCCGGTGCCAGCGGCAGCAGGTCGCGCCCCTCGAACAGCACTTCGCCGCCGGTGACCTCATAGTTCTCGCGCCCGGCCAGCACCTGCGCCAGCGTGCTCTTGCCCGAGCCGTTCGGTCCCATGATCGCGTGCACCTCACCCGGATTCACGGTCAGATTGAGGCCGCGCAGGATTGGATTCTTGTCGACGGATGCTTGCAAATTGGTGATTTTCAACATATTTGTCATTCCCTTCTTAACCCACGCTGCCTTCCAGGCTCACGCTCAACAATTTTTGCGCCTCCACCGCGAACTCCATCGGCAGCTCCTTGAACACTTCCTTGCAGAAGCCGTTCACGATCATCGACACCGCATCTTCCGGCGACAGCCCACGCTGGCGGCAATAGAAGAGCTGATCCTCGCCGATGCGCGACGTGGTGGCTTCATGCTCGACGCGCGCGGTCGGATTGCGCACCTCGATGTACGGGAAGGTATGCGCGCCGCACAGCTCGCCCAGCAGCAGCGAATCGCACTGCGTGTGGTTGCGCGCATCCTCGGCATTCTTCATGACCTTCACCAGCCCGCGATAGGCATTTTGCCCATGGCCGGCCGAGATGCCCTTCGACACGATGGTGCTTCGCGTATTGCGCCCGAGATGGATCATCTTCGTGCCGGTGTCGGCTTGCTGGTAGTTGTTGGTCAGTGCGACCGAATAGAACTCGCCGGTCGAGTTGTCGCCACGCAGCAGCACGCTCGGATACTTCCAGGTGATGGCCGAGCCGGTCTCCACCTGCGTCCACGAGATGCGCGAGTTCGCGCCGCGGCAATCGCCGCGCTTGGTCACGAAGTTGTAGATGCCGCCCTGCCCGTTCTTGTCGCCGGGATACCAGTTCTGCACCGTCGAATACTTGATCTGCGCATTGTCCAGCGCCACCAGTTCCACCACGGCCGCATGCAACTGGTTCTCGTCGCGCATCGGCGCGGTGCAGCCTTCGAGATAGCTGACGTACGCGCCTTCATCCGCAATGATCAGCGTGCGCTCGAACTGGCCGGTATCCTTCGCATTGATGCGGAAGTAGGTGGACAGCTCCATCGGGCAACGCACCCCCGGCGGGATGTAGCAGAACGAGCCGTCGGAGAACACCGCCGAGTTGAGCGCGGCAAAGAAGTTATCCGACGACGGCACAACAGAGCCGAGATACTTCTGCACCAGGTCCGGATGTTCCTGCACCGCTTCGGAGAAGGAACAGAAGATGATGCCGAGTTCCGCCAGCTTGTCCTTGTAGGTCGTGCCCACCGAGACGCTGTCGAACACCGCATCCACCGCCACGCCGGCAAGACGCTCGCGCTCATGCAGCGGCACGCCGAGCTTTTCATAGGTGCGCAGCAATTCCGGGTCGACCTCGTCCAGGCTCTTCGGCCGGTCCTTCAGCGACTTTGGCGCGGAGTAATAGATGATGTCCTGATAATCGATCGGCGGGTATTTCGCCATCTGCCAGTTTGGCTCGGTCATGGTCAACCAGTGGCGATACGCCTTCAGGCGCCATTCCAGCATGAAGAGCGGCTCATTCTTGCGCGCGGAAATCATGCGGATCGTCTCTTCCGACAACCCGCGCGGTACGATATCCGTTTCCAGTTCGGTGACGAAACCATGCCGGTATTCGCCGCCGATTACTTCGTCCAATGCGGTGATTGTTTCAGCCATGATGTTCCTTATCCTCTGTTCGTTCCGGCGTGAGCCACGTTCAGTTGCCGCTTCAAGACAATTGCGCTGGCATCGACCGGCTGAATCACCGGCTGCACCATCTGATCCAGCGTAATCTCCTGCAACACGCCAAGCACCGCGCGGTTGACCCGCTGCCAGTTCGCGCGCACCGCGCATGCCGTTTCCTGCACGCACAGCCCCGGGGTGACGCTGCATTCCGTCATGCCAATCGGCCCATCCATCGCGTGAATGATGTCCGCCATCGAGATCTTTCCCGCCGGTCGCGACAGCAGGTACCCGCCCTTTGCGCCCCGCATCGATGTCACCAGTCCGCTACGCGCCAGCATCTTGAGAATCTTGCTGACGGTCGGGCCCGGCACATGGATGGCGGCGGCGATTTCCGCCGAACTCCGGCTGCGGTCGGGCTCGTCGACCATTGCGGTCAACACCACAGTGCCGTAATCGGCCATCTTGCTCAGTCTCAACATGATCTTGTGCTCAGTGCCTAATCAGTACCAGGTTAGTCCTATAAGAGCGGTTTAAAAATCCCAGGAAATGCAGAGTGCCTGGGATTTTTTTATGCCTTCGGAGGGAATGCCGCCGTGTTTCGAAAGAAAGCTTCTGCCAGTTTCCGATATCAGCCGCCGCAGCTGCCGCAGCACATTCCCTCTTCCCCGTGCGCAACCTTCTTCAAGCTGACACCTGCCTGCGTCAGAGTCGTGCGCAGTTCCTGCAGCGAGGTCACATCCTCGTTGAAGTCGACCTTGATTTTCGCATCAGCCGTGGCAATCGCCACCTTGCTGACACCCTGGACCGCGTTAAGGACACGGGCAACGGTCATTGCGCCAGCTTCATCCAGCGCGCCCGACAGTGACAAAGTTTCCGATTTCATATGCTTTCCTCAGGTTCGTCGATCACAAGTCCAATGCTTGTATAACGACACTGTACCATAAGATGCATTTTAAATGAATCTTTAACCCGGAAATTTTTCAGGAATTCTGTTTCCAAAATAAAAGGGGTTACGTCGAAACGTAACCCCTTGATTTTACTGGTGGGCCTCCCGTGAGTCGAACACGGCACCAACGGATTATGAGTCGTGCGCGTCGCCCAGCATTACATCCGCATTGCCCGGTAAATCAAGCACTTAAAGAGTTTTCTACCGCTTTGCAGTTGCTTTATCCAGCTATGCCGTTGACAGTTTGTTGACTGTCATTAGAGAGTCGGCTTTGCCCACTCATAAATCTCTTGAGCAAGTTCAGTTGCGGTGTCAAGACCAACCACACGAAAACCATCGCGTTCCAACTTCCAACTGTGCTCCCCAACGACATTCTCCACACGTTCCCATTCGGCCTTATCTAAACTGTGGCGCTCAGGAAGCATGAGAAATACTCCTTTTTCCTCAATCTTTTGTAGCTTCGCAAAGGTAACCAAGTCCAAATTCGCCCTAAGGAGATTCATTTCGATATTTTGGACTGTTTTATATACAGCCGAGACAACGCTGCCGCACGCGTTTTTTGTCCTAAGATTTACGTCAAGATAATGATTTCGATTGCCGTCTGGAATAATGACGCCACCTTTTGTATCAAGAACAATTCTTTCAAAATCATTCAGAGCAATTTTCTTAAGAGCCTGATTAACTAGCTGCCGGACCGTCGCGGTATCGAGCGTTTCAAACTGTTGAATTTTCTTTTGTGCCTGTGGCTCAAGAACAATCACGTCCTTATACAGTCTGTCGATAATTTCCTCGGCTGTCTCTCCGCCTGTGCGGCAAGGCTCTGACAGATATAAATTCGCCGAGCCGAAGTCGACAGTTTCTAGTGATATTTTGCTCTGGACAGCTTCACGCAAAACTGCCTCCGCATGCTCCAGCATTTCCGAAATCAATTTACTAGAAAGTCGATCGCCGTAGATGCACTCAAATTTCTTAAATTCGCCGAGCAAATGGAAATGAAGGCGGTCATTTGCAGACTGAACGACCACACCAACACTGAAGTGTTGTGGCACAAACACATCCGGCTGCAACTCGACGGTTGACCATCTCCCCACGAAAGAAGGAGGCGCAATCTTTGCCGTTGCACCGTCTAGATGCACAAATGGGTTGTCTGAACGGGTAAAAAAATTAATGCTCATATCGTTACCCCAAGCTGCTGTGACATCCAGCCCTGCTGTGCTCTCGAATCGAGAAAGGTCTCAATTTCTGCCCAAAGTTGAGTCGCCACGGTAGGATCTGCAAGTAATGCCTGAATGATGTTACGAGCATTAACTCGTGAGTTGCTTATGGCCGTCAGATGTTCCTGAGCAGCCATTGCCATATCGCACTTAAATTTCAAGGCTTTTTCTGGCGGTAATCGATTTTCCGCTTCCGCCAGCAGGCTTCTCAAAGCAAATTGGACCCCGAATTTTTTTACGTGCAGCAACTCGTGCAACAAGGTTTCGTGATCTATAGCGACATATTGCCCATCAATAGATTTGATCACATTTCCGTAATTCCGATCTTGATTGTCCGCCCAAACGTCAAACGAAGCCAGCACAGGTGTGTTCTTAGCGCTTAAACACCTTGACCGCGCGAGCCAAAACAACCAACGATGGACTTGTGACACCGCTTTACCATCCACAATCTCTACGCACCACGCCAGGTATT
>JAKACN010000218.1 GCA_021821365.1 Pseudomonadota bacterium | reverse complement strand
GAAGCCTTGGTCCGCCGCCATCGCCAGTGTCTGCTGTTTCATCGTCGTTCGCCGTATCCGTTGCCAATGATGCCTGTAACGCTTGAGCAGCCTTTCTCGTTTACTTGTTCAGCGTTGCCCTAACGGCTCCTGAGTGTCTGCGCAGCAATAGAACCTATCATGACGGATTCAGCCCGGATTGTCGATGCAGCCGTGCCTGTGCGCCACATGTGTTCCTTATCGGCGCGCGCGCTGCCAAATTGAGGGCTTCTCGACCATCGGGGCGGACGCAATTCCGCCAGAACCCGAATGCGCAGGCGAAAAAAAAGCGCACCCTGCGATGCGCTTCTCACTTCCTGTCGATAAAGGCCGCTTACTTGCTGTGTTCCCGGTTGTAGGCAGCAACGCCATTCATGATTTCCTGCTTCGCCTCTTCGGGGCCGTACCAGCCCTCGACCTTCACCCACTTGCCCTTTTCGAGGTCCTTGTAATGCTCGAAGAAGTGCTGGATCTGGTGCAGGCGCAGTTCGTTCATGTCCTCCGGCTTTTGCCAGTGCGTGTAAATCGGCAGCACCTTGTCTACCGGCACGGCCAGCAGCTTGGCGTCGCCACCCGCCTCGTCCTTCATCTTCAGCACGCCGATCGGGCGGCAGCGCACGACCACGCCGGGAATCAGCGGGAACGGCGTCACCACCAGCACGTCCACCGGGTCTCCGTCATCGGAAATGGTCTGCGGAATGTAGCCGTAGTTGCACGGATAGTGCATTGCCGTACCCATGAAGCGGTCGACGAAGATCGCGCCGGTTTCCTTGTCGACCTCGTACTTGATGGGGTCGGCATTCATCGGAATTTCAATGATGACGTTGAAGTCTTCGGGCAGGCTGCGCCCGGCGGGAACATTACTCAAACTCATGATGCTCTCTCAAAATGAAAAAATTCTGGAATCCGGGGATTATAACGGCTTTCATCCCCGGCTTGTGCGTCGCAGCAGACCCCGGGAGGCGCGGATTGACGAATCCGCCGCACGTCAGGAGCGCGTCAGAAAGGCGTGGTAAGAATGCTGATTCTTACAGAATGGTGGCCAGCGCGCACTGGCGGTAATGCATGGCAGCCTCTTCCGGCTGGTTCAGCGCTTCGTGCATTTGGGCCAGCTTCAGGTGTGCCTGCCGCACGGTTTCCGGCTCGCTCGCCTCGGACAATGCGTGTTCTAGGTGGCGCTGCGCCTTGCCCCACAGCTTCTGGCGCAGGCAGAGCGCGCCAAGCGTCAGCGCCAGTTCCGGATCGTTCGGCCGCGATTCGATCCATTCCTCGCAGCGCTCGATCTGTGTCAGCAACGCCGGCGAACCTTCTGCTGCGGCCGAGTTGCCGTAGGCCCGCACGAGCCTTTCATCCCATTCCGATGCCAGCGCCTTCTCCACGATGCCGCGCGCTTCGTCGTGCAAGCCCCTGGCATTGAATGCCGTGGCGGCACGAATGGCAACGAAGGGCTGCACACGGTCTTCGGCTGGAATGCTTGCCCACACATTGCGGATCGATTCCGTGTCGTGCGCCCCGCTCGACAGCAAGGCGTCATAGGCCATCTCGCGCAGGCGGCGCGACAATGCCGGATGCAGCGCATTGCGCTTATCCAACAGCCGCACGAGGCGCAGCACTTCCGGCCAGTTCTTCGCGCGCTGGTTGGCTTTCAGCGCAAGCCGCAGCGCGTGGATATGCCGCGTGCCGCTCGAATTCAGTTCCTTGATCGCTTCAAGTGCCGGCTCCGGTTCATAGCCATCGATCGACAGCTCCATCGCCGTCATGAGGCGAGCGGTCTTGAGCGACTGATCGTCTTGCGCCTTGGCAAGCCACATGCCGCGCCGGTCGGGCTGTCCGATGCGATGGGCGGCGCGCGCCGCGATCAATGCCGACAGGCCGGCGTTGTCCGCGCATTCGGCTGCGCGCGCCGCGGCTTTTTCGGCGTGTCCGAAACGACCTTCGAACAGCGCCTTGAGCGCCTCGCGCAGCGCGCGGTTGCCTTCACGCTCGCGTTTTTCCCTGCGATATGCCGCGACGCGCTGCGGCATCTGCTGCGCGCTGCGCAACGCATTGAATATCGCGAAGAGGACGATGAACAGCAGGGCCACCAGCACGATGAAGAAGTTCAGTGACAGGTCGATACGGTACGGCGGATAAAAGAAGACGACATTGCCCAGGTTGAAGCGCGCGCCGACCGCCAGGCCGATGGCCGCTGCGAACAGGATGACGAGCGAAAGAAAGATGCGCATTGTCCCGGCCCTTTACGGCTTCGCCTTGTAATTGCGTACCGCGTTCAGGCTGTCGGCCAGGGTCGGCATCTCTATCGACACGTTGCTGGCCTGGATCTGGCGCAGGAGCGCCTGCGTAGTCTGCGTCTGCTTGGCCCGCGTGTCGAAATACCTGCTGATCGCATCCTGCGCTGCCAGCAAGTCATTGCGGAACGTCGGCTCGTTGCGCGTCAGCAGCGCCATGCGCGCATTCAGCAGGCGCAGCTTCAGGTTCTCCCGCGCGTAGTAGGCCTGTGATGGCGACAGCAGCAGCGCGTCGGGAACATCGACATTGCGCACGCGGATCAACTGGCGAATCTCCGTCCACATCTCGTTGGACCAGCTGTTCCACTTGTCTTCGAGGTCGCCCAGCCAGTCCGAGGCGCGCGACGGCTTCGCGGGCGCAGCCTTCTCGGCGGCTTTCGGAGCGTGACGGGATACCTTCGGCTGTGTTGCGGCCACCACCGGTTTTTCATCGGACAACAGCGGCATGCTGTCAATCTGGCCGATGACGCTGTCGAGACGCAAGGCAATGCCGGTCAGATCCACCGTGGGCAGCGACTTGAGCCGCTCGAGGTCCCTGGCAATGGCGCGGCGGATGATGATGAACTGCGGCTTGTCGGAACGCGACAGCCGGTTGTCCGCGTTTTGCAGGGCAATGATCGCGCCCTGCACGTTTCCGGCAAGCTGCAGCTGCTGACTCGCGGTGGACAACACCTGCTCGATCTCGGCCAGCGCCCAGTCGTCGCGATTCTTCGAAAGTTCCTGGTACAACTGTTCCAGCGCCAGTTGCTGGCTCTGCGCTTCGACCTGCTTGCCTTCCAGGACATTGACCTTGGCTTGCAACTCCTTCATGCCATCCTGGACCGTTTTCGCGATCAGCTTGGTCTCGGTCGAGAGCGATTCATCGGTCTTCAGGCGTTGCGCGACCTCTTCGCGCAAGCCTCTGATCTCATGCTGCGACGACCACCATTGCGCCGCCAGCAGGGCCGCGACAAGGCCCAGGCCCGCGTAGACGGGAACAAGCGCCTGCCTCAGGCCGGACGCATTGTCGTTCTGCACATTCGGACGCGACGCGGCCGGTTCCGCCTGTTGCGGCGCCTGGCCTGTTTGCGTGGATTGACCGGAGTCGGAAGAAGATGGCAATTCGTTCATGCTCGAAATTGTAACGCGGCTAACACCTGTTCGTCGCCCGATCCGGTCTGGACAAGATTGGCAAAGCCCAGCGTTCTCGCGTTTTCGGCTATGCGGACATGCGGAACAATGAATCGCTGCCGTTGCAGATTAGCCACACCCTGGTCGCCGGCCAGGTCGCGCACCATGCCGATCAGGATGCGCAGGGCTTCGGAACTGGTAATGATCCATTCGCTATCGGCGTCCAGCAGATGCAATAGTTGCTCGCGCCCCGCCTGGTCGAGAACCGGAGCGGACCGTCGATAGGCGGCCACCTGCTCCACCAGTACGCCGCGCTCTCGCAGGGCGTCCGCCAGCAGTTCGCGGCCCGATTCACCGCGCACGATCAGGACGCGTTTGCCGCGCAGCGCGTCGATGTCCAGCACCTCCAGCAGTGTCTGCGAATCGGTGCGCTGCGGATCGAGCGGGCTGATAATGGTCGCGTTGGCCGTTGTCAGGCCGTGTTGTGCAAGCGCGGCCCTGCTGCCCTGTCCCATGACCGCAATCGCGACGTTTCCAGGCCACTTCGGGAGCAGCCCCAATAACGCGTCGATGGCATTCGGACTCACAAAGGCGACCATTGCATACTGGTCGAGGCGGACCAGCACCGACTGCAGTTGCGTCTGGTCGGGCAAGGGCTGGATAGCCAGCAAGGGAAACACAACGGCATCGCGCCCCAGCGCCGCAATGCGCTGGGCAAGCGGGCCGGCCTGCGCCAGCGGGCGCGTGACGACAACGGGTCGGTGTGGAGGGTTCGTCATCTTCAGCAGGGTGGCGGGATGGGCCGGATTGCGGCATGCGCCGAGGGCATGCCGCGACAACCTCAGGCAGCCCGTAGCGCGCGGAAGCGGATCAGCCGGCCTCCATTGCGCGGCACGCTGCCAGGATGTCGTCGGCGCCCTGCGCCTGCAATGCCTGCGCGATCTGTTTGCCGAGTGCTTCGGGCGCATTCGCGGGGCCGGATGCGTCGCCGCTCGCCATGCGCTTGCCGTCCGGCGTTGCGACCATTGCGCGCAGACGCATCTCTTCGCCCTTGACCGTACCGAATGCCGCCAGCGGAATCTGGCAGCTGCCGCCGAAAATCCGCGATACGGTGCGCTCGGCGCTCACTGCCTGCGCGGTCGCCTCATGGTTGAGCGGCGCCAGCAGTTGCAGCAGGTCGTCGCGGCCGTCGAGGATTTCAATCGCCATGGCGCCTTGCCCCGGTGCCGGCAGGCTTTGCTCGGGTTCGATCCATCCGCGGATGCGCTGGGAAAGGCCGAGACGCTTCAGTCCGGCGGCGGCGAGAATGATCGCCGCGTACTCGCCGCGGTCCAGCTTGGCGAGGCGCGTATCGAGGTTGCCGCGCAGCGGACGAATCACAAGTTTCGGATAGCGCACAGCGATCAGGGCCTGGCGCCGCAGGCTGCTGGTGCCGACGATCGCGCCGTCCGGCAGTTCATCGAGCGAGGCGTATTGATTCGACACGAATGCATCGCGGGGATCTTCGCGCTCCAGCACGGCGGCGAGCGCAAACCCTTCGGGCAATTCCATCGGCACGTCCTTCAGCGAATGCACCGCCAGATCGGCGCGCCGCTCGGCCATGGCGACTTCCAGCTCCTTGACGAACAGGCCCTTGCCGCCGACCTTGGACAGGGCGCGATCGAGGATCTGGTCGCCCTGGGTGGTCATGCCGAGAATTTCGATGCTGCACTGCGGATATAATGCCGACAACCTTGCGCGAACGTGTTCCGCTTGCCACATCGCCAAACGACTTTCGCGGGATGCAATCACTAATTTTGTTGGGGGGGATACTTTCACGGCGGGCTCTTTCGAATCTCAATGATGCTGACCGCGTCGATTTTATCATGCACACCTGTGCGTACCGGCGGCCACAAGCCGGTTTCTAGCGTAAAGCTGATTGCAATCAACCAACATGTCAAGACAACAGAACAACCAGGCGCCCGCCGCCAAGGATGCGGCGGACAAGGACGCTCCCCTGAAGGAAGACATCCGCCTGCTGGGCCGCCTGCTCGGCAACGTGCTGCGCGAGCAGGAAGGCGAATCGGTATTCCAGGTGGTGGAGACGATCCGCCAGACCGCGGTGCGCTTCCGCCGCGAATCCGACGCACAGTCCGGCGCGGAGCTCAACAAGTTGCTGAAAAAACTGACGCGCGACCAGACCATCTCGGTGGTGCGCGCATTTTCCTATTTCTCGCACCTGGCGAATATTGCCGAAGACCAGCACCACAATCGCCGCCGTCGCGCGCACCTGCTGGCGGGATCGGCGCCGCAGCAGGGCAGCATCGCGTTCGCCCTGTCGAAACTGGACGATGCCGGCGTGTCCGGTTCGGCCGTCCGCAGCTTCTTCAAGGAAGCGCTGATTTCCCCGGTCCTGACCGCGCATCCGACCGAAGTGCAGCGCAAGAGCACGCTCGACGCGGAACGTGAAATCGCACGCCTGCTGGCGGAGCGCGACCGTCCGCTCACTCCGAAGGAGCTGGCCCGCATTACGCAACTGCTGCATGCCTGCATCGCCACGCTCTGGCAGACGCGCATGCTGCGCTACACCAAGCTGACGGTCGCGGATGAAATCGAGAATGCGCTGTCGTATTACCGCATCACCTTCCTGCGCGAGCTGCCTGGCCTTTACGAAGACATCGAGAATGAAATTGCCGCGCAATTCCCGCAAAGGAATGCGGGCGACAAGGAATTCCCTCCCTTCGTGCAGATGGGCAGCTGGATCGGCGGCGACCGCGACGGCAATCCGAACGTCAATGACGGGACCATGCGCCATGCACTGGTGCGGCAGTCGACTGCGATCTTCGATTTCTACCTCGACGAAGTGCATGCCCTGGGCGCGGAACTGCCGATCTCGACGCTGCTGGTCGGTGTCAGCCCGGAGTTGCAGGCCCTGGCCGATGCCTCGCCTGACCAGTCGGATCATCGCGCGGACGAGCCCTACCGGCGCGCGCTGATCGGCCTGTATGCGCGTCTGGCAGCCACCGCACGCCAGCTCGGCGCCGCGCACGTGCTGCGGCAGGAAGTCGGCGCCGCGGCGCCCTATGCCTCGGCCGCCGAATTCACCCACGACTTGCAGATTCTCGTCGATTCGCTCAAAGCGCATCATGGCGCCATGCTGATCAAGCCGCGCCTTGCAAGCCTGAAGCGCGCGTCCGAAATTTTCGGCTTTCACCTGGCCACACTCGACATGCGGCAGAGCTCCGATGTGCACGAGCGCGTGCTCGGCGAACTGTTTGCCCGGGCCAAGGCGCATCCGAACTACAGCGGATTATCGGAGGACGCAAAAGTCGAGCTGCTGCTGGAAGAGCTGGGCAAGCCGCGCCTGCTGTATTCGCCTTACCTCGACTACTCGGCGCAGACCACGTCCGAACTGGCAATCCTGCGCGCGGCACGCGAAATCCGCCAGCGCTACGGCGAACGCGCGATCCGCAACTACATCATCTCCCATACGGAAACCGTGTCCGACCTGCTGGAAGTCCTGCTGCTGCAAAAGGAAACCGGCCTGCTGCACGTCGAATGGGACCACGTGGCAGGTCAGATGCTGGACGCACGGATGGACCTGATGGTCATCCCGCTGTTCGAAACCATTCCTGACCTGCGTTGCGCCGCCGGCATCATGGAAAGCTTCATGGCACTGCCGCACGTCCGCCACCTGATCTCGAAGCAAGGCGACCTGCAGGAAGTCATGCTCGGCTATTCCGACTCCAACAAGGATGGTGGCTTCCTTACGTCGAACTGGGAGCTGTACAAGGCCGAAACGCGGCTGGTGGAGCTGTTCGACCGTGCCGGCGTGAGGCTGCGGCTGTTCCATGGCCGCGGCGGCACGGTGGGCCGCGGGGGTGGCCCCAGCTACGAAGCCATCCTTGCGCAACCGGCGGGCACCGTCAACGGTCAGATCCGCCTGACGGAACAGGGCGAGATCATCGCGTCGAAATTCTCCAACCCGGAGATCGGTCGCCGCAATCTCGAACTGCTGGTTGCCGCAACGCTGGAGGCGAGCCTGACGCCCAGCGCCGCGCAAGGGCGCCGCGCGAAGAAGCTGGCGGAATTCGAAAACGTGATGGAAGAACTGTCCGGCCGCGCCTATCGCGCCTATCGCAACCTCGTGTACGAAACACCGGGCTTCACCGACTACTTCTTCGCCGCAACGCCCATCGCCGAAATCGCCGAACTCAATATCGGATCGCGCCCCGCTTCGCGCAAATCGACGCGCCGCATTGAAGACCTGCGCGCGATCCCGTGGGGCTTCTCCTGGGGCCAGTGCCGGCTGCTGTTCCCGGGCTGGTATGGCTTCGGCAGCGCGGTGTCGTCCTGGCTGCATGAAGGCGACGCCAAGGAGCAGAAGAAGCGCGTCGCGCTGCTGCGGGCGATGTTCAAGGAGTGGCCGTTCTTCGCCACCCTGCTGTCGAACATGGACATGGTGCTGTCCAAAACCGACCTTGCGGTCGCGTCGCGCTACGCGGAACTGGTACCCGACAAGCGGATGCGCAACGGCATCTTCAAGCGCATCGTCGAAGAGCACGAACGCACGACATCGTGCCTGACTGTCATCACCGGCGCAAAGGAACGGCTGGCAGGCAATCCGTTGCTGGCGCGCTCGATCAAGAACCGCTTCGCCTATCTCGACCCGCTGAACCACCTGCAGGTCGAACTGATCAAGCGTCACCGCGCCGCCTCCGCGGAAGGACGCAAGATCGATGAGCGCGTGCGGCGCGGGATCCATTTGTCGATCAACGGCATTGCGGCGGGGTTGCGGAATACCGGGTGATTGTTAACGGCCTACGGAAAACACAAAGAACACAGAAAGTCATTATTGGCGACGAGCCGCAGCAATGGCGCCGATGAAAACTTTTCATCCCGTCGACGGGACGTTCCGGGTGTTTTCCGTGGCCTACCGCACCAATGCCTTCACGACCGGCCATTGCCGCCGCGAGATCGGCAGCCGCTCGTCCAGATCGCGCAGAATCACCTGCCATGAATCCGGTGTCTTGTCGCTCTCCGCTTCGCCATCAACGACGTGCGTGCCGCGCTCCACGCCAATGATGGCCTTGCGCGCCACCAGGGCATTGCGATGCACGCGCACGAACGTGCCACCGAACTCCTCCTCGATCGAGGTCAGCGATTCTTCGAGCAGGTAATCCTGCGTTCTCGTCCGCAAGGTCACATACTTCAATTCCGCCTTGAGATAAAGGACTTCGTCGACCGGCACCAGCAACAGGCGTCCGCGCTCCTGCACGGAAAAATGCCCGCGCCCGGCCTGCATCGCCTTGCTCGTTCCGGCAATTGCGTCGACCTGGGACGCCGATTGCCCCCGCAATGCACACGCCCGGCGAACAGCTTCCGCCAGCCGCTGCGCGCGAACGGGCTTCAGCAGGTAATCCAGCGCGTGGACCTCGAACGCTTTCACCGCGAATTCGTCGAACGCGGTCACGAAGATTACGGCTGGCGCATTCATATCGCTCTTGACGAGATGCGCGGCCAGTTCAATGCCGTTCATGCCGGGCATCTGCACGTCGAGCAGGACGATGTCCGGCTTCGCCGCGGCGATGCCGTCGAGCGCCTGCTGCGCGCCGGCCGCTTCTCCCGCCAGCTCATGCGGACAGTCTCCCTCGATGTCCGACAGCAGGATCTTGAGCCGCGAGCGTGCCGGCCCGGCGTCGGCAACA
>JAKACN010000217.1 GCA_021821365.1 Pseudomonadota bacterium | reverse complement strand
GCGCACCGGGAGAACATCCGCCGCAGCGGCCTCCCCCGGTTGCGGGACCCGCCCTTACTGCCAATACGGCTGCGCATTGTAGAAGGAATGCACATCGGTGGCCCAACTGGTGTCGGCCATCGAGGGCCAGCGATCCTTGTCGAAGCCCGGCGCATTCTTGAGCCTGTCCTTCGAGACGTCAAGGACAAAGCACTTCTGGTCGGCATCCAGCGTCAGTGCGCTCCACGGCACGGCGAACAGCTTGTCGCCGATGCCCATCACGCCGCCGAAGGACAATACCGCGTAGGCAACGCGTCCGCTAGGCACGTCGAGCATGATGTCCTCGATTTCGCCCAGGTTTTCGCCCTGCCTGTTGACCACCTTGTCTCCTTGCAGGGTGTCGGCCGCCATCACTTCCGGACCGGGTCCGGAGTAGTTGGGCCGTCCGCCGACAACGCGTGCGCCGCCGCTCGTGGAGGATGAGGGAATATTGCTCATGACTGTTCCTTTCAAAGACTAGCTATGCAGCCCGCAGTCCGGCTTGTCGATGCGTTGTTCCATTCGCCGGATCGGGTGCGATTTCATTGACTCCCTGTGATGCATGAAAAAATTGCGCATTCTTGCCGGTGCGGATGCGCAACCTGTTCCCAGAAGGTTATCAGCGTGGAGAAACTTGCGGAATGTCCGCTCCGCGTTCGGCGGGCAAGGCGCCGCCGGGCGTCAGGGTGTTGTCGCCGACGTTGCCGCGGCCGACCATGCGGCTCCAGAAGCGGTCCACATCCTCGCTCCAGCGCTGGTCGGTCATGTCCGGCCAGCGCTTCCTGTCGAAGCCGGGCGCATGGGTGAGCGTTTCCCGGTCCGCCTGCAGGATGTAATACGTGCCGTCATCACTCGGCTGCAGGGCGCGCCACGGGATCGGGTGCAGCTTCCTCCCCGCACCGCCGGCGGCGGCACCGCCCGTGAAGCGAACCACCGCGTACGCAATGCCGCCGCGCCGGCTGTCGAGAACAAGATCCTTGATGACGCCGATCTTTTCCTCGCGTTGGTTCCTGACGATGGCGCCGACGATCCGGCTGGCCCGATACAAGCGCTGCTCGCGCGTCGAATTCCCCGACTGTCCCGTGCGAGACGCGGCTGCCGAAGCCGTGATCGCCGTGTTCCCGCTACCCGCAGGATTCTGCGCCCGGGCAGCAATGCCAACGCCGGCAAGCACCAGCAGCGCGACGCGAAGCGCGGCCTTCATTGTTCCTCCATTGCATGCCACCATGAATGCGCATCATGCAGCAAGCGGCGTGCCATCGCCTCATTCGGCAGCCAGCGCGCTCTTCTTCGGCTCCACCCACTTCACCGCCTCGGCCGCCTTCTTGCCGGCAATGAAGGCATGGTCGGAGTTGTAATGCTCCCACTCGCTGTACCGCCCTGCGAGCGCGATATCGTAGCGCGCCAGCCAGGTCCGGATGATCTGCACGTTCGTCGCGCGCGCGTGGTCGCACACGACATGGCCATAAGGCATGTCCACTTCGTTGGCAACGATGATGCGATCGTCCTGGCGCAGCATCCCGACCCTGATGCAATCCCGGATGCAAAGCTCGATCAGTTCCTTGCCGCTTGCCGGCAACGGCTTCCATTGGGGCGAATAGCTGATCTCGCAAGTGATGCCGAATCCGCCGGGCGGGCTGCATTCCGGACTGGCATTGCCTTGCACGAAGATGCGGTGGAAGATCGTGTCTTCCGGATAGTAGATCCAGTGCTTGTCGGTGATCTTCTCGCGCGCCACCCCGAGGTTCACGCACCGTATCGAGACATGCCTGAGCGCGGCTGCCGCGCGCCGCACTTCCTCCGGCGCTTCGTTTCCGATCATTCTCACCAACTCCGGCAGCGGCATGGTGCTGATCAGGTTGTCGTACTGAAAGCGACGGCCATCCGCCAGCGCGATCATGTGCTGCCCCGGCGATACCTGCGCCACGGCGGCATTCAGCTCGATCGTGCCCTTGATGTGCGGCACGAAGGCGGACATCAGCGCCTGGAATCCGCCCCGCAGCGGATAGCCGAAGCGGGCGTGCGGCCCCATCGGCCTGACCGGCGGATGCAATGCCCCATCGATGATTTCCTCCAGGTTCGTCGGCGGCACATGTCCGCCCAGCCAGGAAACGTCCATCTCCGACAGCGGCACGGCCCACAGCTTGCGATTGTAGGGAATCGCAAAATGCTTCGCGATGCCGGCACCCCAGGTTTGATAAATGAATTCCTCGAAATTCGACGGCGCGCGCTTTTCCGGCGGAGTTCCTATCGCTCCCGCCAGCGCGATGCCGCCGTCGGTGACACGTTCCTGCGCGCGCGCCATCGCGCTGTCCGTCACGCATTGCCCGCCCGGTGCGCCACCCTGCGTGCCAAAGCGCGCTTCGACCGCACCCATGATGCACTCCCTGATCACGTCCGGCGTCAAACCATGGAGCGCGCCCTGGAACGGATAGGGGGTATGAACGTTGTTGCTGTACACCCATGCTTCGCGCTCCTGCCAGTGCACATTGGAACCGAGCAGCAGGTCATAGAGTTCCAGCACGTACGGGTCGTCAGAAAACATGACGTGGCCCGCATGATCGAAGGTAAAACCCTTTTCCCGAATGGAGCGGCACCAGCCGCCGACCATCGAATTGCGTTCGAGCAGCACGGCATCGTGACCCAGGTGATAAGCCGCGCTCAAACCGCTCGGACCGGCACCGATGATCGCGGTCCTGGCAAACCTGACCGTGTCGTGCTGCCGCAGGCGATTCACGTTCGCCATGATTTCCTCCGGCGCCGCGGGCCGGAGCGTGGCCGTCTCGCGGCGCGGCGTGGACTCGATCAGCCCGCACACTCTCTCCACCGTAGCATCCCAGGATGTCGCCGCCAGCACGCGCCGCATCGCACCGATCTTTCGCTCCTGCTCCTCCGGCGAAGCGAGCAGCGCCGCTTCGCAGGCTGCAATGAAGGACGGCGCATCGGGCGCGATGGTCACGATATCGCCATACGCCTCCGCCACGTCCGCGATCGGCGTACTTACGATCGGCAGCTCCGCCGCCATGTATTCCAGCGTCTTGGTCGGGCTGAGGAAACGCGTCGAGTCGTCCAATGCGAACGGCAGCAGGCAAACATCCCAGCCTGCCAGGAAATTCGGCAAGGCGTGATACGGCTGCTGCCCGAGATAATGGATGTTTGCCCGCTGCGGCAGGCTGGCGGGATCGATGTTCGTCACCGGACCGACCAACACCAGCTGCCACGACGAATGCGCATCGGCCACCTTCGCGATCAGGTCCGCGTCGAAGCGCTCGTCGATCATGCCGTGGAATCCGAGCCGCGGGCCGGGAATGTCCTTGTGCGCCGGGTGGGAGTTGCTGCGGTCGAGCGCCGGCACGAAGTGGGCGGCATCCACGCTGTTGGGAACGCAATGCACATTCGGATGCCGGTCGCGCATCGCGCGATAAAGGCTTCTGCCTGCCGCAAAGACGATGTCGGCCGCCTTCAGCAATGCGTTCTCCCTTTGCGCGAGCTGTCTGGGCGCATGTCTGAAGGCGGCCGGTTCAGCCATGCAGTCATACACCACCAGACGCGGCTGCATTTCCTGCAGCAGGGGCAGCGCCATCGGCGTATAGAACCAGGCAATGTGGTCATGGTAATCGCGCACCAGCTGGCGCAACAGCTTCTGCAGGTAGGGCAGCTGCTCATCGTGGAAGCCGGGCATGTCGACCGGCGTGTGCGGCTGGCAAACGAGTACGTTCGGCAAGGGTGACCAGGTCGTGAAGAAGGTCTTGCTTTCGTGGCGAACCGGCTCTTCGATGAAGACCACCGGGTAATGCGCGGCGAGGCGCGACAACAGGTGTTGCGGGCGCTGAAGTACGAAATCCCAGCGCAGGTGCGAGAAAACGATGATTGCAGAAGGCATGCTATCTCCTTGCCGTGAATTGTCGACATGGCGTATCGGCCCCGCGCGCACGGCGCAGGGCAGCGGGCTTCGCCGGGCAGCTGTCCTTCACCGCCGCGACCGTCATGTCACGCGCATTAACCGGATATTGAAAGCAACTTGCTGGTGCATGCGGATCATTGGCGTTCGCATGCAGAGTCGGAGTGCATTGCGGCCATGCCTTGCGCGCGGCACCGATGCCGCCGCTTCGCGTTCCGTCAATGCGAGTCGCCTTCGACGCAAGACCTGTGCCGAGCAGCTCGCCATCGGCCTTGCGGCCCAGGCACTTGCCGTGAAAGCGTTTCATTTCCGTCATTTTTACCGCTGCTGGTAAAAGCTACACAGGTGCATTATTGACCTCAGGTCACTCTTTCCAATGGGATAGCTGCAGCACGGCTCGGTCCCGTTGGTAACGACGTATTCATCCTTTTCCGGATTGTTTCCAGCATAGTGCTTGACGAAGAGAATGTGATGACGGCGCACAAGGCGTCGCGCTGTGCATCCGGCTGCGCTTCCCGGCGTCAACAAGGCTGGCCACGTTTCCCCGCGCCAAGGGTGCCGGTACGCTTCCTGCTTGATCGGGTACCGGCAGGGTGCCTTGCCCACGGTGAGGACTGGATGGTCCTTCATGCTGATGCAAGGCACAGAGGTCCAGGCATATGACCGCCGCGCTACATGTAACGACATGTAAAAACGGCGAACCGATGTAATCGTTACCCGTGCTCCATCGTGAGCGCGGGACGGCAGGATGGCCTGGCGGCTGGCCAGGCATGCACCCTACTTTGATCAACACCGGAACAAAGAGAGAAGACAATGACCAGGATTCGCAAAGCGGTATTTCCCGTCGCCGGGCTCGGCACACGTTTCTTGCCCGTCACCAAGGCATCGCCCAAGGAAATGCTGCCCATCGTGGACAAACCCCTGATCCAGCATGCAGTGGAAGAAGCGGCGGCGGCAGGCATTACCGAAATGATCTTCGTCACCGGCCGCGGCAAGCGCAGCATTGAAGACCACTTCGACAAGGCCTATGAGCTCGAATCGGAGCTGGCGTCGCATGGCAAGATGAAGCTGCTCAAGGAAGTTCAAACCCTGCTGCCGGACCATCTGCACTACTCGTACGTACGTCAATGCGAAGCACTCGGCCTCGGACATGCGGTGCTGTGCGCCCGTCCGCTGGTTGGCGACGAACCGTTCGCCGTCGTGCTGGCCGACGATCTGATCGATGCCGACGTGCCGGTGCTCAAGCAAATGGTCGACCTGTACGAACAGCACAACAGCTCCGTGATCGGCGTGCAGAACGTTCCCCTGGACCAGACACACAATTACGGCATTGTCCGTCCGCAATCGATGGGCGTGCGTATCCATCGTATCGGCGATATCGTCGAGAAGCCGCAGCCGGAGAATGCGCCGTCGACGCTCGGTGTGGTCGGCCGTTACATCTTCACGCCGGACATTTTCGATTTCCTCGAGAACGTGCAGCCCGGAACAGGCGGCGAGATCCAGCTGACCGATGCCGTTGCCGCCATGCTCGCGAGCCACGCTGTCCTGGCTTACGAATTCAAGGGGCACCGTTACGATTGCGGATCCAAAATCGGCTACCTGGAAGCGGTCGTGGTCCATGCCTTGCGGCATTCGGCCGTCGGCGAAGAATTCGCCCGCTTTCTCGCGCAATTGAAGTTGACCGACCTGCCGCAGCAGGTCGGCGGCAAGACGGCCTGAGAAGCAGGGACGTTGCCCTGCGCATGACGCTTGCACGGCATCTGGAGGCATTGCCGTTACGCACTGGCAGGACATCGTGAGAGCGTTGCAGCCTGCTTGCGCATTCCGCTGCGCAAGCAGGCGGACATGCAGTACGATGCTGATGCCGGGAACATGCGGCGCGCGGAGTCAACAGATATGTCACGCGCGCATGGGGATTTCCGGCTTGCGCAACTCGCACTGCATCCGCACGGCATTGGACAAGAGGAGCGCGTACCTACCATGGCGGTTTCGAACAATCAGGTCTTGACGATTTTGGGCAATGAAAGGCAATTATTCACCGGGTCGACCGACACCTCGCCGAACGCAATGCGCACACCTCCTCCCAACAATGCGCCGGGGCCGCACGAAGAGCATCATCGCCAGATGACCGGCAACCTGCCTGCGCAGGATCGCTATTTGCGGCTGATCGCCGACACGGCGCCGGTCATGATTGCCTATGTCGACGCCGACCAGCGGTTTCGCTGCGCGAACACTGCGTACAGCGCCTGGTTCGGCGATTCGGCCAGCGGCATCCTCGGCAAGACTCTCCAGCAGGTCCTGGGCCCGCTCTACTCGCAGGCCGATTCCTGCGTCAATCGCGCGCTGGGCGGCGAGCAGGTCACTTTCGAACTGACCATTCGCAATATGCTCGGCGAGCGCCACGTCATGACCACCTGCACGCCGGACATCGCTTCCGACGGCAGTGTGGCGGGCTTCTCCGTCATGCTGACCGACATTACCGAGCGCCGCAGTGCCGAGCAGGCGCTGCGCGAACGCGAGAAGCAACTGCAGGACGCGGAAGGAGAGCTGCATTGGCGTGAGCGGGAGTTCAAGGCACTGGTGGAACATTCGCCTGACATCATTTCGCGCATCGACGCCAACATGCGACACCTTTACGTCAACCAGGCCATCGAAAAGCTGGCCGGCATTGCGCCGGAAACCTACATCGGCAAGACCAAGGCGGAGCTCGGGCTGCCCACCTCCGTCGTGCAGTCCTGGGACAATGCGGCCCGCGCCGCATTCGATACCGGCCTCGAGCAGCGCCTGGATTTCGACCACGTCATCGCCGGCCAGATGCGCTATTTCTCGGGCCGCATCATTCCTGAAACCGACCGCTACGGACATATCGAATCGGTGATCGGCATCGCCTATGACGTCACCGAGCGCGCCAGCATGGAAAAGGAGCGCGACGAACTGCTGGCGCGCGAGCGCATGGCGCGCATCCAGGCAGAAACCGCGGCGCGCGCGCGCGACGAATTCCTTGCGATCGTCTCGCACGAGTTGCGCGCGCCACTGAACGCCATTCAGAGCTGGGCGCACGTGCTCGAAAACTACGTCAAGGACGTCGCTACCGCACCGCTGGCGCAACGCGCGCTTCAGGGCATCAAGACCGGCGTCGGCCAGCAGGTGCGTCTGATCGAGGATTTGCTCGATGTCACGCGCATGATGAGCGGCAAGCTGCGCCTGGTGAAGCAGCCGCTGGCGCTCCTGCCCGCCCTGCAGGCGGCGGTCGAAAGCGTGCGCGCCATGGCGACGGCCAAGCGCATCAGCGTCACCTGCACCTACCGCATCACGAGCGAACAGATCGAGGGCGACGCCGACCGGGTGCAGCAGATCTTCTGGAATCTTCTATCGAACGCAATCAAGTTTACGCCGGAAGGCGGCAACGTCTGGCTCAACGCGGCGCAGCACGATGGCGACATCTGCGTGACCGTGCACGACGATGGTGTCGGCATCTCGGCCGATTTTCTGCCGCACCTGTTCAACCGTTTCAGCCAGGAAGACACGTCGAGCACGCGCGATCATAGCGGGCTCGGGCTCGGCCTGTTTCTGGTGCGCCACCTGATCGAGCTGCACGGCGGCCGTGTCGTCGCGGCAAGCGAAGGCGAAGGCAAGGGCACCACATTCCAGGTCTATTTCCCTTTGCGGGTGCGTTCCGACAAATACCTCACCATCGGCCCCGCCGACGATGGCGTCGCCAACAGCCTGCCGCTTCCCTCGCTCAAGGGCGTCCACATCCTCCTGATCGATGACCAGGAAGAGGCGCGCGAGTCCCTCACCGTCGTTCTCGCGGGCGCCGGCGCGTCGGTGTTCGCGGCCAGCTCCTCGCGCGAAGCGATCGACTGGCTATGCACGCTTTCGCGAGGAGACATGCCGGATGTCTTCGTATGCGACATCGCCATGCCTGGCGAAGACGGCTATTCCGTACTGCGCAAGATCCGCGCATGGAAATCGACCGGCGGCGACGCGCCGCTGCACCGCATGCCGGCATTGGCCTTGACGGCCTTTGCGCAACGCGAAGACAGGATCAAGGCGTTGACCGCCGGCTTCCAGATGCATGTCACCAAGCCGGTAGCCCCGGAAGAACTGATTGTCGTGATCGATGCAATGGCCGCGCGCCCCTGATCCTCGCTTGAGCGGCGAAGGGCTGCCGGCAACGGTCAATGATACGAGTCGCTCGCGCCGTGCACGGATGACGTTTCTTCCTTTTTCTGCTGCACGCCTTCATCAGGACCATATTCCTCCAGCCGGTTGTACAGGGTCTTCAGGCTGATGCCGAGAATGTCCGCCGCCCGCTTCTTCACGCCGCCGCACAGTTCCAGCGTCGCATAGATCAGCTTGCGATCCACATCCGCCAGCGAAGTCCCAACCGGAATGGCGAGCGTCAGCCCCACCGGCGACTGCGTCGTGATCACCGGCGCGAGTGCGGCCGCGTCGATGGTCTGGTCGGACAGGATGAATGCCCGCTGGATGTAATTGCGCAGCTCGCGCACGTTTCCCGGCCAATGATAATTGGAGAGACATGCCACGCCGTCCGGCGTCAGCGCCTTGTTCGTCCCGTGCGCCACATTCAGCTCTTCGAGGAAATGTTGTGCCAGCAGTTCGATATCCGATCCGCGCTCGCGCAGCGGCGGAATCTTGAGCGGAAAGACGTTGAGCCGGTGATACAGGTCGAGCCGCAGCTTGCCTTCGGCGACCGCCGCCTCCGGATCGCGATTGCTCGCGGCGATGACGCGCACATCGGTTTCGATTTCCTGATTGCTGCCGATCCGCATGAAGGAACCCGTTTCCAGCACGCGCAGCAGCTTTACCTGCAGCTCCGCCGGCATCTCGGTGATTTCGTCGAGGAACAGCGTGCCGCCATTGGCGCGCTCGAAATAGCCCTTGTGCTGGCGATCGGCGCCGGTGAAGCTGCCCTTCTCATGGCCGAAGATCTCGCTCTCGATCAGCTGCGGCGAGATGGCGCCGCAGTTCACCGGCAGGAACGGCCTCTTCTGGCGCAGGCTGAGTTCGTGGATCGTCTGCGCCGCAAGCTCCTTGCCGGTGCCGCTCTCGCCGAGCAGCAGCACAGTGGCCTCGGTCGGCGCAACCCGCGCGATGTGGTTATACAGCTTCTGCATCGCCGGTGCGGCGCCGAGCATCTGGCCGAAATGCCCCAACCTGCGCAAC
>JAKACN010000216.1 GCA_021821365.1 Pseudomonadota bacterium | reverse complement strand
GAGCCAGTCCTTTTCGTCCACGGCAGCCAGCGCCTCCAGGCAGTCGATCTCCTTGTCCGACAAACCTTCGACCACCTTGGGGTCGTCCGCTTCGAGGCGCCCGCGCCGTACGAGGATGTCGATCTTGCTCAGGTAATCGCCCATCCAGAGTATCTTGCCGATGGGCGAGAGCCGGGCCAGCTTTTCGTCCGCTTCCTGCTCGCGGATGGCGAGCATGACGCTATCGGGGAAGTACCATTCGCGCCCGATATTGCCGGTCAGGATGCGCGCCCTGGCCGCCAGCTCGTTGCAGAAGGTCGGCGAGCCGACAGGTTGCCTGCCGTCGGAGATCTTGTCGATGATGCGCAGGGAAACCGTCAGCCCGACGTTCTGTACCAACCCGGCGAGGAAGGCATCGAGCGGATCGGTCGCGTCGTCCTGTGCGCCCTGTGCCAGCATGTTGCAGGCGAACGCGCATTGTTCCGATTGCGCCCACAGGCGCGGCGCGAGATTGCGCGTGAATGCGCCCGAATTGAGGTTGATGATGGGCCGGAACGCGACGCCGGATATCAGCTGCCGCAAGCCATTCTGCCCGAGCACCAGGATGGCATGGTCGATGCCCTCGATGGGCGTGCCGGGACGGAAGGCGACGCTGTTGGCCAGGCGCAGCACTTCGGCGACCAGGACGACATCATGCGAAATCTTGCGCGCCAGCTCGGCGCCATTGAATTCCGGATTGCGCAAGCTTTGCAGCAGGTGCGGAATCACGCCTGGCATGCGGTGCACCATGTGCGCGCCGGAGTCCTTCGAGGTCACCACCTCGTCCAGCGCGGCGAGGATCATGTCCTCGTTCCGGTTGGTGAAAATTTCCGTCTGGTGCTCGCTCTCGAACAGCCAGCTGGAAAACATGAAATCGACCTGGTAGCGCTGCATCGCCGATACGTCGTCGGCGGCGAAACGGGGCGGACGCAGCGTCCGCCCCGGAGCGGCGGGAGCGGCATCCTGCGGCCGCGACGCAACGGCGGGGTTGCCGGAGCCGAAGAAGAGACCTCGTAGCCAGTCGAACATGGGCAGTCGTTCCAATGCGCGTTGTCGGGCCGCCGGACTGCGGCGGATGAGTTGCCTTACGGCATCATATCAACACGCATTTAAACACGGTACGAGCCCGGCGTCGACAGGAAGCAGCATGGCCGGCAGGACACGCGGGCAATGCGGCGGCAGCCATCGCCGGTGGCGGGATGGCTGCCGGCACGAGGCGGCATGCCGGTCAGGAGACCCAGGTCGTGCGCAGGCAGATATGATCTTCCGGCAGCGCCGAGAGGACGTTGCCGCGCTGCAGGAAGCGCTGCTCCGTGTCCGGATCCTGCAGGTGCAGCAGTTGCGCCGCCATCACGTCATAGACCGGGATCTCGCCGGCGGGACGCACGCAGAGCCGGTACTTCACCCTGCCGTCCTGGCGCAGGACGTCGATATTGCCGATCAGGTCCACACGGATGCGATAGCGCTCGCCGGTGCTGCCGCCGATCACATGGAAATGCTTGCAGCGCCGGAATTCCTGGCGTTGCTCCGGGCTCAACTGCTTCAGCAGCAAGGTGAGCGATTTGCGGTTCGCCCGCCGCTCGCAGCGAATCACGTCGCGCCGCGTGCGGTCGCTGTCGCGCTGCGTCTGCTGCATCCACGACATGACCCGGTCGAACACCCGGAACACGCGGCGGCTGCCGGCGCGCACGCTCGACACGAGGCGATTGCGCCGATGCGCGGCAGCGTCCCGCGCGGCTTCCACGGAAGCGTCTTTCGTATCGGTGCGGGCAAGGCAGCGCCGGAAGGTCTGCCATGCCCGGTTCAAGACAGGCATGTCAGCCTCCGACCGTCCTTGGAACCATCACCAGTTCTTCCAGTGTCGGATCGAACTCCTTGACCACATGCTTCGTCTCCGCCTTCTGCTTCGAACCGAATGCCGAATAGCCTTTTTCGATCAGCCGGTCAAAGGTCTCCTGCGCTGCCGCGATCTCCTTCGTGTCGCCCATGTTCCATTTCAACTCTTTATGGCCAGACGAATCCATGATGCTCATCTCGCCGATCCATGCTTGGGGTACCTTGCCCATCATTTGCTCCTTGCCATCCGGGTTTGAAAAACTCCCTTCTCGATCCGGCCGTCGTTTTTCCGCTGCTCTTCCCGGCAACGTCGGATGCGATCGCATCATGGCCGTGCCGCGCGCCGTAACCCGCGGTACGTTCGCCCTCGCAGCCTTCTCCTCCAAGGACATCAACGGTGCAAACAAGATCGCTTCGCCGCCTGCAGAAACTGTGATCTACATCAAGCAACGATGCGGCGCGCACACCGGCACTTCACCGCGCCATCAGGTTTGCCTCGCCATTCTTCGACCATCTTTGTTTGCGCGCAGTTCGATGTTCAGGTAGATCAATCCCGCCAGCGCCAGCGGCAGGAGGTAGTAGATGGCGCGGAAGGTCAGCAGCGCGGCCAGCAGCTCGCTGCGCGGATACCACGCGGGCAGCAGGGCGATGAACACCGCCTCCAGCACGCCGAGACCGGCGGGAATGTGGGCGATCACACCCGCCATGGCCGCCACCAGCAGGCTGCCGAGCACGACCGGGAAGGCGATCTTCTGTTCGAGCAAGATGAACAGCATCGCCGCGATCAGCATCCAGTTGAGCGTGGACATGCCGATCTGCAAGACCGCCATCCGGCCCGACGGCACATCCAGCGCACGCCCCCTGAAGGTCCAGCGCCGCCTGCCGAAGGCACACAGCAGCGGGTAGGCCGCGGCGGCGGCCAGCAGCGTGCCGGCCAGCACCCGCAGGCCGATTGCACCGGGCAGCCATCCACCGGGCAGCGAAACCGGCGGACGCAGGAAGACGAGGCCGGCGAGCAGCACGTAGCCGATCCAGTTGGTGAACATGCTCATGGCCACCACCTGCGTGATCACCTCGGCGCCGAGCCCGAAGCGCGAATACAGGCGGTAGCGGAAGGCAACGCCGCCCACCATGGCGCCGATGTTGAGATTGAAGACATAGCTGATGAAATTGATCGTCATCACCCGCCCTGCGGGCAAGGCATGCCCGGTCAGCCGGCGGCCGAGCAGGTCGAAGCAGCTGTAGAGCGCGAAGCTCGCCATGGCCAGCAGCGTCGCCGCCAGCAGTTCGGCGACGGATCGCCGGCGCATCGTGTCCAGCACCTGGTCCCACTCGACCGATCGCACCTGTCTTGTCAGCAGAAGCACGACCGCCGCAAAAAACACCAGCGTCAGCAGGCCGCCCGCCCACCGCCATGCGGCCCTCTTCCGTCCGCTCATGGCGGCGCCGTCTCTTTCAGGCATTCCGTCGCGGCGGGCGGATGCGCTCCCGGCAATGAGGCAAGCCGGGGCGCATGCGCGGGCAGGCGACCGGCCCATGCCGGATAGCGGCGCAGCAGGTGGAACAGGAAGAAGCTGCGCATCTTGCGCCATGCGTTCGATTCCTGCAGGTCCTCGGCCATGACCCGCCGGCACCTTGTCGCGATCAGCCCTTGCAGATTGGCGGCCAGCTGCGCATTGAAGGTGCGGTCGATCATCATCACGTTCGCCTCCAGGTTGAGCGACAGGCTGAACGGGTCGAGATTGCTCGATCCCACCGTGGCCCAGGTGTCGTCGACCAGCGCGACCTTGGCATGCAGCGGCCGCTCGCAATATTCGTAGATGCGCACTCCGCCGTCCAGCAGGTGGTGGTACAGCATGGCCGCGGCGGTCTGCACCACGGGCATGTCCGGCCGGCCCTGCAGGATCAGCGACACTTCCACGCCGCGGTGCGCCGCCTTGCGCAATTCGCGCAGGAAGGCGTAGCCGGGGAAGAAGTAGGCATTGGCAATCACCACGCGCCGGCGCGCGAGCCGGATCGCAAGCCGGTACTGCCGCTCGATGTCGTCGCGGTGCTCGCCGTTGTCGCGCCACACGAAAATGGCGTCCGCCGTGCCGGCTTGCGGCAGCACGGGAACGACCGGCGGCGCGCGGCGCCGGCGGAACCAGCGCCGCTCGGCCCTGCCCTGCGCCAGGGCCGCCAGCATGAAGCCGTGGATGTGCGCCACGACCGGGCCTTCGATTTCGACCGCATAATCCTGCTTCGCCCCTGGTCCGAAATCGGCAAGGTGTTCGGCGGCGAAGTTGATGCCTCCCACAAAGGCACGCACGCCGTCGATCAGCACCAGCTTGCGATGCAGCCGACGGAAATAATTCACCCGCCCGAACAGCTTCGGCGCCGGATCGAAGATGTGCAGGCGGACGCCGGCCGCGATAAGCGAGGTCGTGAACTCTTCCGACAGGGGCAGCGACCCGAAGCCGTCGATCGTGATGTCCACCTGCGCGCCGGCACGCGCCGCCGCCAGCAAGGCCGCATGCAAGCCCTTGCCCACCTTGTCCTCATACAGGATGAAGGTTTCGATGAGCACTTCGCGCCGCGCCGCGGCAATCATTTCAAACAGGCGCGGAAAAAACTGCTCTCCATTTTCCAGGAGCGTCACCTTGTTGCCCGGAATCCATTTCAAGCTCACCGGCTGCCCTCCCTTACCGGCCGCGTCCGCATTGGCGGAAATCCTGCAACATGTTCATGGCCGAGCGCGTTTTTACCGCCCTAGGCCGTTACCCGGGGCGCGTTGTGCCAATGCGAGAGCCGCGGCTAGTGTCGGCACGACGAAGTGCATTGTCTCGACGAAAGCCATCATGTTTCCTCCGCGATGAAGCTGAAATCGGAGAACAATGGCGTGCAAGGAGCATGCCATTGCCGGAGGAGCCAGTTCAGAAAGGAAAGGAATCAGGCGCAGGCATGCCGCGCGCGACGCGTCATGCGATGTGAGCGGAAGGCAGGTTTTGCCGGTTCGGCACGGAACCGGCAGAAAGGGACGAACGGCGCATCCTGGCCGCGATCGCCAGCCAGCCCGCAGCGCTTGCAAGCAAATGCAGCAAGGCGCAGGCGGCAATCAAGGCGCATGCCATGGCCTCGACCCGCACGAACTGCCGCCGCAATCCATCCAGCAGGTATTGCTGCTCGCCCTGGAGCGTCCACTGCAACAGGCACCAGGCGCCGAAGAAGAACACCACGATCACCGTCGCGATGCGCATGGACAACGCGTGACGGATCAGTCTTTCTTCGAGGGGAAGTTGCTGTTGCGACTCATTGAACATGACGACTCTTTCCTTGCGCCACCACGCCACAAGCGGAACAATGATGGGATGCAACGATATTGCCGCAGCACGTCA
This sequence comes from Pseudomonadota bacterium, assembly GCA_021821365.1. Classification (GTDB taxonomy): domain Bacteria; phylum Pseudomonadota; class Gammaproteobacteria; order Burkholderiales; family Burkholderiaceae_D; genus Noviherbaspirillum. Next base: position 3,884 of record JAKACN010000216.1, on the reverse strand, counting down.
TGCAGATCCAATTTCGATTGATCATATCGACTATCCGCAATGTGAATATCACGAAGTTGTTGACGATCCGGCACACAATGCCGCTCTCCGGCAGCAACACTTGACCCTCACGCGGTGTCAGGCTTTATCGTGACGATTCGCATGTCAAAGGAGAATCCGATTGCAACCGACCCAGGACAACATCATCCACGCCGGCGAGCCGAGCAGATCGGCCCTGCGGGTCGCCGCCCTGCGCGCGGCGCACCAGCTGCTCGATGATCCCGTCGTGTTCGAAGACCCGCTGGCCCTGGCCATCCTCGGTGCGGACAAGGCGGCGAAGATACGCGCCGACCCGCAGCGGTTCAACGACCCGTTATTACGCGGCCTGCGCGCGGCGTTGATCGTGCGCAGCAAGGTGGCGGAAGAGGAACTCGCGAAGGCGGTGCGCGATGGCGTGCAGCAGTATGTGGTGCTGGGCGCGGGGCTGGACACCTTCGGCTGCCGTAATCCGTATTCCGGCGACGGCCTGCGCGTCTTCGAGGTTGATCATCCATCCACCCAGCGCTGGAAGCGCGCGATGCTGGAAGACGCCGCCATCGCGCAGCCGGAATCGATGACCTTCGTGGGAGTCGACTTCGAGCGCGACGCGCTCGCGGACCGGCTGCGGGAAGCAGGGTTCCGGGCGGACCAGCCGGCCTTCTTTTCATGGCTGGGCGTGGTCTTCTATCTCACCCGGGAAGCTGTGTTCGACACCTTGAAGTTTGTTGCCGCCCTGCCCCCGCGAAGCGCGATCGTGTTCGATTTCAGGATGGAGCCGTCGCTGCTCGACCGGCGCACGCGCGCCGTCGACGAGTACCTGGCCTTGCATGTCGCCGGGCAGGGCGAGCCGTGGAAATCCGCTTTCGATCCGGCATCGCTGTGCGACACGCTCCTTGGCATGGGGTTCACGGAGGCGCGGAGTCTCGCGTCGGATGAATTGAACGCGCGTTATCTCTCGCAGCGCAAAGACAAGCTGGCATTGGGCGGCGCATTCCGCCTGATGTGCGCGAAGGTCTGAGGGATCGATCTCAGGACGCGGTTGCGGCTGCCTGCGCAGCCTGCCGCAGCGCCTGCTCGAACACCTCGACCGGCTGCCCGCCGCTGACCAGGTAGCGGTCATCGATGATCACGGCCGGCACGGAGTGGATACCCTGGTCGAGGTAGAAGCGCTCCTGGCGGCGCGTTTCGTCCGCATAGTCGCCGCCGGCGAGGATGGACCTGGCGCGCTGCGCATCCAGTCCGGATTCCTGTGCCAGCCGTACCAGCACATCGTGATCGCCGGGGTTGTCGCCGTCGGTGAAATAGGCTCTGAACAGGGCGTGCTGCAGCGCCCGCTGCTTGCCCTCCAGCTGCGCCCAGTGCAGCAGCCGATGTGCGTCGAAGGTGTTGTAGATCCGGCTGCGCCGGTCCATGCGAAAGGTGAAGCCGACCGCTTCCCCGCGCGCACGGATCATTTCCTGGTTGCGCTCCATCTGTTCGCGCGTGCTGCCGTACTTTTCGGCCAGGTGCTCCAGCACATCCTGGCCCTCGGGCGGCATGTGCGGATTGAGTTCGAAAGGCTGGACATGCAGGTCGACGCTCAGTGCGTCGCCGATGCGCTGCAAGGCCAGTTCCAGCGCATTCAGACCGATGGCGCACCACGGACAGGACACGTCGGAAACGAAATCGATTTTCAAGCCCGTATTCACTTCAGATCAGCATGCGGCGGCTGGTCCTTCTTCTTGCGGGTCGCCTTGCCGGCAGCGATCACCGCCTTCAGGCGTTGCAGCCTCGCATATTCTTCGGGGTCGTCCTTGGCCAGCTGATTCTCGCGCCATTTGTAGAAGATCGCCAATCCGAGCATGGCAGCCGCGCCGGCCGCCAGCTTGCCGCCATGCGCGCCGAGCAGGCCTGTCGGCTTTTCGGCGTCGCTGTCCGTCGAACCTTGTTGCGGCGCGGCAGCAATCTGTCGCGGCAGGTCCTCGGGCCGCCCTCGGAAAACGCCGGGTTTTGGCGCCATGGAATTCAATGCAGAAGCTTGTTCCGGGGACATGGGGGACCTGCCTTTCCTGTTCGTCACGCGATCGCGGCGCGCTCATCGGATTAGTCCCAAAACCGGCCAACTGGTTCATCCAGACTCCGGATCGTTTGATGTCTTTGCGGCACCTGGGCCGCATCGTCATGTTGACGCGCCACAACTGCCCCAACATACGCAATCGACGCGGCGGATTCCATGATCTTGCGCAATCCGCCGCGAACAGCGGCCGGCACGACGCCAATCAGATCAGCACGTCCTGCAGCAGCTTGCGCGCCACGGCGTCGTTGTCGGTGCTCAGCGCCACGAACGCGAACCCGTCCTGCCGCTGCAGCGTGCTGATGCCGCGCAGCGACAGTTTGGCATCCTTCAGCTCGCGCATCACGCGCGCCAGCGCGCCGGGCTGGTCCGCGATGCGGATCGTGATCAGGTCGTCCGAGACCGCCTGCAAACCGAGCTGGTGCAGCAGGCGCATCGCATCCTCGGGGCGATCGACGACCAGTTCCAGCACCGCATTGCGCCCCACCGTCTCACCTTCGATCTTCTGGATGTTGATCTGCTTGTCGGCCAGCATGTCGGCGATGTCGGCCATCACCCCGGCGCGGTCGTCCACAATCAGCTTGATCGATTTCATGTCTGCTCCTTCACGATGTCCGCGATCAGCGCGTCGATCAGCACCGGCTCGGTGCCGGGGGCGACGATCAGGTGACTGATGGCATCCTGGGTCGCCAGTTGCCATTTGCTCTTGAGGGTCTCGCTGACGCGCGGAAAGACCACGGTCAGCGCATTGGCGTTGCGCCATGCCGCGATGCCCCGGGCGTTCATGCCCTCCACCGCATACTGTGCGATTTCCTGGCAGCGCGCCAGGCGTTTCCGCAAGCCCTGCTCGCCCATCATCCTGATCGCATACCACAGGAGCAACGGCGTGAAGGCATTGCGCGAACCGGTGATGGTGGTGTCCATGCTGCCGATGTAGCCGATGCTGCGGCCGATGCGCTCGACGTTGCGCTTCCTGGCGATCACCACGCCGCAGGGCATCGGCGCGCCGATGAACTTGTGGCCGCTCATCGCGATGGAGTCCGCGCCCTCGGCGAAGTCGAAGGCAGGCTTCGGGTCGAGGAACTGCGCGAACGGCCCGCAAAAGGCCGCATCGCTGTGGACGTAACGCTCCTGCACGACGAGCTTCTTCAGGATTTCCTGGATGCGGCGGATGTCGTCCCGGCCTTCCTTCATCGTGGTGCCGATGTTGGCAAAGATGATGGCCGGCACGTCGCGGTGCAGGCGCACGCTTTCCTCCAGGTCTTCGTAGTCGATCTCGCCGTTCGGCTGCGAGCGGATCATGATGTGGCGCAGACCGAGGAAATGCACGTTCTTGGCGACGCTGTAATGCGTGTCTTCGGAAAAGTACACGATGCCGTTCGGATACATCTCCCGCGCCAGGTACAAGCCGTAGAGGTTGCCTTCCGTGCCGCCGTTCGTGACATACCCCCAGTAATCGTCGTGCGGCGCGCGGAACAGCGCGGCGAAGAAATCAATGACCTCGCGCTCCATCTCGCGCGTGCCGACACGGTAGGTGCTGGCCTGGAACGGATCGCCGATGTTATTGGAGGGGAATTGCAGGAACCTGTACAACGGGGCGTAATCGAAATCCCGCGCCACCGGATAGCCCAGGGCCTCTTGCGAGGCGCGGCTCATCGACTCGTAGAGCGCATCGAGGCGAGCCTGATCATGTGCTGCAAGCATGGATGACCTCATGTCTTCTGATAGGGAATGAGAGGCGCAGCCGAATGGGCCGGGCCTTTTTCCAGGAAAGCAACATGGGCTCCCCGGCCGAGCCCATGTTGCTTTCCTG
>JAKACN010000013.1 GCA_021821365.1 Pseudomonadota bacterium | reverse complement strand
CATTACGCGCTGCTGCATCTGACCGGCTACGACCTGCCGATGGAGGAACTCAAGAATTTCCGTCAGCTGCATTCGAAGACCGCCGGCCATCCGGAAGTGCATGTCACGCCGGGCGTCGAAACCACCACCGGCCCGCTCGGCCAGGGGCTGACCAACGCCGTCGGCATGGCACTTGCCGAGCGCCTGCTCGCCGCCGAATTCAACAAGCCGGGCTTCGACCTCATCGATCACCACACCTATGTCTTCGTCGGCGACGGCTGCCTGATGGAAGGCATTTCGCACGAAGCCTGTTCGCTGGCCGGTGCGCTGCGCCTGAACAAGCTGGTCGTGCTGTACGACGACAACGGCATCTCGATCGATGGCCACGTGGAAGGCTGGTTCATCGACGACACGCCGAAGCGTTTCGAAGCGTACAACTGGAACGTGATCCGCAATGTCGACGGCCATGACGTCGCCGCCGTGGAGGCCGCGGTCGCCGCCGCGAAGAAATCCGACAAGCCGACCCTGATCTGCTGCAAGACCGTCATCGGCAAGGGCAGCCCGAACAAGGCCGGCACACACGACGTGCATGGTGCAGCGCTGGGAGACAAGGAAATCGCTGCAACACGCGACGCCATCGGCTGGAACCACCCGCCGTTCGAAATTCCCGCCGACGTTTACGCTGCATGGGACGCCAAAGTTTCCGGCCAGAAGGTCGAAGGCGAATGGGACGCGCTGTTCAAGGCTTACGACGAGCGTCATCCGCAGGAAGCAGGCGAGTTGCTGCGCCGCATGAAGGGTGAATTGCCGGGCAAGCTGAACGACGTCATCGATGCCTATGTCGCGACCTGCGTCGAGAAGAAGGAAAACATCGCGACCCGCAAGGCCAGCCAGAACGCCATCCAGGCGCTGGCGCCGGCACTGCCGGAATTCCTCGGCGGCTCGGCCGACCTGACCGGTTCGAACCTGACCAACTGGAAAGAATGCGTGGCGGTGCGCGCCAACCAGGCGGGCAACCACATCAACTACGGCGTACGCGAATTCGGCATGAGCGCCGTCATGAACGGCATCGCCTTGCACGGCGGCTACATCCCGTTCGGCGGCACCTTCCTGACCTTCTCCGACTACAGCCGCAACGCCATTCGCATGGCCGCGCTGATGAAGATCCGCACGATCTTCGTATTCACGCATGACTCGATCGGCCTCGGCGAAGACGGCCCGACCCATCAGTCCATCGAACACGTATCCAGCCTGCGCCTGATCCCGAACCTGGAGAACTGGCGTCCCTGCGACACGGTCGAATCTGCAATCGCCTGGAAGCATGCTGTTGCGCGCCGTCACGGCCCGACCACGCTGATCTTCTCGCGCCAGAACCTTCCCTTCATGGAGCGCACGCCGGAGCAGCTCCTCGCGATCAACCGCGGCGGCTACGTGCTGCGTGATGCGCCCGATGCCAAGGCCGTGCTGATCGCAACGGGTTCGGAAGTCGAGCTGGCAATGAAGGCCGCGGACGAGCTGGCGAAGCAGGGCACACCGGTGCGCGTGGTTTCCATGCCTTGCACCGATCTGTTCGACCGCCAGGATGCCGCTTACAGGCAAAGCGTTCTGCCCAAGGGACTGCCGCGCGTTGCGGTGGAAGCGGGCGTCACTGATTTTTGGTACAAGTACGTCGGCCTGGAAGGCGCGGTCGTGGGTATCGACACTTTCGGCGAATCCGCACCGGCGGGCGTGCTGTTCAAGCACTTCGGCTTCACGACCGAGAATGTGGTCGCCAAGGTGAAATCGGTTCTGGTCTAAACGCAATTCACGCAATTCGGATTACAACTCAGGAGAAAAACCATGACTATTCGCGTCGCAATCAACGGCTACGGCCGCATCGGCCGCAACATCCTTCGTGCTCACTACGAAGGCGGCAAGAAGAACGACATCCAGATCGTAGCGATCAACGACCTCGGCAATGCGCAGCACAACGCGCATCTGACCCGTTACGACACCGCGCACGGCAAGTTCCCCGGCACCGTTGAAGTCGACGGCGAATTCATGGTCGTCAACGGCGACAAGATCAAGGTGTTTGCGCAGCGCGATCCGGCGCAGATTCCGTGGGGCGAGCTGAACGTCGACGTGGTGCTCGAATGCACCGGCTTCTTCACCACCAAGGAAAAGGCTTCCGCACACCTGAAGGGCGGCGCCAAGAAAGTCATCATTTCCGCGCCGGGCGGCAAGGATGTGGATGCGACCATCGTGTTCGGCGTCAACCAGAACGTGCTGAAGGCAACGGACACGGTCATTTCGAACGCCTCTTGCACCACCAACTGCCTGGCCCCGCTGGTCAAGCCGCTGCACGACAAGATCGGCCTCCTGAACGGCCTGATGACCACGGTGCATGCCTACACCAACGACCAGGTGCTGACCGACGTGATGCATGAAGACCTGCGCCGCGCGCGTTCGGCCACGATGTCGATGATCCCGACCAAGACCGGCGCCGCCGCAGCGGTGGGCCTGGTGCTGCCGGAACTGAACGGCAAGCTCGACGGCTACGCGATCCGCGTTCCGACGATCAACGTGTCGATCGTCGACCTGTCGTTCATTGCTGCGCGCGACACGACGGTGGATGAAATCAATGCCATCATGAAGGACGCCGCCAACGGTGCGCTGAAGGGCATCCTGACTTACAACACCGAACCGCTGGTGTCGGTCGACTACAACCACAATCCGGCATCGAGCAACTTCGATGCGACCCTGACCAAGGTCTCCGGACGCCTGGTAAAAGTCTCTTCATGGTATGACAACGAGTGGGGCTTCTCCAACCGCATGCTCGATACCACAATGGCATTGATGGCTGCCAAGTAAGCAGGCTTCGTCAGGCAAGCAAAAACGCCCCGCATGCCGGGGCGTTTTGTTATATTTGCGTTTTCAGGATCGGTCGAAGAAGGGAATGCGCATGAAGCGGATCAAGAGATTGCTCGCCGAAAACAAGGGCTTTCTGTTCTTCCTGTTCGGCATGGTGCTGGTGCGCAGCGCGATTGCCGACTGGTACGGCGTACCTTCCGGTTCCATGTATCCGACACTGATGATCGGTGACCGCATCATTGCCGATCGCCTTGCGTACGACGTCAAGATTCCTTTCACCGATGTGATTGTCAAGCATATCGCCGATCCGAAGCGTGGCGACATCGTCACCTTCAGCTCTCCGGAAAATGGCGATCGCCTTGTCAAACGCATCATCGGCTTGCCCGGAGACATCGTCGAAATGCGTGGTGAAGAGCTGGTCATCAATGGCGAGCCGGCATCGTATGCCTCTGCCGCCACCGCATTCGCCACCCGGTTGACGCCGGACTACGCTGGTCGGCAACTGGTACTCAACGAAAAGCTTCCCGGCATCCAGCACCCGATCATCGTCATGCCCGAGCGATTCGCCGCACGCTCCTTCGGCCCGGTCACGGTGCCGCCGGGCCAATATCTCATGCTCGGCGACAATCGCGACGCCAGCAAGGATTCCCGCTACATTGGCTTCGTCAAGCGCGACCTGATCACGGGACAGGTGAAGCGCGTGGCGTTCTCCGTCGATACCGGCAACTTCTACCTGCCGCGTGCCGACCGTTTCGGCGCTTCGCTGCAGTAAAGATTTTTGTCCACGAAAGACACGAAATACACGAAAAGGATGAAGCCCGAATCTGTTTGACCCTACTTGCGGCCATAACGCATCTGTCCGCGTCAACGACCTGAAAAAAGGACATTACCTTTTTCGTGTATTTCGTGTTTTTCGTGAATACCCCTACCATTTCGGCCATGAGGCAATCAATGCTTCCGCGCTGGCGGCATCGAGCGGGCCGGAGAAATGGTAGCCCTGGCCGAATTCGACCTTGAGTTCACGCAGCTTGGCCAGTTGCGCGGCGGTTTCCACCCCTTCCGCGATCAGGTCCATGCCCAGCGTATGCGCCAGCGTGACGATGGCATGAATCACCTCGATGTCGCGGCTGCCCGTGTCCAGCCTTCGTACGAAGGACGCATCGATCTTGAGCGTGTTGACCGGGAACCGATGCAGGTAGGATAGCGATGAGTAGCCTGTGCCGAAGTCGTCCATCAGCAGCTTGATGCCCTTGCCGCGCAGCTTGACGAGCACCGCCGCGGCTTCTTCCGCGTGTTCCATGATCACGGTTTCGGTCACTTCCAGTTTCAGGCTCTGCGTATCGAGTGCCGTCTCGCGCAGGACCTCTTCGATCTGTTCCATCAGGTTGGCCTGCGCAAACTGGCGGCCGGAGAGATTCACGCTCATCTGCATCGGCGGCAGGTCGGGAAACTTGGTCTGCCATGTCCGCATCTGGCGGCATGCTTCCACCAGCACCCAGCGCCCGATATGCACGATCAGACCGGTTTCTTCTGTCAGTGGAATGAATTCGTTCGGCAGCACCAGTGTGCCGTCCGGGCGGCGCATGCGCACCAGGGCCTCGAAACCTGACAGGCGGCCGGTATCGAGTGCAACGATCGGCTGGTAGTGCACGACGAATTCCTGCCCCTTCACCACCGCCTGTCGCAATCGTGTTTCCATGTCGAGCAGGGCGACCACGCGCGTGCGCATGCCGGATTCGAACACCTCGCAGCAGGCGCCGCCGCGATGCACGGCGAGGTGATTGGCAGTAGCTGCGTCGCGCAGGATATCGGACGGATCGGCGTACGACGGCTTGCTCAGGGCAATGCCGATGCTTGCCGTGGTATAGATCTCGTGGTCTTCCAGCTGGTAGGCATTGGTCAGCGTGCTCTGCAACTGATCGGCGAAGCGCCTGGCCTCGTTCGCGTCCTTGACATCATTGAGCAGGAGTGCGAACTCATCGCCGCCGAGATGCGCCACCGTCTCGCCGATGCGCAGGCTCGCTTTCAGCCGCAGACCGACATTGATCAGCAACTGATCGCCAACTGCGCGACCGAGACTGTTGGCGATGATGCGGAAGCGGTCCAGGCTGAGGATCATCAGCGCAAAGCTGAAATTGTTGCGCTGGCGTGCCTGCTTCATCGCGTCCTCGATCCGGTCGAGCAGCAGCGCGCGATTGGGCAGTCCGGTCAGGCTGTCGTACAAAGGCTCTTCCTCGATCACGGACTCGATCATGGCACGCGCCGATGCCGCCCCAATCACACCGGCTAACTGCGCCTCCGACATGCTCACCAGGTCGGCATCCGCTTCGCGAGGCCAATCGAGACCTTGCTGTTTCGCATAATTGCTGAAGGTTGCCACGGCACGCGTCGAGCCGAGGAAGCGCGACAGCAGGGCCTGCAGCTCGGGCAGTGAACCCTTGGTGCGCAGGGTGGGTTCGGGCAGGCTGCGTTCATGCTTGAACACATCGACGAACAGCGCCGCCTGCGTCCGCTCCAGCGCGGACTGGCCGGTTGTCACCGACACGCCGATGAACGCGCCGATGTTGGCGACCATGCTCCACACCATGGAATGCGTGATTTCATCCAGGCCCTCCAACCCGAACAGTTGCAGAGGGTGCAGAAATCCGATGCCGAACGGTCCGTGGTCGAGCAGCGCCATGGGCAGCAGACCCGAGCGTGCCAGTGCAGGCACCATGAGGGTATAGATCCAGACCGCAAAGCCGGCGCTCAGGCCGGCGAGCGCGCCTCGTCGCGTCGCGCCCTTCCAGTAAATGCCGCCCAGAACTGCGGGCGCAAACTGGGCCACCGCGGAGAAGGAGATCAGACCGATCGACGACAGCGTGTACGGCTCGCTCGCCCAGCGAAAGAATGCATAGCCCAGCAGCATGCCGAGCATGATGGTGATACGCCTGATGCGCAACACCAGGCGCGACAGGTCGTGGCTTTCCGTCAGCCTCAGGCGTTTGATGCGCAACAGCACCGGCATGACCAGGTCGTTGCACACCATGGTGGACAGTGCAATGCTCTCCACGATCACCATGCCGGTTGCAGCGGAAACGCCGCCGATGAATACCAGCAGGGCGAGTCCGAGCTGGTTCACCGACATGGGCAGCGTCAGCACGAAGGTGTCGGGGTTGACGCCGGCGCCCTGGAAATGCAGCATGCCGCCGAAGGTGATCGGCAAAACGAAAATGTTAAACAGCAACAGGTACAGCGGCAGCAGCCAGATCGCCTTGTTCAGGTGGGATTCGTCAACGTTCTCCACCACGGCGACCTGAAACTGGCGCGGCAGAAAGATGATTGCCAGCATCGACAGGAATGCCACGGAGAACAGGGAGGCCCAGCTATGATAGACATCTTCGCTGGCGCCGCCGATCACGAACACCGCATGCGCCTGCGGCAGCTGCGCCGCCTTGGTGAACACATCGCCGAAACCATCGTAAATTCCGTAAGTCACGAACAGGCCGACGCACAGGAATGCGGCGAGTTTCACGACCGATTCGAAGGCAATGGCGGCGACCATGCCTTCGTGGCGCTCGGCGGCATCCAAATGGCGGGCACCGAACAGGATGGTGAAGGCGCCAAGCAGCAATGCGACATAGAAAGCGCTGTCCATCAGCACCGGCGGAGTCGTCCCTTGCGCCCGGACAAGATCGGGATAGTGCAGCAGGATATTGAAGCTGGAGGAAATCGCTTTCAGTTGCAACGACATGTAGGGCGTGACGCCGACCACCGCGATGGTGGCAACCAGGCCGGCCAGCAGCGCGCTTTTGCCGTAGCGGGATGAGACGAAGTCCGCGAGCGAGGTGATATGGTTGTCTTTCGCGATGCGGATGATCTTGCGCAGGACGATCCACCACAGCGTTGCCATTACCGTCGGGCCGAGGTACACCGGCAGGAATCCGATGCCGCTGCCCGCTGCGCGTCCGACACTGCCGTAGAAAGTCCAGGCGGTAGCGTATACCGCCATCGACAGGGCATAGACGTAGGGATTCGCAATGACGCTGCGGCCACGGGCGGCGGCCCGGTCGCCGTAATAGGCAATCGCGAACAGGATCCCGAGGTAGGAAAAAGCGGCGAGTGCGATCAGCCATCCGGGCAGCATTGCAAGCCTGTTCTAGGAAATGTGTAGTGGCGTGTCGGCTTATTTCTTTTCCACAACGAAGGCGAGCAGTACCACCAGCAAGGCCCAGGCTGCGAATACGTAAAGATACAGAAGCGGAATTCCGGCGACTGTCGCGTGTCGGTTGAAGAGGGCAAGCAGCGGGTAATTGAACAGGGCGTTTCCCAACAGAAACAACGCTGCCAGACGCTGGCCCTTGACGTTTGACTTGATCATGCAAATCTCCATGGCAACCTGCCATGCCTGCGCACGACGAAGTGCTCAACTCGCTCATTCACAAAATAGTAATTTATAGCGAGATTGCAAAGCGCGCCACCACATGCTTTGCGGCAACTTCATGCCGTCCGCTTCAGTCTGCGCCGCCCAGCGTCGACACCCACAGGCGCCTGACTTGCGCCGCTTCCTGCGCCACGCGCTCGATTTCCACCCGCGCACGGTCGCTTCCCTGCAACCGGATCTGGTGCTGCAGCTTGCGGAAGCTGCGATAGGCATTCGCCACCTCCAGCGCCAGTTCCTTGTCGATCAATTCGAGTTCGCCGCAAAGCTTGAGCAGCGCGATATTGCCGATGTCGGCAGTCAGCTGCGGATAGCGGGCGGCGTGGCGTAGCACCAGGTACTGCACGATGAACTCGATGTCGATCATGCCACCGGCATCATGCTTGATATCGAACAGCGAGGAGCGGTTCGGATGCGCGTCATGCATCTTCTTCCGCATATCCAGCACTTCCTTGCGCAGCGTCGCGTCGTCGCGCGCCTGGCGCAGGACGCTTTCGCGGATGGCTTCGAAGCGCGCGCCGATGTGCGCGTCGCCGGCGCAGAAGCGCGCGCGCGTCAACGCCTGGTGTTCCCATACCCACGCGGATTCGGCCTGGTATTTTTCGAATGCCGCCAGGCGCGACACGAGCAGTCCGCTGGCGCCATCCGGGCGCAGGGCGATATCGATGTCGAACAGGATACCGGCCGGCGTGTGGGTGGTCATCCACGTAATGAAGCGCTGCGCCAGTTTCGCATAGAGCGCCGGCGCTTCCTGGTTGTCGTCGTCGAACAGGAAGATGACGTCCAGGTCCGAGGCGTAGCCGAGCTCCTTGCCGCCCAGCTTGCCATAGGCGACGACGGCGAATTTCGGATCTTCCCGGTGGCGGTTATGAATGGTTTTCCATACCGCCTTGACGGTCGCGCCGACCAGGATGTCGGCCAGCGCGGAAAGATGGTCGGCCAGTCTTTCTACCGTCAGGTCGCCCTCCAGGTCCTGCGCCAGCAGACGGAACAATTGCGCATGGTGCAGGTCGCGCAGCACGTTCATCTGATGCTCGGTGTCGCCTTCGCTGGCGTCGAGCTGGCGCTGTACTTCCTGCGCGAAGGCCGTCCAGTCCGGGGCGGCTTTCAGTGTGCGGTCTTCCAGGAGTTCATCCAGCAGGATGGGGTGGCGCGTCAGGTACTTGGCTGCCCAGTCGCTCGCGCTCATCATGCGGATCACGCGTTCCAGCGTGTGCGGATATTCGGTGAGCAGGGCCAGATAGGCGGCGCGGCGCGCGATCGCCTCGAAGAAATCGAGCAGGCGGCCGAGCGTGGCGCTGCGCGCCTCCGTGGTTGCGGCGATGAGCGGCAGCGCGGCATTGATCAGCGCCATCAGCTTGCCGCGACTGGCTTCAGGCAGCGACTGGAGTTTGGGCGACTGGCAGGTGATCTGCAGGCGCTGCGCGGCGGCCGGCGCGTCGTCGAAATGCAGGGTCGCCAGGCGCGCTTCGATGGCTTCGCGGCTGTCGGCATCGCTCAGGACGACGTGCGCTTCGGGGTGTGCCTCGGTCGCGGCAACGGATGCCTGCGCGCTGCGCTTGTCGGCGAAGATCGCATCGAATTGCGCCGCCACGATCGCGCGGTGCGCATCGAGCTCTTCCAGCAGCGACTCCACGTCGGTGAAACCCATCATCTTCGCCACGGTCAGGCGGTCTTCCGGATTGGACGGCAGGGAATGGGTCTGCGCATCGTCCAGGTATTGCAGGCGATGCTCCAGGTTGCGCAGGAAGGTGTATGCCTGCAGCAGCTGGTCGACTTCCTCCTGCGTCAGCAGGTCCTTTGCCGCCAGCGTCGCGAGCGTCGCGCGCGTGGAGCGGTCGCGCAACGAGGCATCGCGTCCGCCGCGGATCAGCTGGAAGACCTGCGCCAGGAATTCGACCTCGCGGATGCCGCCCCGCCCCAGCTTGACGTTGTTGCTGCGCCCCGGGTGACGTGCTTCCTGCCGTTTGACTTCGGCACGGATCTGCGCATGCATGTTGCGCAAGGCCTCGATCGCGCCGAAGTCGAGGTAGCGCCGATAGACGAAAGGCCTGGCGATCTGTTCCAGTGCAGCGATATCGGACGGGCGTCCCGTCACGGCACGGGCTTTCACCCACGCGTACCGTTCCCATTCCCGGCCTTGCACGATCAGGTAGTCCTCCACCATGCCGAAGCTGGCGGCGAGCGGACCGGATGCGCCGTTGGGTCGCAGGGCCATGTCGACGCGGAAAGTGAATCCGTCTTCCGTGATCTCCGACAGCGCGCCGATCAGCTTCTTGCCCAGACGGGTAAAGAATTCGTGATTTGACAATGGCCGCTGTTCGGGCGAGGTCGTGCGCGTTTCGCCATTTTCCGGATACACGAAGATCAGGTCGATGTCGGAAGAGACATTCAGCTCGCGGCCGCCCAGCTTCCCCATGCCGAGCACGATCAGTTCCTGCTGCTCGCCCGATTCATTGCCGATCGGCGTACCGTGCGCCGCGATCATTTCGGCCGTCAGTGCGGTTGCATGCGCTTGCACCGCGAACTCCGCGAAGCTGCTGATGGTCTCCAGTACTTCGGCCAGGTCCGCCCGTCCGCTCAAATCGCGCTCGATCAGCGTGGCAACGACCAGATTCCGCACGCGCCGCATGGCGCGCTGCAAGGGCATGCCGGCTGCTGTTTCTTTTTGTAAAAGATGAGCAAAAATTGCAGGGGTAATAGATAATTGGGCAAGATCCGCAACCATGCCCGCACGGGTTGGATCGGCGTTCAGCCATCGGGCGTAGAACCGGGATGCCGCGGCGCTGGTCAAAAAAGATTGGGTCACAATATTGGGGGATGAAATTGGAAGCCGTACGCCTTGCGCATGAATATCCGGTTGTTTGATCAAGAAGGCCGTGCCGGCCGGTGGAACGACACTATGATATCCATGCGAGCAGCTCGCATGTCAATTTGACCCTATTCTACGCCGCTTGTTTTCCGATTGATGTCCATTGACCAAAACATTCCACGCAAGACCGCAGCCTGGTTGTCCCGATGGTGGTTTGCATTCAAAGAATGTTATCTAATCGCCAATGCCCTGACCCATCACGCGCTTGGCTTTCTCCTCAAGTTCATCGTCTTCGCCTACTTTGTCTTCTGCGCGCTGGTCCTTGGCCTGCGCTATGTCGTGCTGCCGAATATCGACAGCTACAAACCGGATGTCGAGCGTTTTGCATCGCATGCGATCGGCAACAAAGTGTCGATCGCGGATATCGACGCATCATGGTCCGGCTTGCGTCCGCGCCTGTCGCTCGACAAGGTAGTCATCCATGACAAGTTCGGCAATCCTTCGCTGACGCTGCCCAATGTCTCGGCCACCTTGTCCTGGTGGTCGCTGGTCGTCGGGGAACTGCGCCTGCATCGCCTGACCATCAACCGGCCGGACATGGACATCCTGCGCGACGCCGACGGCAAGCTGTTCGTCGCCGGCATCCAGGTCGATACGGGCAAGGTGGGCGGCGGGCAGGGCGCGGACTGGGTATTATCGCAGACGGAAATCGTGATCCGCGACGGTCGCCTGCGCTGGAACGACTACCGGCGCGCAGCGCCGGAACTGGTGCTCGACGATGTCAACTTCGTCCTGCGCAACCTGTGGAACCATCACCGCTTTGCCTTGAAGGCGACACCTCCTGCCGCGTTTGCCGCGCCGCTCGACGTGCGCGCATCCTTCGTGCATCCGCGCTTTGGCAGCGCGTCCGACGCGTCGAAGTGGCAGGGCGAGATTTATGCCGATATGCGCAACACCGACCTAACGGTCTGGAAGGCGTATGTCGACTATCCGATCGCGATCCAGCAGGGGAAGGGTTCGATCCGCGCATGGTTGAATTTCGACCACGCCAGGGTAGCCGATTTCACCGCAGACCTGACGCTCGCGAATGTATCGGCGCGCCTGCGCAAGGATCTCGATTCCATGAACCTGGTCGAGGTCAGCGGACGGGTCTCGGTGCGGGAGGAGCTTGGCGCCGGAGTTGGCGGGGGAAAGCCGGTGTTCGGCCAGGACGGCCATTCCGTTTCGCTTACGGATTTCACGCTGCAGACCGATGACGGCCTGTACCTGCCGAAGACGACCATCAAGGAAAGCTTCACCCCGGCCCGCAAGGGGCATCCGGCGCGGACCGACATCAACGCCAGGTTGCTGGACCTGAAGACGATTGCCAATTTTGCCGAACGCCTGCCCCTGCCCGCGGAGCAACGCCAGATGCTGGCGGATTTCGCGCCGCGCGGCGTCCTTCGGGATTTTTCCGCGCAGTGGCACGGCGCCTATCCGGACATATCCGCCTACAACATCAAGGGTGAATTCATTGGACTGTCGCTCAAGCCGCAGGCCGCGCGCCCGGCCCGGCCCAAGTCCGCAGGCGTGTCCGCCCAGGCCGCCGTGCCGGCCATCCCGGGCTTCGACAACCTGACCGGCAGAGTGGAGGCCAACGACCGCGGCGGTCTGCTCAGCCTTGCGTCGGACAAGCTCGTGCTGCAATTGCCGGGCTATTTCGAGGAGCCGGCCATGCCGTTCGACCGGCTCAACATGCAGGCCAACTGGGTATTCCAGGAAAACAACCAGCTGCTGGTCGACCTGCAGAAGATGGATTTCGTCCAAGAGGGTCTTTCCGGCTCGTTCTCCGGGAGGCATCTGATGCCCTTGACCCGGCAGCCGGGAAAGCTGCAGGGCCATATCGACATCACCGGAAAGCTGAACAGGCTCGAATTGCCGCAAGTCGGACGCTATCTGCCGATCCAGACGCCGGCAACCCTGCGAGAGTGGCTGACCGGCGCGCTGGTCGGCGGAGCCGTCAAGGACGTGCGCCTGCGACTCAAGGGCGACCTCGACCAGTTTCCGTTCAATGCGGGCACGTATCGCGACAAGCCCAGGGGCGAATTCAGCGTGTTCGGACGCATCGAGGACGGCGTGCTGAACTATGCGCCGGGCAAGTTTGCTGACGACGGCAAGTCGCCGCTCTGGCCGGTGATCGACCGGATCAACGGCACGATCGCCTTCGAGCGCGCGCGCATGGAAATCACCGCCGACAGCGCGAGGACATCCGGCACCAGCCTCTCGCGCGTGAAAGCCGTGATTCCGGATTTGTCCCGCCCTGACATGATGCTCGATGTCGACGGCGATGCCGCCGGACCCCTGCAGGAATTCCTCCGGTTTACCAACGAGAGCCCGGTCGCCGGCTGGATCGATCACTTCACCGAGGAAACAAAAGGTTCCGGCAACGCGAAACTTGCACTGAAACTGCGGCTCCCCCTGGAGGATCTGCATGCGGCGAAGGTGAACGGTAGTCTGCAATTCATCGGCAACAGCGTCATCCTGAAAAATGCAATGCCGCCCTTGCAGGCATCGAACGGCAAGCTGGAATTCCACGAAAACGGCTTTTCCATCGGCGGCATCAAATCGAATTTTCTTGGCGGACCGGTGGTGGTGTCCGGAGGCACGCAGCGTGACGGGACGATTCTCGTGAAGGCCGAAGGTAGCCTGACCGCGGATGGCGTGCGCAAGGTATATGCCATACCGGTCACGCAGCATTCGTCGGAACGCTTTGCGGGCAGCACGCGCTACACGACGACCGTTCGCGTGAAAAACAAGCATCCGGAAATCGTGGTCGAATCGAATCTTGCCGGCATTTCGCTGGACTTTCCCGTGCCCTTGCGCAAAGCCGCGAACGAGGTGATGCCGCTGCGCTTCGAGCTTGCCGGGCTACCCTCGACAGATGCGTCCATCTCGCGCGACGAAATGAAGCTGTCGCTCGGATCCGCGATTTCTGCGCGCTACGAGCGTCAGAAGGGTCCTGAGAAGGATGCCGAATGGCGCGTGGTGCGCGGCGGCATCGGCGTCAATGTGCCCGCGCCGCAGCCGGACAGTGGCGTGATCGCCAATGTCAGCATGAAGTCGCTCGACATTGATGCATGGCGTCGTGCCATGACGTCGGTCGTGTCTGCCGGCCGCCAGGTGGAAACGCGCAAGCAGCCGGATGCGCTGTCGATTTCGCAGTATATCGATCCGGAAGTGCTGGCAGCGCGTGCCACCGAACTGATCGTGCAAGGCAGGACCCTCAACGACGTCGTGGTGGGCGCATCGCATCAGAAGGGCGCATGGCAGGCGAACATCGATTCGGAGCAGGTTTCGGGTTATGTCACCTGGACCGAATCGCAGGCGGGCCAGGCCCTCGGCAAGATCACCGCGCGGCTGGCGTCCCTCATCATTCCCAAGTCCGCGGCGTCGGACGTGACCGAGCTGTTCGAGGGCAAGGACACCACGACACAGATGCCGGCGGTCGACATCGTTGCCGAGAATTTTGAACTGTTCGGAAAGAGGTTCGGCCACCTGGAACTGATGGCCCAGAACCGCCGCGGATTCAGCGGGCGCGAATGGCGCATCAGCAAGCTCTCGATCGCCAATCCCGATGCCGAGCTGAAAGCCATCGGCAAATGGACGAACAAGGACGGCGAGAGCCTGTCGAACCTGAATTACACGCTGAACATCAGCGATGCTGGCCGGCTGCTTGACAGGTTCGGCTTCAACAACGTCCTGCGCGGCGGCAAGGGCAAGATGGAGGGCGAGATCAGCTGGAAAGGCTTGCCGTTCTCGCTCGACATCCCGAGCCTGAGCGGACAGTTGCGGCTCGATCTCGCCTCCGGCCAGTTCCTGAAGGTTGAACCGGGCGCGGCCAAGCTGCTGGGCGTGCTGAGCCTGCAATCGCTTCCGCGCCGGCTCGCGCTGGATTTTCGCGACGTATTCTCGGAAGGATTCGCCTTCGACGGCGTGACCGCCACGGCAAGCATCGCACAGGGCGTGGCGAAGACCGACAACTTCAAGATGCGCGGTTCCTCCGCGACCGTGCTGATCGACGGCAGTGCGGATATCGACAAGGAGGTGCAGAATCTGCATGTCGTGGTGATCCCCGAGATCAACGTCGGTACCGCATCGGTGGTGTATGGCCTGGCTGTCAACCCGGTGATTGGCGTGGGCAGTTTCCTCGCGCAACTGTTTCTGCGCGACCCGCTGATGAAAGCCTTCACTTTCGAGTACCAGGTGACCGGACCATGGAAGGACCCGGTGGTGACCAAGCTCTTGCGCAAGACGACTGCCCCCGCAACGGAAGCAGTCGGCAATTCCGGATAGGACGATCGAAACGCCATGTCGAGCAATCCCTTAAAAATCGCTGCCGTGCAAATGGTTTCCACGCCGGACGTGGACGAGAATTTTTCCGTTGCGCGCCGCCTGATCGATGACGCCGTGCGCCAGGGTGCGCAGATGGTGCTGTTGCCGGAGTACTGGCCCATCATGGGCATGAAGGAGTCCGACAAGGTGGCGCACGCGGAACAACTGGATGCCGGACCGATCCAGGAATTCATGTCGGAAGTTTCCCGCGAACACCGCATCTGGCTGATTGGCGGCACGCTACCCATGGTGGCGCCCGAGGCGGAAAAGGTGCTGAACACGATGATGGTGTACAACCCGACTGGCGAACATGTGGTGCGCTACGACAAGATCCATCTGTTCAGCTTTGTCAAAGGCGCCGAATCCTATGACGAGGCGCGCACCATTGTGCATGGAACGAAGGTCGCGGCGTTCGAAGCGCCGTTCGGCCGGGTCGGCCTGTCGGTGTGCTACGACCTGCGTTTTCCCGAACTTTATCGCGCCATGGGCGACTGCGCCCTGATCGTGGTGCCTGCGGCCTTCACCTACACTACCGGCATGGCGCACTGGGAGATCCTGCTGCGCGCGCGCGCCATCGAGAACCAGTGTTACGTGCTGGCCGCGGCGCAAGGAGGGCGCCATCCGAACGGACGCCGCACCTGGGGACACAGCATGCTGATCGATCCGTGGGGCGAAGTGAAGGCGGTGCTGCCCGAGGGCGAAGGAGTCGTTGTCGGCGATCTTGATCCCGGGCACTTGCAGCGCGTGCGCGAAAGCCTGCCGGCATTGAAGCATCGCAAGCTGTAGCGCGTTCCTGCGGGAAAACGACTTCTGCCGGCGCGTTCTTTTTTTCGAGCGGCACGTTCGAAGAAACCAGAGCGCAGACAGATGCTCTACAATCTATTGCATTGACCAATCCGAATTCGCGCCATTGGCGCGCACCAATCCCATGAATCCGTTCGAACCGAATCTTCAAACCCTTGCCGTTGCCCGCGATATCCTGCTTGCGCCTTTCGGCCTGGATGAAGGCAAGCTGATCAAGGCACTGGATGCGATTTTCAGCCACCGTGTCGATTACGCCGACCTGTACTTCCAGTTCACGAAAAACGAGGGCTGGAGCCTGGAAGAGGGCATCGTCAAGACAGGCAGCTTCTCCATTGACCAGGGTGTCGGCGTGCGCGCGGTATCCGGCGACAAGACGGCCTTTTCCTATTCGGACGAGATTTCCGAAAGCGCATTGCTGCAGGCGGCGGAGGCCACGCGCACCATCGCGCGCCAGGGTGCGGGCAAGGTCAAGGTCGCGTCGTCGATACAGACTGCGGGGGGGCGTTCCTTGTATCTGCCGAACGATCCCCTGGCTTCGCTCGACGCCACGGCGAAAGTGAAGCTTCTTGAAAAGGTCGAGCGTATTGCCCGCGCGCGCGATCCCCGCGTGGTGCAGGTGATGGCCGGCCTGGCGGGCGAATACGATGTCGTGCTGGTGGTACGCAGCGACGGCGTGTTAGCCGCGGATATCCGCCCGCTGGTACGTGTCTCGGTGACGGTGATTGCCGAACAGAACGGTCGTCGCGAAATCGGCTCCAGCGGCGGCGGCGGTCGCTACGATTATGGCTATTTCAGCGACGAACTGCTGGAGCGCTATGCCACCGAGGCAGTTGAGGCGGCCATCGTCAACCTCGATGCGCGTCCTGCGCCGGCCGGGACCATGACCGTGGTGCTCGGGCCGGGATGGCCGGGCGTGCTGCTGCACGAAGCGATCGGCCATGGCCTCGAGGGCGATTTCAACCGCAAGGGCTCCAGCACCTTCTCCGGGCGCATCGGCGAACGCGTTGCGGCCAAGGGCGTGACCGTCGTGGACGACGGCACCATCGCCAATCGCCGCGGTTCACTCAATATCGACGACGAAGGCAATCCGACCCAGTGCACAACGCTGATCGAAGACGGCATCCTGAAAGGCTACATGCAGGACACCATGAACGCCCGCCTGTTGAAGATGGCCGTCACAGGCAATGCGAGGCGCGAATCCTATGCGCACCTGCCGATGCCGCGCATGACCAATACCTACATGCTGGCCGGCGACAAGGATCCGGCTGAGATCATCGCTTCCGTGAAGAATGGCTTGTATGCCGTGAATTTCGGCGGCGGCCAGGTCGACATCACCAACGGCAAGTTCGTCTTCTCGGCGAGCGAAGCCTACATGATCGAGGACGGCAAGGTAACCTATCCGGTCAAGGGCGCCACACTCATCGGCAACGGCCCGGATGTACTCAACAGGGTGTCCATGATCGGCAACGACATGCGGCTGGACAGCGGTGTCGGCGTGTGCGGCAAGGAAGGGCAAAGCGTCCCCGTTGGCGTCGGCCAGCCGACCCTGCGGATCGAAGGCGTGACGGTGGGCGGGACGGCTTGATCGGGGAGGCCGCCCTTTCGCCTCGGAAACCATGATTTTTCCTGCGGCAGAGACAAAATTCGCCCTGATCCCTTGCAAAACCCCATTATTTATTGCACTATTCATCTAGATTTTCTGCAAAACCTCTGAAAAACATGACTTTCGCGCGCTTTTACTTTTATTTCCACTTTAGCTATTCCAGCCCCATGGCGGTGGAAAAGCGGTAAGCGCACGAATAGAAGAGAGCTCGAACCGAATTTCTAGAAAAAACCGCCAGCGATGGCGGTTTTTTCTTTTTCAGCTTTATGTTTTGAAACTTTTGACCCGGAG
The DNA here is from genome assembly GCA_021821365.1 of Pseudomonadota bacterium. GTDB lineage: Bacteria > Pseudomonadota > Gammaproteobacteria > Burkholderiales > Burkholderiaceae_D > Noviherbaspirillum. Next base: position 22,751 of record JAKACN010000013.1, on the reverse strand, counting down.
AAAAAACATGCCGCGCACCGATGACCTACGGATACGAGAATTGAAAGAACTCGCGCCACCTTCGCACCTCATTCGCGAATTCCCCTGCACGGACAAGGCGTCAACGACCGTTGCCGACTCCCGTACCGCCTTGCATCGCATCTTGCACGGTCAGGATGACCGCTTGATGGTCGTGATCGGTCCGTGCTCGATCCATGATCCCAAGGCAGCGATGGAATATGCGCGCCGGCTAGCGGAGCAGCGCGAGCGTTTCATCGGCGACCTGGAAATCGTGATGCGGGTGTATTTCGAGAAGCCGCGCACCACGGTGGGCTGGAAGGGCCTGATCAACGACCCCTACATGGACAACAGTTTCCGCATCAACGAGGGCCTGCGCATGGCGCGCGAGCTGCTGCTGAACATCAATGAGCTGGGCTTGCCGGCAGGCACAGAATTCCTCGACGTGATCAGTCCGCAGTATGTGGCCGATCTCATCAGCTGGGGCGCGATCGGCGCGCGCACCACCGAATCGCAGGTCCACCGCGAACTCGCGTCCGGCTTGTCCTGCCCGGTGGGATTCAAGAACGGCACCGACGGCAGCATCAAGATCGCAGTCGACGCGATCAAGGCGGCGTCCCAGCCGCACCACTTCCTGTCGGTCACCAAGGGCGGGCACTCGGCCATCGTGTCGACCAACGGCAATGAGGATTGCCACGTCATCCTGCGTGGCGGCAAGGCGCCGAATTACGACGCGGCGAGCGTCGATGCTGCCTGCAAGGACATCGCGGCCAACGGCCTGGCATCGCGCCTGATGATCGACGCCTCCCATGCGAACAGCTCCAAGAAGCCGGAAAACCAGGTTCCCGTCTGCGCCGATATCGGGCGCCAGATTGCCAGCGGAGATACACGTATCGTCGGCGTGATGGTCGAGTCGCACCTGGTCGGCGGCCGGCAGGACCTGGTTCCCGGCAAGCCGCTGACATACGGGCAGTCGATCACGGATGGTTGCGTCGACTGGGAATCCAGTGTGACGATCCTGGAAGGGCTGGCAGACGCGGTCAGGCAACGCCGTCTGCACGAATCGGAGTAACTGGCGGTGCCTGCGGCGCCGCAATGCTTGCCAAGCTGAAATGCGCGTCCGGAAAGTGGTGAAATTACCCGAGATTGTCCTTTCATGATCGAAGCGGGTTTGCTATAACGACCCTAATCTCTGCGTCAAAAGGAGGCAATCATGCGCCGCAGGCTCTATTTCATGCTGCCGGACGTTCCGAGTGCCCGCAGCCTGCTGGACGAGTTGCTGCTTGCCCGCATCGAGGAGCGGTACATCCACTTTTGTGCAAAGGATGGCACTCCGCTTCCCGACATGCCGGAGGCCAGCTTCCTGCAGAAAACCGACCTGGTGCATGGCGCCGAGTCCGGCATGCTGATTGGCGGCGCGATCGGCCTTGTCGGCGGCGCGCTGCTCGTTCTGTTCCCTCCGGAGGGGGTGCGTCTGCAGATGATCGCAGTCCTGGTCGCGGGCATCGTCGGCGCATTGTTCGGCGCCTGGGCCTCCGGCATGGTGGCGGCTGCCATCCCCAATTCCCGCCTGAAAGCTTTCGAGGCGGCGATGGAGCGAGGGCAAGTCCTTCTGATGATCGATGTGCCGAACCGGCGTGTCACGGAAACGGAGCAGCTGGTGCTCAAACGTCATCCGGAAGCCAGGTTCGGCGGCATGGAGCCGCACATCCCGGCGTTCCCGTGATGGTGCGATGCCGCGAAAGCGGCGTTCAGAAGCGCTTGGTCAGCACCATCTGGTCGCCCTCGCGGCGCATTTCGGTGCGATTGAGGAAGGACATGCCGAGCAGAATGAAGGGAAGCCCCTGTTCCTGCACGACGGCATCGATCTGGTTGATTTCGATATCACCGACCTTGACGGTATTGAGCTTGACCAGGTAGGCCGGAGCAACACCGTTGGCGGTATTCATGTAGGCTACACGGCCTCGCTTGTAATCGATCCCGAGTCGCGTCGCATCGGAGGCGGGCAGGGCGATCATGGTCGCCCCGGTGTCGAGCAGCATGCGCACGCTGCCGCCGTTGATCTGGCCCTGCACCATGTAATGTCCCTGGCTGTCGGCCTTCAGGGTCACGCTGGATCGTCCGCTTCCGGCGTTCCGGTTCATGTATTCGCCCAGTGCGATGACTTGCCGCTTGCCGTTGGCTTCAATGGTCGCTGACGCCTTGTCGGCCGCTACCAGGATGACGCCGTTGGCAATCGTCCCTCCGACCGAATAGGTTTTCGGCGCTGCCCCGTCCACCACCAGCACCGCCTTGTTGGGAAACAATCCGACCACGCTGATATCGGCAGCGTTGGCAGTACCGGCAAGGAGAAGGAGGCTGGCTGCAAGGGTGGTCGGGCGCATAGCAAGGAAAGTCAGTCGAACATGCCGGGTTCATGCCACGGTGCAAAGTTGCATGAGCAGAATAACACCTTCCTCTTCCGGCACACAACTTCTGTCCTTGCCGACCTCACCTGACGCCACAGTCTGTCGTGCTAGTCGCGGAAGTTGTTGAATTCCAGCGGCAGGTCCGTCACTTCCTTGCGTAGCAGGGCGATGGCCGATTGCAGGTCGTCGCGCTTGGCACCAGTCACTCGCACGGCATCTCCCTGGATGCTGGCCTGAACCTTCAGCTTGCTGTCCTTGACGAGGCGCACGATCTTCTTGGCGGCGTCCGATTCGATGCCGTTCCTGATCTTGATGACCTGCTTGACCTTGTCCCCGCCGATCTTCTCGATCTTGCCGATGTCGAGGAACCGGACATCGACGTTGCGCTTCACCATTTTTCCGGTCAGCACGTCGCGCACCTGGTTCAACTGGAATTCGCTATCCGCATAAGCGGTGAGTTCGCGTTCCTTCTGCTCCACGCGGGCGTCGCTGCCCTTGAAGTCGAAGCGGGTTGAAATTTCCTTGTTCGACTGGTCGATGGCATTCTTGACTTCGACGAGGTTGGCTTCGGATACGACATCAAAAGACGGCATGGCTGGACTCTCTTTTCACGTTTGGCAACAGGCCTGTTGTCATTTTTATCTGGCAGGGCTGTATTGTGGTTCGATTAACCGGGGCATTCTAGCCGACAAAAAATCGGGTGGCTAGGTTCTGCGCGCCCACCCCTATATAATGCCGCGCTATGACCCCTGTCCTTCCCATCCAGTACGATTTTTCCCTGCAAGGCCTGAATACCTTCGGCATCGCAGCAAAGGCCAAGGCTTACCTGCGCGTTACGTCGGCCGACATGCTGACGCAGGTGAGGAGCGATGATTTCCTTGCACGCCTGCCGCGGCTGGTGCTCGGCGGTGGAAGCAATCTGCTGCTGACACGCGATTTTGCGGGCCTTGTCCTGCACATGTCGACCAGCGGCGTGGAAATCGTCGCCGAGGATGCCGGAGCGACGTACGTCAAGGCCGCCGCGGGCGAGAACTGGCACCAGTTCGTGCAGTGGACGCTCGGGCAGGGCATGGGCGGACTGGAGAATCTCTCACTCATACCGGGCAGCGTCGGTGCTGCGCCGATACAGAACATCGGCGCTTACGGTGTTGAAGTGAAGGATTGCTTTCATGCATTGACGGCATTCGATTTCGACACGGGCGAAATCGTCGTGCTCGACAAGGCCGCCTGCCGGTTCGGTTATCGCGACAGCCTATTCAAGCACGCATTGCGCGATCGTGCAGTGATTCTCGATGTGACCTTTGCCCTTCCGAAAAACTGGCGGGCACAGACGCAGTATGCTGATGTCGCTCAGGAGCTGACGGCCCGCGCCGTCGCATCGCCGGCGCCTCAGGATGTCGCGGATGCGATCATTGCCATTCGCAACCGCAAGTTGCCGGACCCGGCGAAAATCGGCAATGCAGGCAGCTTCTTCAAGAATCCGGTGGTATCGGCAGACCTGCGCGACGCGCTGCTGGCCAGTCATCCGAACCTGGTCAGCTATCCTCAGCCCGACGGCAGCTACAAGCTTGCGGCAGGATGGCTGATCGACCAGAGCGGATGGAAAGGGAAGAGCATGGGCGCCGCGGGTGTGTACGAGAAGCAGGCGCTGGTGCTGGTGAATCGTGGCGGCGCGACCGGGCAGGAGATCGCGGCGCTGGCGAACGCGATTCAGATGGATGTGATGTCCAGGTTCGGCGTGATGCTGGAACCGGAACCGGTATTCATCTGAATATTCAGCGTTCTCAGGATCGGTAGCCTGCGTTGCGCGCACGAAAGTGGGCAATGCATCGCGCCCGATCGTACGCACGGCGTACGCTACCTGCCTTGCGCAATCAGCCGATCAGGCCGCAATGAAATGGCAGACGTAATCCAGCGTCTCCAGCGTTTCAATATCGAAGCTGGAATTGCCCGGCACGTCAAAGCTCTGACCGCCTTCAAAGGTCTTCCACGCGTCTTCGCCCTTCAGGCGAATGCGGCACTTGCCGGCATTGAGTTCCATGCGTTCCGGCGCGCCGGTGTTGAAGGTCAGCGAAGACGGGAAGATTACGCCGATGGTCTTCTTGGTGCCGTCTGCGAACTGGACGGTATGCGAGACGCATTTGCCGTCGAAGTAGATGTTGGCTTTCTTGACGACGGAAACGTTGTCGAATTGCGTGGTCATGGTGGTTCCTTTTCGGAAGATGGAAAAATCGGGGCGACGCTGTTTGAAAAAAGGACCCGCAACGGGTCCTTTTGCATGTGGTGCATGGTTACGGTAGTTCGCCAGGCCATGCATCCTGCGCAGGTCAAACCTTGAGTACTGCCTGCAGGATCTCCTTGACGACGAATCCGAACATGCCGACGGACAGCACCAGGAACAGGACAAAGGTGCCGCGCTTGCCGGCCTTCGAACGCCAGGCGATTTCGCCGATGATGAACAGCATGAACAGGATCAACCCGCCAACGCCCCAGGTAGTGCCGAAATGTGCGATTTGCTCTTCGGTGAAGCCAAATACCGTCCCCATCGATCAGTCCTTCTTGCCGAGGCGGGGCAGGGCAACGGAGGAGCTGGCGGAAAGCAGGCCGGCCTTGCTGTAGATGCCGAGCTTTTCGCGTGTGTCGGTGATGTCCAGGTTGCGCATCGTGAGCTGGCCGATGCGGTCCTGCGGCGTGAACGCGCCTTCGCCTTTTTCCATGGTCAGGCGCTCCGGCTGGTAGGTCAGATTGGGCGATTCGGTGTTCAGGATCGAGTAGTCGTTGCCGCGGCGCAGTTCGATCGTGACTTCGCCGGTGATCGCGCCCGCGACCCAGCGCTGCGACGCTTCGCGCAGCATGATCGCCTGCGGGTCGAACCAGCGGCCCTGGTACAGCAGGCGGCCGAGCTTGCGGCCGTTTTCACGGTATTGCTCGATGGTGTCTTCGTTATGGATGCCGGTGACCAGGCGTTCGTAAGCGATGAACAGCAGCGCCAGCCCGGGAGCTTCGTAGATGCCGCGGCTCTTTGCTTCGATGATGCGGTTTTCGATCTGGTCGCTCATGCCGAGTCCGTGACGGCCGCCGATGCGGTTGGCTTCCATCATCAGGTCGACCTGGCTGGCAAAGGTGATGCCGTTCAGTGCGACCGGACGGCCTTCCTCGAAGCGCACACTGACTTCCTCGCGCTTGACCTCGACGTCATCGCGCCAGAAGGCGACGCCCATGATCGGCTCGACGATCTTCATGCCGCTGTTCAGGTGCTCCAGGTCTTTCGCTTCATGCGTTGCGCCCAGCATGTTGGAGTCGGTCGAATAGGCCTTCTCGACCGACATCTTGTAGTCGAAGCCGGACTTGATCAGGAACTCCGACATCTCCTTGCGGCCGCCCAGTTCCTGGATGAACTGCTGGTCGAGCCAGGGCTTGTAGATGCGCAGCGCCGGATTCACCAGCAGGCCGTAGCGATAGAAGCGTTCGATGTCGTTGCCCTTGAAGGTGCTGCCGTCGCCCCAGATGTCGACCTGGTCTTCCTGCATCGCGGCGACCAGCATGGTGCCGGTCACTGCACGGCCCAGCGGCGTCGTGTTGAAGTAGGTGACGCCGGCGGTCGAGATGTGGAAGGCGCCGCTTTGCAGTGCGGCAAACCCCTCCGCGACCAGTTGCTCGCGGCAGTCGATCAGGCGCGCCTGTTCGGCGCCGTATTGCTTCGCCTTTTTCGGGATGGCGTCGTAGTCGGGCTCGTCGGGCTGGCCGAGGTTCGCGGTGTAGGCATACGGAATCGCGCCTTTCTGGCGCATCCAGTGCAGTGCGGCGCTGGTATCGAGCCCACCGGAAAAGGCGATGCCCACTTTCTGATTGGCGGGGACGGACTGAAGTATGGTCGACATGATTTTGCTTCGCTTGTGATTTTGGAAAAGACGTTTCGGGATGGGCAGCCGGTGTCGGATCAATCCAGCTTGCCCAGGACCAGGTATTCGAGCAGCGCCTTCTGGACATGCAGGCGGTTCTCGGCTTCGTCCCACACGACCGACTGCGGGCCGTCGATGACGTCAGCGGAGACTTCCTCGCCACGATGCGCGGGCAGGCAGTGCATGAAGAGGGCGTCGGAGTGCGCGCGCTTCATCTTCTCGCCGTCCACGATCCAGCCATGGAAAGCCTTCAGGCGCGCCGCGTTTTCTTCCTCGTAGCCCATGCTGGTCCACACGTCCGTCGTCACTAGGTCCGCGCCGTCGCAGGCGTCGGCCGGATTGACGAAGGTCGTGTAGTTCTTGTTGTCCGCCGCGACGAGCGACGGATCGATTTCGTAGCGCTTCGGCGTCGATACGTTGACGTGGAAGCCGAACACCTGCGCTGCCTGCAGCCAGGAATACAGCATGTTGTTGGCATCGCCGATCCATGCCACGGTCTTGCCCGCAATGGAGCCGCGATGCTCGATGTAGGTGAATACATCGGCTAGGACCTGGCAGGGGTGGTGCTCATTGGTCAGGCCATTGATCACCGGCACGCGCGAATGCTTCGCAAAGCGGTCAATGATGTCCTGGCCGAAGGTGCGAATCATGATGATGTCGCACATGCGGGACATGACCTGCGCCGCATCTTCCACCGGTTCGCCGCGGCCAAGCTGGCTGTCGCGCGTGTTGAGGTAGATGGCCGCGCCGCCGAGCTGGTGCATGCCCGCTTCGAACGACAGGCGGGTGCGCGTCGAATTCTTTTCGAACACCATGACCAGCGTGCGATCGAGCAGCGGATGGTAGGTCTCGTAATTCTTGAACTTGCGCTTGATGATGCGGGAACGTTCGATCAGGTACTCGAACTCTTCAAGCGTAAAGTCAGAAAACTGCAGGAAGTGTTTGATTGCCATAAAGGAAAACGGCGGCAAGTTGGCGCCTGCCGCCGAAGGACGTTTGTAACTTGTTCAAGTATAAGGGATTTTTCCTGAAAAAGATAACCGTCGCCAAGGAATCGCCATTGCTTGGCATGGATCAATAAAGCTGCTGCGAGGATTCATGCACGAGCTGTCGATAGAGGGCGTGCCGCATGGGCGAAATGGTGCCTGCATTGACGGCGGCCAGCACGGCGCAACCCGGCTCATTCAGGTGGTGACAGTTGTAGAATTTGCAATTTCCGAGATGGGGCCGGAATTCGCGGAAGGCACGCTCCAGCATGCCCTCGGTCAGGTGATACAGGCCGAATTCCTGGAAACCCGGCGAGTCGATGACGGCCGTCCCGGCATCAAGTGCGAACAGGCGGGTAAAGGTCGTGGTGTGTTTCCCGGAATCCAGCGCCGCCGAAATTTCCCGGGTGGCCAGTTCCGCATCCGGCACCAGCAGGTTGATCAGCGACGACTTGCCCATGCCCGACTGGCCGATCAGGATCGTCGAATGGCCCTTGAGCAGGGGGGCGAGCAGGGTGCAGGCGTGCTCCGGCATGGCGCGTGCAGAGACTTCGTGGATCGGGTAATCCAGATTTGCATAAAGCGAAAGGCGCTCGCGCGTCTTCGGCAACGGATCTGCAATATCGATCTTGTTCAGGATGAGATGGACTTTGATGCCCGCTGCCTCGGCCGCCACCAAGGCGCGCGACACCAGGTCGTCGGAAAAACCCGGTTCGGTCGCCACGACGATGAAAAGCTGCGTGACGTTGGCTGCGAGCAGCTTCGACTTGTACTGGTCGGAACGGTAGAGGAGCGTCTTGCGCTCGTTGATCGATTCGATCACGCCCTGGTCCGGCGAAGTCTGTTTCAGTCTCACAATATCGCCGACGGCGACATCGCTCTTCTTGCCTCGGGTGACGCATTGCAGCCTGACGCCGCCCGTCTGGACCAGGTAATGCCGCCCATGGGCGGCAATGACGGTGCCGGTGGTGTCGATACGCCCGCTCATCGGTCAGAGCGCGGCCTGCTGGAATACCGCATCCACCTTGGCCGCGCAGATGAAGTCGTTTTCCGAAATGCCGCCGCGCCCGCCGTTGACCGAATGCGTGTCGAACTTCACCACGCAGCGGTTATAGGTCACGACCAGTTCGGGATGATGGTCTTCGGCATGGATGACGTAGGCAATTGCATTCACGAAGGCCAGCGTTTGGTAGTAGTTATTGAAACCGTACGACTTGACCACCTTGCCGTCCTGCAGTGCCCAGCCGTCGACGGCAGCCAGGCGATCCTTGATTTCGGCATCGGTCAATCCGGTTTCCAGATGCCGGCATTTTCCGTTGCGAAGTTCACTGGCAGTTACCATGATGGACTCTCCTCTCAATGTTTTTCATTGGCTCGCGAGCAGATGCTGGATGCGCACTGCGGCCGGCGGATGCGAGTCGTAGAACGCGGAATGCAGCGGATCAGGCGTCAGCGTCGACGCGTTGTCTTCATACAATTTCACCAGCGCCGACACCAGTTCCTGCGCGTTGGTATGCTTCGCCGCGAATGCATCCGCTTCGAATTCATGCTTGCGCGAGGTGACCGACATCAGCGGCGAAAACAGGAAGGTGAACACAGGCAGCACCATCATGAACAGGATCAATGCCATGGCATTATTGGCGCCGATCAGCAGCGGGTCGACGCCCAGCCCGGTGAAGAACCATATCTGCGTCTTCAGGTAGCCAAGCAGCGCAAGGAATCCGAGCGAAAGCAGGAACATCAGCACGATGCGCTTGATGACATGCTTGAGCTTGAAATGTCCCAGCTCATGCGCCAGCACAGCCTCGATCTCTTGCGGGCCGAGCCGCGCGAGCAGCGTGTCGAAGAAGACGATGCGCTTGGCCGCGCCGAAGCCGGAGAAATAGGCGTTGCCATGCGCGCTGCGCCTGGAGCCGTCCATCACGAACAGTCCCTTCGATGCGAACCCGACGCGGTGCATCAGGCTTTCGATGCGGGCGCGCAGTCCTTCATCCTGCAAGGGCGTGAATTTGTTGAACAGCGGCGCGATGACGGTCGGATAGAGGATCAGCATCAGTAGCTGGAATCCGCTCCAGACGAGCCAGGCGTAGAACCACCACAAGTTGCCCGAACTTTCCATCAGGGTGAGAATCACCCAGGTCAGGGGCAGTCCGATGACGATGCCGATCAGGGTGTTCTTCAGCAGGTCTGAGATGAACAGGCGCAAGGACATTTTGTTGAAGCCGAACCTGGCTTCCAGCACGAACTGCCGGTAATAGTCGAAAGGCAAGTCGACGACCGCGGTGATGAATGCGAATGAAGCAAGCAGAGCGAGCTGGTAGACCATGCCCGAACCGAATTGCCCGAACAGCGCGACCGACAGTGCCTGCAATCCACCAAGCAGGGTGAAGCCGATCAGCATGGCGGCATTCACGAACATGGTCAGCATGCCCAGCTTGGTCTTGGCAACGGTATAATCCGCGGCCTTCTGATGGGCATACAATGGAATTTTTTCGGCGAATTCAGCGGGTACGGCGCTGCGATGCGCGAACACGTGGCGGATGTGGCGCGACGCCAGCCAGAAGCGTACCGTCAGGGTTACCACAAGAAAAGCAACAAACAAAACCGAAAACGCAAGTGATGACATTCTGTGCCTGTGAGAAAATGGCGGGTTTTGGAACGGCCCAACCGATTCGGGATATCCGTTCATCGCAGGGTGCGCGCCATGACTGGCTTGCGGTATCGCGAAGGCCGGACGGCCTTGCCGGTGGCGCCCTGTCGAATGAACCCGAAACGAACGGACCGCACGCGTCGCATGCCGGCATTGCCGGTGCGCGGCAGCCCCGAAAAAATTGATGGCAGCCCCCAAGGAAAACAATTATGTCACAAGCTACCGAATCTCAAGCCCCGATCAATGCGCCGGCCCGCCCGAACGAATTCAATCTTGTCTGGGTGGACATGGAAATGACCGGCCTGGACCCGGATAATGACCGCATCATCGAGGTTGCCGTCGTCGTCACCGACTCGGAACTGAACGTGCTGGCTGAAGGGCCGGTTTTTGCGATCCATCAGCCGGGTGAGGTGCTCGATCGCATGGATGCGTGGAACAAGGGCACGCACGGCCGTTCCGGTCTGATTGACCGCGTAAAGGCATCGACCATCGCCGAAGCCGATGCGGAAAAGGCCCTGATCGATTTTCTGAAACACTTCGTTCCCTCGGGCAAATCGCCGATGTGCGGGAATTCCATCTGCCAGGACCGCCGCTTCATGGCGCGCGGCATGCCGAAGCTGGAGGCGTTTTTCCACTATCGCAACCTTGATGTCTCGACATTGAAGGAATTGTGCAAGCGCTGGAAGCCGGCCATTGCAAGCGGCTTCAAGAAGCACCAGAAGCATACGGCGCTGGCCGATATCGTTGAATCGATCGAGGAACTGCGTTACTACCGTACACACTTCATCCAGCCCTGATGCATCCTGCGGCCCTTGTGCGGGAATCGGACGTCCCCACATGGTGCCAGTCAACCTGAACACTTTTTAAGGCGCAACATGGCCTCCGCAACAGATCTTCCTTCGAGCGACGCGCTCGACACCGCACCCGAACCCCGCAAGGTCTCCACCGAGCTGATTGCGCGCGAAGTCGCGCGCCGGCGCACTTTCGGCATCATCTCCCACCCGGACGCGGGCAAAACGACGCTGACCGAAAAGCTGTTGCTGTTCTCCGGCGCGATTCAGCTGGCCGGTACCGTGAAGGCGCGCAAGAGCGGCCGCCATGCGACGTCGGACTGGATGGAAATCGAGAAGCAGCGGGGCATTTCGGTTGCCAGCTCCGTCATGCAGTTCGAATACCGCGAACACGTGGTCAACCTGCTCGACACGCCGGGCCACCAGGACTTTTCGGAAGATACGTACCGCGTGCTGACAGCGGTCGATTCGGCGCTGATGGTGATCGATGCCGCCAAGGGTGTGGAAGAACAGACCATCAAGCTGCTGAACGTGTGCCGCATGCGCGCCACGCCGATCCTGACCTTCATGAACAAGATGGACCGCGAAACGCGCGATCCGCTGGAACTGCTCGATGAAGTCGAGTCGGTGCTGAAGATTCAGTGTGCGCCAGTGACATGGCCCATCGGCATGGGCAAGACCTTCCGCGGCGTGTACCACCTGCTGCGCGACGAGATCCTGCTGTTCAAGGCGGGCGAGGAGCGTGCCGACCAGGAGTTCGAAGTCGTCAAGGGCATCGACAATCCGCGTCTCGCCGAGATGTTCCCGCTCGAGATCGAGCAGTTGAAGAACGAAGTGGAACTGGTACACGGCGCCTCGCATCCGTTTAACCTCGAAGCCTTCCTCGCGGGAACCCAGACGCCGGTGTTCTTCGGGTCGGCGATCAATAACTTCGGCGTGCGCGAGATTCTCAATGCGCTGCTCGACTGGGCGCCGCCGCCGCGCTCGCGCGACGCAACCGTGCGTTCGGTGGAGCCGATCGAAACGCCATTCTCTGGCTTCGTGTTCAAGATCCAGGCCAACATGGACCCGGCGCATCGCGATCGTATCGCGTTCCTGCGCGTGTGTTCCGGCCGCTTCGAGCGCGGCATGAAGATCAAGCACCTGCGGCTGAACCGCGACATCAAGGTGTCGAGCGTGGTGACCTTCATGGCGTCCAGCCGCGAGCAGGTGGAAGAAGCCTATGCCGGCGACATCATCGGACTGCCCAATCACGGCAACATGCAGATCGGCGACAGCTTTTCCGAAGGGGAAATGTTGCAATTCACCGGCATCCCGTATTTCGCGCCGGACTTTTTCCGCACGGTACGCATCCGCAATCCCCTGAAGATCAAGCAGTTGCACAAGGGCTTGCAGCAGTTGGGCGAAGAGGGTGCGGTCCAGGTGTTCAAGCCAGTGCATGGCGGCGACCTGATTCTGGGTGCGGTCGGTGTGCTGCAGTTCGAAGTGGTGGCCAGCCGCCTGTTGAACGAATATGGCGTCGATGCCGTGTTTGAAGGTGCCAGCATCAGCAGCGCCCGCTGGATTACCAGCGAGGACAAGAAGGCCCTGGCGGATTTTGAAAAGTCCTCGGCCGGCGGCAATATCGCTTTCGACGCCGCCGGAAACATGGCTTACCTCGCGACCTCCGGTGTCAACCTGAAGCTGACACAGGAACGCTGGCCGCAACTGACTTTCCACGCAACACGCGAGCACGCCGTCAAGCTCGGCTGAGCGCGGTCCGGCGTTCGTTTGCCTCCTGTCTTGCAGGGGGATCGTTTCTGCTCGAAAAAGATCCCCCGAAGCATTTCCTTCATCCGTTTTTCTGTTGTCATGCGGACCGTCCGCAATCTTTTGCACGCGTTGCGGTTTCGCTGCAGATAGTCCCAGGTTCGGCACCGTAGATGCACGGATCGCCGCAATACCTGGCGCTGTTTGAGAATTGTCAATGGATTCCAAAGACAAGACCTTATACTCGGACAACACGTTTTTCCTGATTCCTCTTCCCCGGTTTTCGCGGTGCAGCCGTCGCGCAGCGTTCGGAATCCGATAGGGTCCGAAACGTTTGTTTAGCAACAAAAAGATCAAGGAGTGCTCATGCTGACTGCCACCTATTCGCTTGTTGCCATCACCGCCGAACAGGACAAGGCCCGGAGCATGCTGGGCCGCCTGAGGCAGTATTTCCAGGCAACATGGCGTGGATTGCAGGGTTTCGATTTCGCTTTCCTCGAAACAGCGTTCAACAGGCTCATGCAGTTCGACAAGTTCTGCAGCAATCGCAAGCTCGAGGTGTATCTCATTCCGGCGATGCGCGGCGTATCGACGGAGGCGGAGGCATTGATCGAGGAACTGGAAGCCTTGAGTGCGAAGGCGGCTTGCCTGCTCCGCTTCGTCGGCGATCAGCTCGCGGGCGCCTTCGAGCTCGGCAGTATCAAGGTCAATGAGGTCTGTCATGCCATGGAGTCTTACTGCGAGAGAATCGTGATGCGGCTCGACAAGGAAGAGAGAGAACTGCTTCCGCTGGCGCAATGCCTGTTTTCCATTGAGGACTGGTTCTCGATCGCGGCAAAATTCCTGTCCGAGGACGCCGCCGCCTACGACCGTCGGCGTCGTGTGCTCCCCGCGCGCGCATCGGTAAGCCAGCGAACGATCGCCAATACGCGCTAGCCGCCGGGCGAACACCGGGCGAACACACGGCCTTTCGCCCGGCCGCTCAACTGATTTACCTCCTCGTGTTTGCGGCTCTTGCGCCGTCGCGCATTTCTTGGCATGGTGTGTCCGATGATTTCTATCGGGACACACATGCCAAAGATCCTCAAGTTTTCAAGGTTTTCGTTGCATGATTTTCTGGTCGCGGCTGGGCCCGCGGCAGTGGCGATTATCGCGACCTGCCTGCTTGCCTACTGGTGGGTCGATCCATCGCCGCCGAAACATGTCACGCTTTCCACCGGGCAGGAGAACAGCGCGTATGAAGCCTTTGGAAAGAAATATGCCGCCGCGCTGGCGAAGGTCGATATCGGCGTGACGCTCAAGCCCTCGCTCGGCTCGCAGGAGAACCTGCAGAGGTTGAGGGATCCATCCTCCGATGTTGACATTGCCTTCGTCCAGAGCGGGTCGACACAGCAGGAGGAGGCGGAGCGCAAGGGCCTGGTGTCGCTGGGCAGCCTCTTCACCGAACCGGTGTGGCTGTTCCTGCGCGAGGCGAAGCATGTCCACCAGCTTACGCAGCTCAAGGGACTGAGAATCAACGTCGGGCCGGACGGCACGGGCGTGCCGAAGCTGTTCAAGGAAATCCTGTCGCTCAACGGCGTGGAGCCTGCCGACTTGACACTGGGCGCGCTGGAGAATACGCCGGCCACTGTCGAGCTGCTGGCGGGGCGCATCGACGGGCTGGTATTCAGTTCCGCGCCGGATGCACCCTTGATCCAGATGCTGCTGCAGACGCCCGGCATCAAGCTGTTCGACTTCGTGCAGGCCGAAGCGTATACGCGGCGCTTTCCCTTCCTTTCGCATGTCGTCCTGCCGCGGGGGATCGTCGATCTGGGCCGTGATATTCCGCCCAAGGACTATCATCTGATCGCGCCGACGGCGACGCTGGTCGCGCGCGAGCAGCTTCACCCGGCGCTGGTCGACCTGTTCGTGCAGGCGGCGTCGGACATTCATGGCGGTGCGGGTTGGTTCCAGAAAAAGGGCGAATTCCCGACGGCCAGCTATACGGAGATTGCGGTATCGCCCGCGGCGCAAAAGTTCTATAAGGGCGGAGCGCCGTTGCTGCAACGGTATCTGCCGTTCTGGGTGGCCAACCTGCTGGAGCGAATGTGGGTGGTCGTGGTCGCGCTGGGCGCTCTGATTCTGCCGCTATCGCGCATCATTCCGCCGCTGTATGTGTGGAAGGTCCGTTCGCGCGTCTATCGCTGGTACGGGCAGTTGCGCGCGGTGGAGCAGGCAATCGAGGACGTGTCGCAGGAACATCGGGAGAGCGTGTATCGCGCGCAGCTCGAACGGCTGAACGACATCGAGGAGCGGGTGAACCGCATCTCGATCCCGTTGTCGTTCGCCGATGAGCTGTATGGCCTGCGCAGCCATATCAATTTCGTGCGGCGGCGCATTGCCGGGCTGATGAAACCCGACTAGGCGCCTTCTGCCGCGCAGGCTCCTGGAGGGAAGGGCTCAGGCGCCGACCCACGGCAGGCCGGCCTTGCACCAGCCGCCGACCGTCTTGCGATGGCCTTCCGCATCCTTGTCGCCCTCGAAACCTTCCAGGATGTCGAAACAATTCTGGTAGCCGTGTTCCGTTGCCAGCTTTGCGGCGTGACGTGAGCGAACGCCGGAGCGGCACAGGAACAGCAGTACGTTGTCTTTCGCGGCTGCCTGGGCCAGCTGATCGAGGAAGCCGGGATTGGGCGTGCCGCCCGGATAGAGGTTCCATTGCACCGCGGCGTGCTGCGGATCGGGGATGGCGACGCGACCTACCCAGTCGCGCTCGGCGTCGGTGCGTACGTCGACCAGCTTGGCAGCAGGGTTCTGCTGAAGCAGTGCATAGGCCTCGGACGGGGTGACCGCGCCGGCATAGGGCAACTGTTTTTCCTGGCCGCGTTGGCGGGCCGTTTCAAGAATATCCATCGGAATCTGCCTCCAGAAGTGAAATTTTAGCCATTTTATCGTGCTATCCCGAGCATGGAGGAACACGAAGGCCGGCGCACCGACTTGGTGCGAAAAGTTCCGGGAAGGGCTTCATCGCACCAGTTAGGTGCGTGAGGTAAAATGCGCACCTTTTTTGTGCGTGCCCGCCGAATGTCTTTTTACGCTAAAACCGTTTCAACCCCGCATTATTTCCATGAATTCGCGGGCTTTTTCCGGGAGGCGTGGGCTTGTGATTTCTCAAATTGGTGGCATGGAATCTGCTATCATTGCCGGTTGAGTTCTGGTCGCACTTCGGCATGTTTTGCGTTCACCGTGATACGGCCAACACAGTCGGCTCAAACCAATTTCATAACATCCCGTACCACTTCTCACATTAGGAGATTCGCATGGCAATGACGGCCGCAGACGTCTTGAAGATGGCGAAGGACAACGAGGTCAAGTTCGTTGATTTTCGCTTTGCTGACACCCGGGGCAAGGAGCAGCACGTTACCGTTCCGGTTTCGCAATTTGGCATGGACAAGTTCGAGTCCGGCCATGCGTTCGACGGCTCCTCGATCGCCGGCTGGAAGGGCATTGAAGCGTCCGACATGTTGCTGATGCCGGATCCGAACACCGCCAACATCGACCCGTTCATGGAAGAGACCACCCTCTTCATGCAGTGCGACGTGATCGAACCGTCCGACGGCAAGGGCTATGACCGCGACCCGCGCTCCATCGCGAAGCGCGCCGAAGCCTACCTGAAGTCCTCCGGCCTGGGCGACACCGCCTACTTCGGTCCGGAACCCGAATTCTTCATCTTCGACAACGTGCGCTGGAAGATCGACATGTCCGGCTGCTTCGTGAAGATCGGCTCCGAAGAGGCATCCTGGTCCACCGGCAAGGAACTCGAAGGCGGCAACACCGGCCATCGTCCGACGATCAAGGGCGGCTATTTCCCGGTTCCCCCGGTCGACAGCTTCCAGGACATGCGCTCGGAAATGTGCCTGATTCTCGAAGCCATGGGCATTCCGGTTGAAGTGCATCACCACGAAGTGGCAGGTGCTGGCCAGAACGAAATCGGCACCAAGTTCTCCACGCTGGTGGAGCGCGCCGACTGGACCCAGAACATGAAGTACGTGATCTGGAACGTCGCGCATACCTACGGCAAGACGGCGACCTTCATGCCGAAGCCTCTCGTTGGCGACAACGGTTCGGGCATGCACGTCCACCAGTCCGTCTGGAAGGATGGCCAGAACCTGTTCGCGGGCGACGGCTATGCCGGCCTGTCCGAGTTCGCGCTGTACTACATCGGCGGCATCATCAAGCATGCCCGCGCGCTGAACGCGATCACCAACCCGGGCACCAACTCCTACAAGCGCCTGGTGCCTGGCTTCGAGGCCCCGGTGAAGCTGGCTTACTCGGCTCGCAACCGTTCCGCATCGATCCGCATTCCGCACGTCGCGAATCCGAAGGGCCGCCGCGTCGAAGCGCGCTTCCCGGATCCGCTGTCCAACCCGTACCTGTGCTTCGCTGCCCTGCTGATGGCAGGTCTGGACGGCGTGCAGAACAAGATCCATCCGGGCGAAGCCGCCTCGAAGGACCTGTACCACCTGCCGCCGGAAGAAGACGCGCTGATCCCGACCGTGTGCTCCTCGCTGGACCAGGCGCTCGAGTATCTCGACAAGGACCGCGAATTCCTGACCCGCGGCGGCGTGTTCAGCGACACCATGATCGACGCTTACATCGAACTGAAGATGGCCGAAGTGCAGCGCTTCCGCATGACGACCCATCCGATCGAATTCGACATGTACTACTCGCTGTAATCGGCGCTTCGCCGCAAGGCGGATTCCATCGCAAGGCGGGGAAAACTTCGGTTTTCCCCGCTTTTTTTATTGCGCATTGCCTCGACACGGCAACAAGAGGTAGTGTTGCGACTTAAAGCGTTTTACCCTGTAATGTTTGTAAAGCCTTGATTCTTACCCTAGACTAGTAAGCGCTCCCTAATGTCTCCATAAAGAAAGATGATGAAGCGACAAATCACCGGGCTGATCTTGCTGGCGGCTGTGGCGGCCCATGCTTACGCACAGAGCGATGTGTACTTGTGCGTCGACGAGCACGGCAAGAAGGAATACAAGAACACCGGTCCGACCAAGGGTTGCAAGAAGGTGGACCTGCCGGGCATTACCATGATTCCGGCGCCGCCGAAGAAGCCGGCGCTGCCGGCGGCGTCCAGGCCCGCCAGCACGCCGCCGGATTTTCCGAAGGTCGACAACGGCACGCAGAAGGCGCGCGACGGCGAACGCAAGCAGATCCTGCTGGACGAGCTGAAAGGCGAAGAGCAGAAGCTGGCGAACCTGAAGAAGGATTACAACAAAGGCGAGCCCGAACGTCTTGGCAGCGAACACAATTATGCAAAATACCTGGAGCGCGTGGCGGCGATGAAGGAAGACATTGACCGCACGGAAAAGAACATCGAAGCCTTGAAGCGCGAGATCAATAATCTGAAGTAGGAGTCTGCCCTGACAGGTCCTGGGCACACCGGAGGCCAGGTATGACGCTTGCATGAACAGGGCCGCGCGACGCGGCCCTTATTTTTCGCCCCACATGTTCTGGAAACCTTGTGAAGACATCAGCAAACCTGTTCAGCGGCCTTGATCTTCTTTCGTCGGCAGTGGTGATCCTGGATGCCGACGCACGGATCACCTATGCGAATGCAGCCGCGGAGCACCTGTTCGAGATTTCGGTCAAGGCATTGCGCGGCCAAAAGCTGGGCGCGCTGTTCCTCAATGGCGAGCATCTCAATGAAGTGTTCCGGGAAGCCGTGCAGCACCGCTTCGCCGACAAGCGCCTCGACCTGACGCTGGAGCGCGCAGGGCGCGAGTCGTTGCAGGTGCACGTGATCGTCACCGCGCTCGATAATCCGGATACGCCGGTGCTCATCGAGTTGCGCGAGAACGTGCAGCAGCTCAAGCTGGACCGCGAGGAGCGCCTGCTCGACCAGAGCCAGGCCAACAAGGAGCTGATCCGCAACCTGGCGCACGAAATCAAGAATCCGCTGGGCGGCATTCGCGGCGCAGCGCAATTGCTGGAGTTCGAGCTGCCGGAGCGGGACGCGAAGGATCTGCGGGAATACACCCAGGTGATCATCAAGGAGGCGGACCGCCTGCAGACGCTCGTCGATCGCCTGCTCGCGCCGCACCGGCATCCGCATATCGTCGGCGACGTGAACATCCACGAGGTGTGCGAGCGGGTGCGCAGCCTGATCATGGCGGAGTTTCCGCAGGGGCTGACGATCAGGCGCGACTATGACCTGTCTGTGCCGGAATTCCGCGGCGACAAGGAGCAGTTGATCCAGGCGGTGCTCAACATTGCGCACAATGCGGCGCAGGCGCTCTCGGCGCGGATCAAGGCAGGCGATGCGGTGCTCACGCTGCAGACGCGGATCGCGCGGCAGGTCACGCTCGCCAAAGTGCGCTACAGGCTGGCATTAGACTTGCATATCATCGACAATGGACCAGGTATCCCGCCCGAAATCCGGGACCGCATCTTCTATCCGCTGGTGTCGGGGACGGAAGGCGGCAGCGGACTCGGGCTGACGCTGGCGCAGAACTTCGTGCAACAGCACATGGGCGTCATCGAATGCGAAAGCCGCCCGGGCTACACCGACTTCCGGATCCTGATACCGCTGCCTTGAACCGTTGCCATCGATGCGGGAAACTGAACACATATGAAGCCAATCTGGATTGTTGACGACGATGAATCGATTCGCTGGGTGCTCGAAAAGGCGCTCGCCCGCGAAAACCTCGCCACCAGGAGTTTTTCCAACGCGCGAGACGCGATGGATGCTCTCCAGAGCAGCGTTCCGCAAGTGCTTGTTTCCGACATTCGCATGCCCGGCGAGTCAGGGCTCGAATTGCTGCAGGCAGCGAAAGCGAAGCACCCCGGCCTGCCGGTCATCGTCATCACCGCATTCTCCGACCTGGATTCCGCGGTCGCCGCGTTCCAGGGCGGTGCATTCGAATATCTGGCCAAACCCTTCGACATCGACAAGGCGGTGGAGCTGATCCGACGCGCATTGGAGGAAAGCCTGCGCGAGTCGAACGTCGAACAGGCCGCGCCCGAGACGCCGGAAATCCTCGGTCAGGCGCCTGCCATGCAGGACGTGTTTCGTGCCATCGGCCGCCTGTCGCAATCGAACGTGACCGTACTCATCACGGGCGAATCGGGCACCGGCAAGGAACTGGTGGCGCGCGCGCTGCACAAGCACAGCCCGCGCGCGGCACAGCCATACATCGCACTGAACACCGCTGCGATTCCCAAGGACCTGCTGGAATCCGAATTGTTCGGCCATGAACGCGGCGCCTTCACCGGCGCGCAGGCGACGCGGCGCGGCCGTTTCGAGCAGGCCGAAGGCGGCACGCTGTTCCTCGACGAAATCGGCGACATGCCCTTCGACCTGCAGACGCGCCTGCTGCGCGTGCTCTCGGACGGGCATTTCTATCGCGTCGGCGGACATCAACCGCTGAAGGCAAATGTGCGCGTGATCGCCGCCACGCACCAGAACCTGGAACTGCGCGTGAAGGAGGGCTTGTTCCGCGAGGACTTGTATCACCGGCTAAACGTGATTCGCCTGCGCTTGCCCAGCCTGCGCGAGCGGCACGAAGACATTCCGCTGCTGACACGCCATTTCCTGGCGCAGAGCGCCAAGCAGCTCGGCGTCGAGGCCAAGCGCATGTCGGACGCCGCCATGCATTTCCTTGCCAGCCTGGATTTTCCCGGCAATGTGCGACAGCTCGAAAACCTGTGTAACTGGATTACCGTGATGGCGCCCGGGCAGACGGTAGAGATCAAGGACCTGCCGCCTGAATTGACGCATGGGCAGGAGTTCATTCCGCCTGCGGTGACGAGCGAGGCAACTGCCGTGTCGCCCTCTGCCACACTCCCTGCTGGGACACAGGCTCCGATCGTGCAGCCGATCAGGCAACCGCAGGTATTCATTTCGCAGCCAGACGGCGCGTCCTTGCAAGCGGGAACCGGCGGTGCCGTAGCATTCGCGCCATCCTTGCCCTCGAGCGGGAGCGGCAATGGGGCCGCCGACAAGGCGAGCTGGATAGCCCTGCTCGAGAACGAAGCCGCGCAGATGCTGGCGGCCGGTCAGCCGGAAGTGATGGATGCCTTGGGCAGGCAGTTCGAATCGGCACTGATCAAGACGGCGCTCAAGCATACGCATGGCCGCAAGAACGATGCTGCCATCCGCCTCGGCATCGGGCGCAATACCATCACGCGCAAGATCCACGAACTCGGGATCGATGGAGCGAAGGACGATTGATCTTCCACTGAGGCGCAGAAGCGTTTGTCCACGAAAAACACAAAATACACGAAAAATTTTTGTGCCTTATGTGGGGACATCGAGCACATGCAGTACATCTGATGCGCAAAGCAAGACATCATCTGCAAGAATCATTTGTCAACAGAAAACAAAAAATGCACGAAAAATTTTTCGTGCATTTTGTGTTTTTCGTGGACAAAAATTATTCCATTGTGAACGCTCAACCGTGCGTCAAGCCCCCGCTCAGGATTGCCTGCGCGGATAGCCTTCCGCGGTGATCCTCGCCCACACGCGTTCCTTTTCCTCTTCGTTCATGAATACCCAGTTGGCGACTTCGGCAACCGTGCGGCCGCAGCCGCGGCATACGTCGTCGAAGGTGGTGGTGCAGACCGCGACGCAGGGCGTGTCGGGGCGGGAGGGATTCTGTGTCATGGCAACATCGCTACGGGACCTTCGAACACGCAATGATAGAGCAAATCCGCATGTCGTTTATGCCGACGGAATCGCGTTGCCCTTGCTTAATTTTCGCCACAAAGTGGTGCGGCTGATGCCGAGGTATTTCGCGGCCGCCTCGCGATTGCCGTTGAAACGTGCAAGAACCTCTTCCATGGATTCCGATGCCGGCGCGACGACCGGTTGTAGCGCAGGCAACTGTTCCGTCGCCTTGCCCAGCTCCGGTGCCGCCGTCATCATGAAACTCGGCGAGAGCGCCTGTAGCGGTTCGGCCGCGAGAAACAAGGCGAGCCGCTCCATCAGGTTGCGCAACTCGCGCACATTGCCTGGCCATCCGTAGCCGGACAATAGTTCGGCGCAGGCGGTGATCTCGGCATGCAGGTTGGCATGCGGCCGCACGCCGAGCGAGGCGAGCGCATTCTTCAATCCCCATTCCGCCAGCGCGACCAGGTCTTCCTTGCGTTCGCGCAAGGGCGGCAGCGTCAGGCGCAATACGCCGAGGCGATAAAACAGGTCGGCGCGGAAACGGCCGTCCTTCACACGCTGGTCGAGGTCGCAGTGCGTGGCGCTGATGATGCGCACGTTGACGGGAACCGGTCGGGTGCCGCCCACGCGTACCACTTCGCGTTCCTCCAGTACGCGCAGGAGGCGCGTCTGCAACTGCAATGGCATCTCGCCGATTTCATCGAGGAACAGGGTGCCGCGGTTGGCTGCTTCGAACAGGCCGGCATGGCCGCCGCGCCGCGAACCGGTGAATGCGCCTTCCTCGTAGCCGAACAATTCGGATTCCAGCAGCGATTCGGCCACGGCGCCGCAATTGATCGCAACGAATGGCTGGCGCGCGCGCTGGCTTTCACGGTGGATGGCCTGCGCCGCCAGCTCCTTGCCGGTGCCCGTTTCTCCCTGGATCAGCACGGTGGCGGGGGATTTCGCGAACAGTTCGATCGAGTGGCGCACCGCCTGCATGGCCGGCGAGTCGCCGCGCAGATCGTTCAGGCCGTGCTTGGCGCGCAGGGTGTCGGCGACCTGCAGGTTGCGCCCGCGACCGGATTCCAGTTGCGTGAAGCGTGCGATTTCCAGTGCGTCCTCGAAGGCCTGGCGGATCGAGGTTGCCGAATACACGAAGATGCCGGCGAGACCTGCTTCCTCGGCCAGGTCGGTGACAAGGCCGGCGCCGACGACCGCCTTGATGCCGCTCGCTTTCAGTTCGTTGATCTGCGCGCGGGCATCTTCTTCCGTGGTGTAGGTGCGTTGCGCGATCTTCAGGCCGAAGGTCGCCTGGAAGTCGGCCAGCTCGGGCATGGTTTCCTGGTAGCTCACCAGTCCGATTTCCGGCGAGATCTTGCGCGCGCGGGCAAGTGCCTGCAACACGTCAAAGCCGGTCGCCTTGGCGATGACGACCGGAAGCGAGAGCCGGCCCTTCAGGTAGGCAGCGTTGGAACCGGCGGCGATGACGGCATCGCAACGCTCGGTTTCGAGACGCTCGCGGATGTGGCGGACCGCATCTTCAAAGCCGTGGTGAATCGGTTCGATGATCGCGCGGTCGTCGTATTCGAGCGTGATGTCGCGGAACAGGTCGGACAGGCGCGAGATC
>JAKACN010000215.1 GCA_021821365.1 Pseudomonadota bacterium | reverse complement strand
CTGATACTATAACGGGTTTTAAAGTCCGTCGTATCTCCCGATCCAACTCGTCCAGAGCACCATGCCCACACCATCCCCCGTCGAACCGAGCAGCCGCATGACCCGTGAAGAAATACGTGCCAGCCTGTCATTGGCATCGATTTTTGCGCTGCGCATGCTCGGCATGTTCCTCATCCTGCCTGTCTTCGCCGTGCATGCGAAGTCTCTTCCCGGCGGCGACAGCACGACCATGGTCGGATTGGCAATGGGGATTTACGGGCTGACGCAATCCTTCGGGCAGATCCCGTTCGGTATTGCTTCGGATAAATATGGACGCAAGCCGGTGATCGTCATTGGCCTGGTGCTGTTCGCGCTTGGCTCCTTCGTCGCCGCCGCGGCGCATACCCTCGCCTGGGTCATCGTCGGGCGCGCGGTGCAGGGCGCGGGCGCGATCTCTGCCGCGGTGACGGCCTTCATTGCCGATGCGACGCGGGATGAACATCGCACCAAGGCGATGGCCATGGTCGGCGGCTCGATCGGGCTGACCTTCGCCGTGTCCATGGTCGCCTCGCCGGTGATGTATCGCCTGATCGGGATGGGTGGCATTTTCGCCCTGACCGGCATTCTTTCCTGCATTGCCATCTTCGTTGTTCTCTATGTCGTGCCGCCCGCGCCGCAAAAACTGCCCGCGAAAGAGGTGTCATTTGCCGAAGTGCTGACCGATCGCGAACTGGGGCGGCTGAACTATGGCGTGTTCGCGCTGCACGTGGCGCAAATGTCGATGTTCGTGGTGGTGCCGTCCGCCCTGGTCCAATATGTCGGCCTGCCGGTGGCGAGCCACTGGAAGCTGTATTTGCCGATCATGGTGATCTCGGTAGCGCTGATGCTGCCGCCCGTCTTCGTCGGGGAAAAGCGCGGCAAGATGAAACAGGTGTTCCTCGGCGCGATCGCCTTGCTGGCCCTGGTGCAGCTCGGACTGTGGGGCTTCATGTCCAGCGCTTCTTCAACTCCTGCGTGGGTGCTGGTCGGCCTGTTGCTGGCATTCTTCGTCGCCTTCAACATCCTGGAAGCGACCCAGCCTTCGCTGGTATCCCGCATGGCGCCGCCGGCTGCGAAGGGCAGCGCGCTCGGCGTGTACAACACCTTGCAGGCGCTGGCGCTGTTCTGCGGCGGCGCGCTCGGCGGCTGGTTGCAGCAGCATGTGGGGCCGGCTTCCGTCTTTGTCGCGGGCGCAGCGCTGACAATTGTCTGGCTTATAATTGCCGCGAAGATGAAGAGCCTGCCTCGGCGCGGCGCGGCGGCATCCGCTTGAATCCAATTCGTATTTGCATCACGACACCACCTCAGTCAGCTTTAGGAGAAATTTATGGCATCCGTCAACAAAGTCATTATCGTCGGCAATCTCGGGCGCGATCCCGAAACGCGTTACATGCCGAATGGCGATGCAGTCACGAATATCGCGGTTGCGACCACCGAAAGCTGGAAAGACAAGAATACCGGCGAGAAGAAGGAATTGACGGAATGGCACCGCATCACCTTCTACCGCAAGCTCGCGGAGATTGCCGGCCAGTACCTGAAGAAGGGCTCGCAAGTTTATGTGGAAGGCCGCCTGCAGACGCGCAAGTGGACCGACAAGGATGGCGTCGAGCGCTACACCACTGAAATCATCGCGGACACCATGCAGATGCTCGGCAGCCGTCAGGGCATGGGCGGCGGCGCGTCAATGGATGAGGATTACGGCAGCGCGCCGGCGCCGCGCCAGAATACGGGAGGCGGCGCCGGTGCCTCGCGACCGGCTGCACAGCGCCCGGCGCCGAACTTCAGCGATATGGATGACGATATCCCGTTCTGATCGTCGTCCTCCCTCTCACGGCAAACCCCGCGCTGCGGGGTTTTTTTATGCCGAAACGATGTCCCATTTTTGATACTTTTTCCAATAAGTTTCTCTGACACGGTCAATTTCCGGTCAACAATTTGTTAAGATGGCTACGCTGGCGTTCTGGCGCCGCAGGAGGCAGGGCGCCCGAAGGGGGCTCGGCTGGGTACCCAGGATTCCGCGCGGCGGAAGAAATTCGGTCCGAACGGGAGGGAAGCCGGTATCGTATCGTCGATACGCGCCTCGGTTTTCGACGGTTTTGGCTCGGTGCCTTTTACTGCGCAGACGTTCAGCCTTCTCCGAATCTGATTGCAACGATGTTTTCCATCCAACGGAACCGGTCCGATATTGACGCCAACCATCAAATGGACAGCCTCATGGAGGCCGCCGGGGATGCCGTTTTTCGGCTCGATGCGCAAGGTATCGTTCTTCGCGCAAGCAGGCGGTCCACCGAACTGATCGGGCCGGATGTTCCGCTCATCGGTCAGCCTCTGGCGTCGCTGATCCTTGGCGCCGACCAGGCTTCGCTCGATACAGCCGTCTCGCGCGCGCTCGAGGCGACCCAGCCCGGCAAGGCAAATGTGCGACTCAAGACCCATGGCAGCGCATTGTGGGTCGAGCTCCAGATCAGCTCCTATTCGAATGCGCTCGGCGAGCCGGAGTTGCTGGCGGTCGGGCGCGACATCTCGGGGCAGCAGGCAACCGAGGAGCGCCTGCGGCACATGGCGACGCATGATGCGCTCACCAGCCTGCCCAATCGATCGCTGCTGTCCGACCGGATTCGCATGGCCATCGCGCAATCGCGCCGCACCGGGCACGGGTTTGCCATCGTTGCGCTCGATCTGGACGGCTTCAAGAAGGTCAACGATGCGCTCGGCCATCCGGTCGGCGATGCGCTGCTGCGCGTCGCGGCGATGCGTCTGAGCGATACGTTGCGCGACGTGGACACGCTCGCGCGCGTCGGCGGCGACGAGTTCGTCGCGGTGCTGGCCGGTGCGGTATCGGAAGCCGAGGTGCAGTCCATCGCGCGCCGCATGATTGCGACGATGCAGCTGCCGTTCGACATCCAGGGGCACACGCTGTATGTCGGCACGTCGATCGGCGCAGCCATATTCCCCGAGCATGGCGATAGCGAAGTAAAGCTGCTTGCGCATGCGGATACCGCGATGTACCGCGCCAAGGAAACCGGGAAGGCGCGCTGCGTCGTCTACAACAAACAGAAATTCACCCAGCCGGAACATGACGTGTCGATGGAAGCCGCGATGTTCCAGGCCGTCAGGGACGGCGAATTCCTGCTGCACTACCAGCCCATCGTCGATGCGCGCAGCCGGGAGATCATGGGGTTCGAGGCGCTGATGCGCTGGTCGCGCCCGGGGATTGGCATGGTGCCGCCTACGCAGTTCATTCCGATGGCTGAGAGCAACGGGCTGATCAACCTGCTCGGCGCATGGGTGCTCAAGGCGGCCTGCATGCAGATCAGGCAATTCCAGGAAATCGCCGGCCGGCCTTTGTACGTGTCGGTCAACGTCAGCCCGAGGCAATTCAGGAACGATCAGTTTCTCGACCTCATGGATGAAGCGATTGCGCTTTCCGGCCTGAAGGGGCACCAGCTGCTGCTGGAAATCACCGAAGGCATCCTCATGTCGGACCCGGAACACGCCGAAACCCTGCTCACGGAAATGGCCGCACGCAATGTGCGGATAGCGATCGACGACTTCGGCACCGGTTATTCCTCGCTCGCCTACCTCAAGCGCTTCCCGATTGCCACGCTGAAGATCGATCGCACTTTCATCAAGGACTTGCCGACATCGGTCAAGGACGCGGCCATCTGCAACGTGGTGCTGAGCCTTGCCAGCCACCTCAACCTGTCCACGGTGGCGGAAGGTGTCGAGAACGAAGAACAGTTGCAATACCTTGCGAAGCATGGATGCGGACTGGTGCAGGGCTACCTGACGGGCCGGCCCTTGCTGCCCGAGGAAATCATTGAATTGCTGAAAGCGGGCCAGCCGATGCGTGCAGCAACGGCTTTCCCGCAATAACGACAAGAGCAGATTGCATGGCGACTTTTGCAGACCAGGACAGGCTCAGGGCCGACGAGACGATTGCCCTGCTTTGGGAACGCGTGCGGCAGAGAGGCGATCTGCCTGGCTTTTCCAAGGTGGTCAACGCGATCATCTCGGCGATGCACGCCGACGATGATCGTGAATTCAACATGACCAAGACCGTGCTGCAGGATCCGGCGCTGACACAGAAAGTCCTGCGACTGGCCAACAGCGCCATGTATTCGGTGTTCGGTCAGGGCATCAATACGGTGTCGAAGGCAGTGATCGTCCTCGGCACGGAGGCGATCGGTCACATCGCGCTCGGCCTGAAACTGATCGATGGCCTGTCGGGAGCGGCCTCCGATTCCGCGAACGCGCGCGCCGAGCTGGAGAAGGCGGTGCTGGCCGGTTATATCGCGCGGCAGGTGGCGCATACCGCGAGCACGCGCGACGCCGAAGAAGCCGTCGTATGTTCGATGCTGCATGCGCTGGGGCGCCTGATGGTCACGTTCTACCTGCCCGACCGCTGGCTGCAGGTGCAGGAGCACAGCATCGAAAACAGCCTCGACGAAAAGGAGGCCGCGACCTGGATGCTGGGCATCGCACTGGACGAAATCGGCCGCGAGGTGGCAACGCAGTGGAGCCTGCCCGCGAGCCTGGTCGATACCTTGCGCGACGTGCCGCCCACGGAGGTCGGGGAGCCGCTCGATCACAGGGACTGGCTGGCGGCATTGTCGACGCTGTCCACGCGCTGTGCCGGCGCATTGCACGACAATCGCTCCTCAGTGCAGGCGGAGCTTGCGCAGCTCGCGGATGATTATTCGGACATGCTCGGCCTGGACGCAACCGATGTCGTTGCCGCGGTGGATACTGCGAGATACACCGCCGCGGAGGAGGATGTGGTGGTGATGCGCCTGATGAAGCGCAACGACCTTGGTTCAGGCAATTCGGCAGGTGCTCCTTCAGGCAAGCCGGCAGACGCGGCCACCATACTTGGGCGCGGCGTGGCCGACCTGCGCGGCGCGCTGGAAAGCGTGAACGCCGGCCAGTTGATGTCGATGGCGCTCGAGACGGTGTACCAGGGACTGGGATTCAGCCGCGCCATCGTTTTCCTGCGCCATAGCGAAAAGGCGCACTATGCGGCACACATGGGGTTCGGCGAGGGCGCGCAGGAACTGTTGCCGCGCCTGGTCTTCAACGACGCCTACCAGCCGGACGTCTTCCACGCCGCACTGGCGAACGACAAGATGATTCTCGTCGAAAATGCTCGCGATCCGGGATTCGTGAACAAGGTGCCGCGCTGGTGGAAAGAGGCGCTGCCGATGGTGTGCAGCTTCATGGTATTGCCGCTGGCGATCAACCGCAATCCGATCGGTTTCATTTATGGCGACTGGGGCATGGTCAAGCCGGACGGCCGGGTCGAGCAGGCGGAAATCGCTCCGCTGAATGAATTGCGCACCTTGGTAGCCCGCGCCATGGAACAGCGCCGTCACACGGACGCGCTCTGGGCGCGTCGTTCCTCCTAGGAGTCCGCGCAGTAGCAGGACTCCAGTCGCTGTCGTCCGACAGCCATTCCCGATTCCGCATAAAACTCGGCCGCCGAAGCCAGCCCCGATGGGTTTTGCGCTATCTCAAGACACCGTCGGAAGAGCCGGCGTACGTTGCTGCCTGGTATGTAAAAACTGATAATATTTAACATTCCGATTATCATATTGACAATATTGGGGGCTTGCGATGACCGAGAAAGAGACAATCGTTTTTTTTGGCATTGTGTTTGGCGGCCTACTTCTCTGGTTCATTTTTGGGCGGGACAGGCCGGCGCGATATCGCACGAAGAACCTGCTGACGGGCAGGGAGCGCGATTTTTTCTATCGCCTGCGACGCGCGCTCCCGGACTGTCTGGTGTTTGCTCGCATGCCGCTATCGGCGCTGATCGAACCGACGGGGATCGGCAGCATGCGCAAGGCCGCGCATGCCGCCATCGAAGGACTGAAGGTCGGCTATGCCGTGTTCGACATGAACATGCAACTGGTTGCTGTCGTCGAGCTCGATCATGGAGTTCGTCTCAGCCGGCGAGCGACGGTACGGGATGCCTATCTTGCAGGGGCGGGCGTCAGGGTGGTTCGTTTCCCGGCTCGCCGGCTGCCATCGGAAGCCAATATCCATGCCACGATCTATTCGCGACCGGATCTGGCGGGGAAAGGGCGGCCCGGACGGGGTGAACGTGGCGGCGGCGAAGTCATCGAATTCGTGCCGCAACGCTCGCCTTGGCGCAATACTGCCAACGTCCACATATAGCCGCAGGCTGGTCAATGAGAAAGCACCCGCCGGAAAAATCAGCCGCGGGGGAACCGGAGAAGGGCCTTTTAGTGTTCTAATTCGGGTCATGGCCAGACTTCCGCGACTTGTCGTTCCCCATCAGCCGCACCACGTCATCCAGAGCGGCAATGACCGTCAATCCATCTTTCGGGATGCAGAAGACTATTCCGTTTTCCTGCGCTGGTTGCGCGAAGCGGCGAAGCAGTTCCGGGTGGCTGTGCATGCCTATGCACTGATGCCCGACCACCTGCACCTGCTTGTGTCTCCCTCGGACGACACGGGACTGGGGAAGATGATGCAATGGGTCGGGCGTCATTACGTCCCGTACTTCAACAACAAGTACGACCGCTCCGGCACCCTATGGCAGGGGAGGTTCAGGGCCACCGTGATCGAATCCGAACCTTATTTCCTTGCATGCAGCCGATATATCGAATCCAACCCAGTGCGAGCCGGTCTCGTACAGGAAGCGGTTGATTATCCCTGGTCCAGCTTTAGCCATCACGCCGGCGTGAAGCCTGATCCGCTGATTACCGACCATCCACTTTTCTGGGCGCTGGGAAACACACCGTTTGATCGCGAGGTCGCGTACAAAGAGCTGATGAATCAAGGACTTGCTTCGCGCGAGATTGAGGCCATCAGCCAGGCGACGCTGAAAGGCTGGCCGCTCGGTTCGGAAAAATTCAAGACCATGCTGGCCAGGCAAACCAACCGGCGTGTCACTCCGGCAAAACGCGGCCGGCCGCCAAAGCCAAGACAAGATCCGGGCGTCCCTACCACTGGCTGACTCATGCTCCCGAAAAGCGAAGGCCTGAGCAATTTGCGCGAATTTACTCTGTCCCCATTTAATCAAATTGAGCAAGACGGCTCTTTTTAATTTAACTCTGACCCCTTTTATTTAAGTTGAACAATCTGTTGCGCTGCACTATCCTTCAAAGTCAATATCACCAAAGTTGCGGAGAAAGCTTATGCACGCGCAAGGTCTTTACGATCCTACCAACGAACACGATGCCTGCGGCGTCGGTTTCATTGCTCACATCAAAGGCAAGAAAAGCCATTCCATCGTCGAGCAAGGCCTGCTGATTCTGAAGAATCTCGATCACCGGGGAGCGGTTGGCGCCGACAAGCTGATGGGCGATGGCGCGGGCATCCTGATCCAGATTCCCGACCAGTATTATCGCGAAGAGATGGCGAAGCAGGGCATCACCCTGCCACCGCCGGGCGAATATGGTGTCGGCATGATCTTCCTGCCGAAGGAAAACGCCTCCCGTATCGCCTGTGAGCAGGAAATCGAGCGCGCCGTGCTGGCAGAAGGCCAGGTGGTGCTCGGCTGGCGCGACGTACCGGTCGATGTCGAAATGCCGATGTCGCCGACCGTGCGCCAGAAAGAACCGGTCATCCGTCAGATCTTCATCGGCCGTGGCCCGGACATCATGGTCACCGACGCCCTGGAGCGCAAGCTGTACGTAATTCGCAAGTCCTCGGGCCACGCCATCCAGGCGCTGAACCTGCTGCACGGCAAGGAATTCTTCGTGCCGTCGATGTCGGCGCGTACCGTCGTCTACAAGGGCCTGCTGCTGGCCGACCAGGTAGGCGTGTATTACCGGGACCTGCAGGACCCGCGCTGCATCTCGGCGTTGGCACTCGTGCACCAACGCTTCTCCACCAACACCTTCCCCGAATGGCCGCTGGCACATCCGTACCGCCTGATCGCCCACAACGGCGAAATCAACACGGTCAAGGGCAACTTCAACTGGATGCGCGCCCGCGAAGGCGTGATGAAGTCGCCCGTGTTCGGCGATGACCTGAAGAAACTCTTTCCGTTGATTTACGAAGGCCAGTCCGATACCGCCTGCTTCGACAACGCACTCGAGCTGCTCGTGATGGCCGGCTACCCCATCGCCCAGGCGATGATGATGATGATTCCGGAAGCATGGGAAAACCATACACTGATGGACGACAACCGCCGCGCCTTCTACGAATATCATGCCGCCATGATGGAGCCGTGGGACGGCCCTGCCGCAATGGCATTCACCGACGGCCGCCACATCGGCGGCACGCTCGACCGCAACGGCCTGCGCCCTGCACGCTACATTGTGACCGACGACGATTTCGTCGTGATGGCCTCCGAATCCGGCGTGCTGCCGATTCCCGAGTCAAAGATCATCAAGAAGTGGCGCCTGCAGCCGGGCAAGATGTTCCTGATCGACCTGGAAGCCGGCCGCATCATCGACGACAAGGAACTGAAGGACACCTACGCCAACGCCAAGCCCTACAAGCAGTGGATCGAATCCGTTCGCGTCAAGCTGGACGCACTTGGCACCGAACCGGCCGAGCCGAAGTCGCCGATCCCGCTGCTCGACCGCCAGCAGGTTTTCGGCTACACGCAGGAAGACATGAAGTTCCTGCTGGCGCCGATGGCGACGGCGGGCGAGGAGGCGATCGGCTCCATGGGCAATGATTCGCCGCTGGCTGTCATGTCCAACAAGAACAAGACGCTCTATCATTATTTCAAGCAGCTCTTCGCTCAGGTCACCAACCCGCCGATCGACCCGATCCGCGAAGCGATGGTGATGTCGCTGGTTTCTTTCGTCGGCCCGAAGCCGAACCCGCTCGACACCAACAACATCAACCCGCCGATGCGCCTCGAAGTGTCGCAGCCGGTGCTCGATTATGCCGATATCGCCAAGCTGCGCAACATCAGCAAGCATACCGGCGGCAAGTTCAAATCCTACGAGCTGAACATCTGCTACCCGGTTGCATGGGGCAAGGAAGGCATCGAAGCGCGCCTCGCGTCGCTATGCGCCAAGGCGGTTGATGCGGTCAAGTCCGGCCACAACATCCTGATCATCTCCGATCGCAAGGTCGATGCGGAGCAGGTCGCTATCCCGGCGCTCTTGGCCACGTCCGCCATTCACCTGC
>JAKACN010000214.1 GCA_021821365.1 Pseudomonadota bacterium | reverse complement strand
CGATCTGCTGCCACGCCGCATCAGGTTCAGGAAAAGATCGCAAGCGCGCAGGGAGCCTTCGCGCACTGGCGGAACGTGCCGCCGCCGCGGCGCGGTGAACTGGTCCGACTGTTCGGCGAAGAGCTGCGCGCGCACAAGGACGCGCTGGGCAGACTGGTTACGCTCGAAGCCGGCAAGATCCTGCAGGAAGGCCTGGGCGAAGTGCAGGAAATGATCGACATCTGCGACTTCGCCGTCGGCCTGTCGCGCCAGTTGTACGGCCTGACGATCGCCTCCGAGCGGCCGGGACATCGCATGATGGAAACCTGGCATCCGCTCGGCGTCGTCGGCGTGATCTCCGCCTTCAATTTTCCCGTCGCCGTATGGGCGTGGAATGCGACGATCGCCTTCGTGTGCGGCGACAGCGTGGTCTGGAAGCCGTCCGAAAAAACACCCCTGACCGCCGTCGCCGTGCAAAGGCTGCTGGG
Organism: Pseudomonadota bacterium; assembly: GCA_021821365.1. Classification (GTDB taxonomy): domain Bacteria; phylum Pseudomonadota; class Gammaproteobacteria; order Burkholderiales; family Burkholderiaceae_D; genus Noviherbaspirillum. The sequence continues at coordinate 8,724 of JAKACN010000214.1, read as the reverse complement.
CAAGGCGATGCAGCGCTTCGGCACCGACGCGCCGCGCGGGCTGTCGGAAGTGATCGTCGGCGGCCGTGAAGCGGGAGAGGCATTGGCCGAGGATGCGCGGGTGCGCCTCGTCAGCGCAACCGGCAGCACACGCATGGGCAGGGCAGTGGCCCAGGCCTGCGCGCAACGCCTTGCGCGGTCCATTCTGGAACTGGGCGGAAACAACGCGATGATCGTTGCGCCCAGCGCCGACCTCGAGCTTGCCGCGCGCGCCATCGTGTTCTCGGCGGTCGGTACGGCAGGCCAACGCTGCACCACCTTGCGCCGTCTGTTCGTGCATGACAGCGTGTACGACAACCTTCTCGCGCGGCTGACAAAGATCTATGCGTCGCTGCCGATCGGCAATCCGATGGAGCAGGGCACATTGATCGGCCCCCTGATCGATGGCGCTGCATTCGACGGCATGCAGAATGCGCTTGCCAGGGCGCGCGCGGAAAGCGGCAAGGTGTTCGGCGGCGAGCGCGCGCACGTCGTCGGATGCGAGAACGGCTACTACGTGCATCCCGCGCTGGTGGAGATGCCGGCGCAGACCGCCGTCATGCATCATGAAACCTTCGCGCCGATTCTCTACGTCGTGCGCTACCAGTCGCTGCGGCAGGCGATCGACTGGAACAATGAAGTGCCGCAAGGGCTCTCGTCGAGCATCTTCACCACCGACCTGCGCGAAGCGGAACTGTTCGTGTCTTCCTCCGGCAGCGACTGCGGCATCGCCAACGTCAACATCGGCCCGAGCGGTGCGGAGATCGGCGGCGCCTTCGGCGGCGAAAAGGACACCGGCGGCGGGCGCGAATCGGGGTCGGATGCCTGGAAGGCATACATGCGGCGCGCCACCAACACCGTCAACTACAGTCATGCGCTGCCGCTGGCGCAAGGCATCAATTTCGATTTTTAGTCTCGCGGGACGTTGCCTTGGCGGCGGATTTGATGGATAAAGAGAGTCATACCAACTGGAGCGTGGAATGACTGTAATTCAGCGGCTTGAAGCAAAGGCAACGCCGGACATCGAACCGGTGACAAGAAAAACATTCGATGAAGTAATGGTGCCTGTTTATGCGCCGAGCGAGATGGTGCCGGTGCGCGCGCACGGCCTCGATGTGTGGGACCGGAACGGCAAGCATTACCTCGATTTCACCGCGGGCATTGGCGTGACCAGCCTGGGGCATACGCATCCGGTGGTTGTCGAAGCCTTGCGCGCACAGGCGGACAAGCTCTGGCATGTCGGCAATGGCTATACCAACGAACCGGTGCTGCAACTGGCGCGCGCGCTGACGGAAGCGACCTTCGCCGACCGCGCCTTTTTCTGCAATTCGGGCGCTGAAGCGAACGAAGCGGCGTGCAAGCTGGCGCGCAAATATGCGCATGCCCGTTTCGGTCCGTCCAAATCGCGCGTCGTGTCCTGCGTCAATTCCTTCCACGGACGCACCCTGTTCACCGTCTCCATCGGCGGCCAGCCGAAATACACCGAAGGCTTTGGCCCGCTGCCGCCCGAACTGGTGCACATCCCATTCAATGACATCGAGGCCGCGCATGCCGCAATCGGCGACGATGTTTGTGCGGTCGTCGTCGAACCCGTGCAGGGCGAGGGCGGCGTCCTTCCGGCGGAGAAGGCCTATCTGGAATTTTTGCGCGAGCGATGCAGTGCGACCGGCGCGCTGCTGATCTTCGACGAAGTGCAATGCGGCATGGGCCGCACGGGCGAGCTGTTTGCCTACATGGGCTACGGGGTCACGCCGGACATCCTGACTGCCGCCAAGGCGCTCGGCAACGGCTACCCGGTCGGCGCCATGCTCACCACCGAGACAGTGGCCGGCACCTTCGCGCCGGGCGCGCATGGCACCACGTTCGGCGGGAACCCGCTGGCGGCTTCTGTCGCATTGGCAGTGCTACAGACCGTCAACACGCCGGCCTTCCTGGCGCGCGTGAAACAGTCTTCCGCACTGCTCGCGCAGAAACTGGTGGCTGTCGTGCGCGATTATCCGCAGGTGTTCGCAACCGTGCGCGGAAGCGGACTGATGCTCGGCATGGCGCTGGCCGACGCGTATCGCGGCAAGGCCAAGGACATCGCCAAGGCGGCCGAGGCGCAGGGACTCATGCTGCTGATCGCCGGCCCGGATGTGGTGCGCCTGTTGCCCGCACTGGTGGTGAGCGACGCGCAGATCGACGAGGCGGTGGCCCGGATCCGACGCGCGGTGGACGCCGTGCTGGCCGGCGCATGAGCAACATCCGCTGATCGGAGAATTCCATGTTCATGGTTCGCTCCGCGGCAATATCGGACATTCCGGCGCTCGAGGCCATGGCCTCGGGATCGACGCCCGGCGTGCATACGCTGCCGCGCACGCGGGCGACGATCGAGGCTGCGGTGGAGCGGTCGGTCGCTTCCTTTGCCGCGCATCCCGAGCGTCCGCATGCGGAATCCTATCTGTTCGTGCTGGAGTCGCCCGACGGCGAATCGCTGGCCGGCACGGCCGCCGTCGCGGCGACGGCGGGATCGAGCGGCGCATTCTTCGCCTTCCGCAACGATATCCTGAGCCAGGTGTCGCGCGATCTCGGCATCAGTCATAACGTGCGCGCGCTCAGCCTGTGCTCGGACCTGACCAGCCATTCGCAATTGTCGGGTTTCTACCTGCGCAACCGACGCACTGCAGGGGCGGAGGCCGCCTTGCTGTCGCGCGCGCGGCTGCTATTCGCCGCGTTGTCGCCGCAGCGGTTCAGCGACCGGTTTTTCGCGTCCATGCCGGGCGTCACCGATGAAGAAGGAAGGTCGCCGTTCTGGGACGCGCTCGGCCGAAAATTCTTCCAGATGGATTTCCTGCAGGCCGAACGCATGATCGAGGGGGCGCGCAATCGCACGGTGATCGTGGAGCTGATGCCGCCCTATCCGGTGTATGTACCCTTGCTGTCGCCCGACGCGCAGGCGGTACTGGGGCAAGTGCATGCGGAGGGCGATCTGGCATTCCGGGTGCTCGCGCGCGAAGGCTTCGAACCGGATGAGTACGTCGACATCTTCGACGGTGGACCGGTGTTGCGCGCACGCCGGACCGCGCTGCGCTCCTTCTCGCGTTCCATGTCGCGCACCGTCGTGGAAGACACCGGCAGGGCGGGGCGCACGCGGCGGGACGCCTACCTGGTGGCGCCGGTCCGCGAGCATGACTTCCGGGCGGTCGTCGTGGAATGTGCCTCCCCCAGGCTTTCCGAACATATCGGCCTGCCGCCCGAAGCGATGCGCCGCCTCGACGTGCTCCGGGGCGATACTGTCCTGTGCGTGAAATTGTGAGGACGCCGATGCTGGTCGTACGCGCTATCAGGGAACACGATTTTGAAGGCTTGCTGGCACTTGCCGGCATGGTGGGTTCCGGCATGACGACGCTGAAGCCGGACCGCAAGTCGGTTGGCGAACGCGTTGCCCTTGCCTGCGCCTCCTTCGACGAGCGGATACCGGTGCCACAGCGCGATTACGTGTTCGTGATGGAAGATGCCGGCAGCGGAAAAGTGGTCGGCGTGTGCGCCATCAAGGGCGCGGTCGGGCTGGACGATCCGTTCTACAACTACCGGATCGGCACGCTGGTGCATTCCAGCAAGGAGTTGAAGGTGTTTTCGCGCATGGACACGCTGTACTTGTCCAACGACCTGACCGGGTGCGCGGAACTTTGCTCGCTCTTCCTGCATCCCGATTATCGTGTCGGCCACAACGGCAAGCTGCTGTCCAAAAGCCGCTTCATGTTCATCGCGCAATTCCCGCATCTGTTCACCGAAAAACTGATCGCCGAGATGCGCGGCTACCAGACGCCCGCCGGGCGATCGCCTTTCTGGGACAGCCTCGGACATCATTTCTTCCAGATGGAATTCGATCGCGCCGACGACCTCACCAGCCTCGGCAAGAAATCCTTCATCGCCGAACTGATGCCGCGCCATCCGCTGTATGTCGCCTATCTGCCGCAGGAAGCGCAGCAAGTGATCGGTCGCGTGCATGTCGACACGGCGCCGGCCCGCCATCTGCTGGAACAGGAAGGCATGCATTACGAAGGCTATGTCGATATTTTCGACGCAGGTCCGGTCCTGCAGGCGCGCGTGAGTGAATTGCGCGCGTTGCGCGAAAGCGAATTGTCCGTGCTGGACACCAACGATACTGCACCGGCCGAAGCGGTATCGCTGATCTGCAATACCAGCATGCGCGATTTCCGTGTGCTCGCGACGCAGGCCGGCCCGGACGATGGCCGTATCGGCCTGCCGGACGCGTTGCGGCAGACGCTGGGCTGCCGCGCCGGCGATACGGTGCGGAGCATGCCCCTCAATTCAAGAAAGAATCCCCATGGATAGCCATTATGTGAACGGTCGATGGATCGAAGGTGAAGGGCCGCCACTCGCGGCATTCAACCCTGCCGATGGACTGCAGGTATGGGCAGGCAGAGCGGCCACCGCCGACGAAGTCGATGCCGCCTGCAATGCTGCGCGCACTGCGTTCGATGCCTGGGCCATGGCCGCGCTCGATGAGCGCATTGCAGTGTGCACGCGATTCCGCGACCTGCTGAAGAAACACAGCGAGGAACTGGCACGCCTGATTGCGCTGGAAGTCGGCAAACCGCTGTGGGAAGCTCGCACCGAAGTGACTTCGATGGCCAACAAGGTCGATATCTCCGTGCAAGCCTACCACGCGCGCACCGGCGAAACGCTGACGCGCGTTGCGGACGGCAATGCCGTCTTGCGCCATCGCCCGCACGGCGTGTTCGGCGTATTCGGCCCGTACAATTTTCCCGGCCACCTGCCGAACGGGCATATCGTACCGGCGCTCATTGCAGGCAACGCGATTGTCTTCAAGCCGAGCGAATACGCGCCGCAGACCGCCATTCGTACCGCCGGTTTGTGGATCGAAGCCGGCCTTCCCGCCGGCGTGCTGAATGTAATCAATGGCGGCCGGGACACGGGCGCGGCGCTGGCGACGCATCCCGGGCTGGACGGCATCCTGTTTACCGGCAGCTACCAGACCGGCGCCATGCTGCACAAGCTGTTCGCCGGACAGCCGGGCAAAATGCTCGCGCTGGAAATGGGCGGCAACAACCCTCTTGTTGCATGGGATGTCGACAATCTCGACGCCGCAGTGCATCACATCGTCGTTTCCGCCTTCGTGAGTGCGGGCCAGCGCTGTACCTGCGCGCGCCGGCTGATCGTGGAGAATTCGGATCGAGGGCGCGCGCTGATTGAGCGTCTGGTGGAGGTGACGGGAAAGATCCGGATCGGCAGGTTCGACCAGGAGCCTGCGCCATTCATGGGGCCGGTGGTGTCGGAGCGCACCGCGAAGAAACTGATCGAGGCGCAGGACGCGCTGCTCGCGCGTGGCGGGACGGTGTTGCTGACCATGCGGCAGCTGCAGCCGGGCACCGGCTTCGTTTCTCCCGGCATCGTCGATGTGACCGGCGCGAGCGGCGTTCCGGATGAGGAATGGTTCGGCCCGCTGCTGCAGGTGGTGCGCGTACCGGACTTCGACGCCGCCCTGCGCGCAGCCAATGCAACGGAATACGGCCTTGCGGCGGGGCTGCTGAGCGGCGACGAAGCCTTGTGGCGGCGCTTCCAGGCGCAAGTCCGTGCCGGCGTCGTCAACTGGAACCGCCCAACGACCGGCGCTGCCAGCACCGCGCCCTTTGGCGGCATCGGCAATTCCGGCAACCATCGGCCAAGCGCCTGGTACGCTGCCGATTATTGTGCCTATCCGGTGGCATCGATCGAAAACAGCGCGCTCGAAATGCCCACCCAACTCTCACCCGGGCTCGTCTTCTGAAGGGAGGAATGCATGACGACTGCACGCGAATACAACTTCGACGGACTGGTCGGTCCGTCGCACAACTATGCCGGCCTGTCGTTCGGTAACGTAGCCTCGGCCCGCAACTTCAAGAGCGTCTCCAATCCGAAGCAAGCCGCGCTCCAAGGCCTGGCCAAGATGCGTGCGCTGGCGGCGCGCGGTTTTGCGCAGGCCGTGCTGCCGCCGCAGTCGCGGCCCAACTTCGGACTGTTGCGCGATATCGGCTTCACCGGCAGCGACGCTGCGGTGATCGCGCGTGCGGCCAGCAAGGCGCCAATGATCCTCGCCTGCGCCTACTCGGCGGCGCCGATGTGGACCGCGAACGCGGCCACGGTCAGTCCGTCGCCCGATACAGCCGACGGACGCACTCACTTCACAGTGGCCAACCTGAACAACAAAATGCATCGCTCGTTCGAGCATGTCGAAACCGAACGCGCTCTGCGTGCGATCTTCGCCGACGAAAGGCATTTCGTCGTGCATGGTGCGCTTCCGCCGACACCTGCATTCGGCGATGAAGGTGCGGCGAACCATACGCGCCTGTGCGCGACGTATGGTTCGCCCGGCGTCGAGATGTTCGTGTACGGCCGCGTCGAGTTCGAGCCCGATGCGCCGGCACCGAAGCATTTTCCGGCGCGCCAGACACTGGAGGCCAGCCAGGCCGTGGCACGGCTGCATGGCGTATCCGGAAGCCGGACGCTGTTCATCCAGCAGAATCCGGAAACGATCGACCAGGGCGTGTTCCACAACGACGTGATCGCCGTGGGCAACGGCAATGTGCTGTTCTACCATCAGCAGGCCTTCGCCGACGAAGCCGGGACGCTCGCGAAGCTTCGCGAAGCGATGGGAGCCGTGAATGCCGAGCTGCGGACAATACGCGTCGATGCGACGGAGGTGCCGGTGGCGGATGCGGTATCGAGTTATCTGTTCAACAGCCAGCTGCTGTCGAAACCGGATGGCGGGATGCTGCTGGTGGTGCCGCAGGAATGCCGGGAAAATCCGGCGGTCGCAACCTTTCTTGATCGCCTCGTGACAAGCGGCGGTCCGATCGGCGAGCTGCTCAGCTTCGATCTGCGCCAGAGCATGCGCAATGGCGGCGGGCCTGCCTGCCTGCGCCTGCGCGTGGTCCTCAATGAAGCCGAAGCGGCGGCGATGCATCCGGGCGTGATCATGACGGAGCACTTGTACAGCCGGCTCGTGGCTTGGGTGGAAAAGCATTATCGCGACCGGATTGCGCCGGATGACCTTGCCGACCCGCAGCTCGCTGCCGAAATCCGGGCCGCGCTCGATGAACTGACCGGCATCCTGCAATTGCCGGGACTGTACGATTTCCAGCGATGACAATGGAGGGCGGCTTTCAGGATACCGTGCGCGCGGTGGCGGCGGGCGAGCTTGCGGAGCTTGCGCGCTGCTTTGCGCACGCCGGTTGTGTCGCCGAATCGACGGTGCCTGGCACGATGCAGGTCCGCGCTTGCGACGACGGGTTGCATCGCCCGCGTCTGCTGCTTTCCGTAGGTGTGCATGGCGATGAAACGGCGCCGATCGAAATGCTGGCGCACATCCTCCACCATCTTGCCGCCGAGCCGCGGACGCTTGCCGTCGACCTGATGGTCGCGGTCGGCAACATCGCGGCGATCCGGCAGGGCAGGCGCTTCGTCGATGTCGATCTGAACCGTTTATTCCGCGCAGAGCGCGGCGAGCTGCAGGTCGCCGCCGAGGCGGAGCGCGCAGACGCGCTCATGCAGGCCGCCGCATCGTTCTTCGCCGGGCACGATGCGGCGACATGGCATCTCGACCTGCATGCCGCGATCCGCCCATCCCTGTATCCGACCTTTGCGGTCGTGCCGGCAGGTATCGATGCGCCGCGCAGGGCGATGCTCATGCAATGGCTCGGGGCCGCCGGCATCGGCGCGGCGATCCTGAATCCGACTTCCGCAGGAACCTTCAGCGCCTTTACCGCCGAGCACTTCGGCGCATGCAGCGCCACGGTCGAATTGGGACAGGTGGGGGCGCTGGGTCAGAATGACATGCGTCAATTCGATGCGGCGCGCATCGCGATCGATACCTTCCTGCGCAGCGGGGAGTTGCCTGCCGCGTCGATGCGGCCGCGCGTGTTCCGGGTCGTGCAAGAGCTGATCAAGCGGAGCGACGCATTCCGGATGGCGGTTGACGGCACAGCGAAGAATTTCACGCCGATGCAGCCGGGCGCGGTGATCGCACGCGACGGCAGCGCGGTGTACCGCGTCGGCCCGGTGACCGAATACGTGGTGTTCCCCAATCCGGATGTACGGGTCGGTCTGCGCGCGGGGTTGATGGTGGCCGAGCAGGATTGACGTTTCAAGCGCAGCGGGCGCGAATTCCGTGGCGCCCATGCCTCTACTCGCGTTTTTGCCGCTGGCAGTTTTCGATGGCTTCCACCACCTTGGTGGCGTTGAAGGGCTTGACGACGAATCCGCTGGCGCCCGCCTGCAGTGCGCCCTGAACGTTCTCCAGGGTGGGAAGCGAACTGATCATGATTACGCCGATGCCTGGCATCTTCTGCTGGATCGCCTGGGCCACCTGATGCCCGTTCAGGCGCGGCATGTTGATATCGAGGAAGACGATGTCCGGTTTGTGCGTTTCGCACAGTTCGATCGCCCGTTCCCCGTCGCGCGCTTCGGCAAGGACCTGATGGCCGTGCTCGCGAAGCAGCATGCGCAAAACGTGGCATGTGGTGCTGTCGTCGTCGGCAAGAATGATGTTCAGTTCCTTGGTTCGAAGGGACATGTTCGTTCGTCAGGGAAGGAGTGACTGGAGTTTGCTGCTGATCCGGCGATACTCCGTTTCGATAGCGCAGATCCTGTGTTCAGCGTCGCCCACGGCACCAGTCCTGGCGCATTTCTCCAGTTCCCGGC
>JAKACN010000213.1 GCA_021821365.1 Pseudomonadota bacterium | reverse complement strand
GATGGGGCGAGAAAAGCCATTGCTGATCTGATCTCGGTTCAATTGCAGGCAATGAAGGATTCGCTCGGTTATTGGGAAACGACACACCTTGCCAACGCCATTGCGGCGCTTTCTCTGAATGTGCATTCCTTGCGTCAGCCGACGACCGCCTGGCTTCGCTTATGCCTGGTCGATCTCGAAAAAGTTCTGGCGCCGCCAAACCAGCGCGACGAAAACAGCATGCTTCAGGACCAGCACCTTGAATCCCTCACGTACGAACAGTTGATGGAGGCCCTCGATGCGATCCGAACCCATGATTGAGACGAAGGCGTCGCTGGCCTCTGCGTCGCCAGAAGAAGGGGCGTAACGCCGGCATGCCTTCCCAACTGCATTTTCTTGTCGTCGATGACCAGCATGTCGTGCGGTTCATTGCGGTTGCATTGCTCAATGCGCTCGGCTATAAGCACGTGTCCGAAGCCGAGAACGGCGAGAAGGCGCTCGCGCTTCTTCGATCCGGCAAAGCTTCCGGCATGCCTTGCAATTTTGTCGTCACCGACTGGAACATGCCGGTCATGGACGGTTTGACGTTGCTTAAGACGATGCGCGCGAGTGCCGATTTGCGGGACTTGCCGGTGCTGATGATCACGTCGGTTGCCGAACAACACAATGTTGCGTTTGCTACGCAAGCCGGTGCCGACGGCTACATCGTCAAGCCATCTTTAAACGCGACGCTGCTTAAGCAAGCGATCGACGACATCCTGATGAAGAGAGGCTTGCCGGCTTGATGTTTTTCGTCTCATTGCCGAGGATCAAAAAGGCTGCGCCGAGGTCGATTATGATTCCAGATTGGTGGAGTCAGGGAAGCGGACGCATGGCAACGTGGTGGGCAATTACGAAACTGGGCGACGCCTATCTGATGGCACCTGCCGCCCTGGCCATTACGATGTGGCTGTTGATCGGCGATGCGCGGCGCTTGGCGGCGTTATGGTGCCTGCTGTTTGCCGCCAGCATGGGGCTGGTCGCTGTCACCAAAATCGCCTTTATGGGTTGGGGAATCGGCATCGATTCGTTCGATTTCACCGGCTTCAGCGGCCATTCGACCTCGGCCACCGCGGTGATTCCCGTCCTGTTTTATCTCGCGCTGCAACGAGCCCCTGGCACGCTCCGACGGTTCGGTGTGGCGGCCGGCTTTGCCGTGGGGCTGCTCATCTGTCTGTCGAGGCTTGCCGTGCATACCCATTCGCCATCGGAAGTGATCGCGGGATGCATCTTGGGGAATCTCGTGAGCACGGGTTTCATTTTCATTTCCGCCGGCATGCAAAAGCCCGTGCTTCACCGCGGCCTGATTGCATTCAGCCTGGTGGCCTTGCTGGCGTCGTCCTATGCCGAGGCGGCACCGACACAGCGTTGGCTGGAACATGTGGCGCTTTATCTTTCCGGTCGCGACAAGCCGTTTACGCGCGGCGATGCTTGAGCTGCCAAGCAAGGGATCACAATAGCGGCTCGGCAATGCAGTACGCGCAATCGGTCCCGATCCATTCCAGCACGTTGAGCAAGGCCGGTGTGCTGTCGCCGTAATCGGCACTGAGCAGCGCGAAGGCAATCGCAACGGCAAATATCTTCAGACTCGCTCGCAGGCGGGTGCGTCCGTTGCTGTGACGATGGCAATACAGTGCGTAGACGCCGAGGACTATTGCGAGTGCCGACATCAGGCGAAACAGAAAGTAATAGACGTCGAGCGCGCCCAGGTCTCCAGACAGCGGCAGCCCGACCATCGTCATCAGCCCCAGCAGGCCGAGATTCGTCAGCGCGAGCAATGTGCCGTAGGTAAAGGCGTAATTGCCCAGCCGATCGAGGTTGGCCGCCTCTTGTTCGCTGACCGGTTCCGCGATGTGCGCCATCGATGTCGATGATCGGATTGCGGAGGCCGGCGTCAAGCCTTTGCGGCCGCGCCCGCTACGCCGAATTCCACCGGCGACTTCACATAGAAGATGGAAATGTCTTCCTGGTTGAGCCGCTCGAACAACCGGTGCGCCTCGTCCTCATTGACGACCATGACCAGTTCAACCGGTTGATCGGCGAGTTCGAAGAAATGGGCGGAGTGGAAGCGGCCGTTATGACCGATGCCTTCCGTCGCTGTCAACAGGGTTGCTCCCCGGATACCGAGCGACTTCGCCAGTTCCATCAGCCATTCATGCAGCGGCTGGTGTTCGTGGTGCCGATTCTGTTCGGTAAAAAACGTCAACTGGAATCCTTGCATGGCTACTCCTTTCTAAAAGGGAAAATCAGGCTTTCAAAGGCAGCTCGCAGCGGAACAGCACCACCTGGACCTTGTGCAGTTCATGCTCGTGATCGATGAGAAATTTGCGCAATTTCGTCTCGCTATCGATCAATTCGAGGCATTGCGGATGGCGCATGGATCCTCCGTCCGGAACATGATGGCTGAGCTTCTCTCCCGGCAGGTAGCCGGCGCTGACGTGATGCAAGATCGCTTGGTGAATGCCGGTGCGTCTTGCGTATGACAGCAAATGGTGTGCGAGGTTGGGCGCGCTGAGCCGATGCCAGAAGCGGGTGGCCTTGGCTTTCGCCGATAACGGAAAATACAGGCGGAGAGCGGCGAGATCTTTCATGTGCAATAAATCGTGGTTAATGGATGGCTTGTTCATGTTTCGGTTTCTTGCGGAGTTCTTTGCGGTAGACGGAAATTTCGCCGAGCTTCATGCCCTCAGGCACATGGCGATGGTGTTTCGCGTGGCCGACCCGCTGCGCGCGGTAGATGCCGGTGTGGCCGGAGAACAGATAACTGACGACGCAGGCGATGGCAGCATAGGGGCCGATCGCGGGGCCGAACAGTTCGATCGCCATCACGGTTGACGCGATCGGCGTATTGGCCGCACCAGCGAAAACGGCGACGAAACCGATGGCCGCCAGTGTCGAGAACGGCAGGTGCAGCAGCGGTGCCAGCGCATTGCCGAGCGTCGCGCCGATGTAAAACAGCGGCGTGACTTCGCCGCCTTTGAAGCCGGCGCCAAGCGAGGTGATCGTGAAGGCCATCTTGCCGGCGAAATCCCACGGCGGAAGTTGCTGCTGAAAGGCTTCGACGATGGTCGGAATGCCCAGCCCGATATAGCGATGTGTGCCGATCGCCCAGACCGCAACGGCGACCACGGCGCCGCCGATGAGGGGACGCAGCGGCGCATAGCGGACATGTTTTTTTCCGAAGTCGGATAGTGCATGCGTTGCGTTCGCAAACAGCATGCCGGCCAGGCCGAACGCGACGCCGGCGACGAGCGTGGCGAGCAGGCCCCAGGCGGTGATCTCCGGTATCGACGACACTGCGTAGTGCGTATGGTGGATACCCCACAGCAGGCCGACCTGGTCGGCGACGATCGCGGCGACGAAGCAGGGCAGGATCGCGTCATAGCGCATGCGTCCGATCGCCAGCACCTCCAGCCCGAAAATCGCGCCGGCCAGCGGCGTGCCGAACACCGATGCAAATCCGGCGCTCATGCCGGCCATGATCAGCAGGCGCCGCTTCTGCTGGTCCATGCGGAAGAGATGCGTGAGCTGGTCGGCCAGCGCGCTGCCCATCTGTACCGCAGTACCCTCGCGACCGACCGACGCGCCGAACAGATGGGAAATCACGGTCCCGCCCAGCACCAGCGGCGCCATGCGCAGCGGGATCACTTTTTTCGGATCGTGGATTTCATCGATGATCAGGTTGTTGCCGGCCTCGACGTCCTTGCCGAGGCGGTGATAGATCCAGCCGACCGCGAAGCCGGCCAGCGGCAACAGCCAGATCACCCAGGCATGGGCTTCGCGCCACGCGGTGGCCCATTCCAGCGAAAACAGAAAGAGGGCGGACGCAGTGCCCGCGAGAATGGCGACGAGGATCGCCAGGATGAGCCACTTCCCTATGTAGGGCAGCAGGTCGACTTGTTCCGGATGTTTTGAATTTTTCATGAAACCAGGTTGGTTATGCTAAAAACCTGGCCAGTCAGATGCGAAGGGCGAATGCCTACAGCTTCCTCGTGACCAGGAACGTCTGTAGGCATCATCAGCGGCCCGGCGAGCGCGGGCTGCGGTTCAGGGAGGAATGCCATCTCCGAATTGCAGGCGGCATGTTATCAAGGTTCGCTGCGACACACAAATTTTTTCGCTGCCGACGGTTTGCATGGCTTATTCGTCAGCATGGCGCCATCCTGGTCATTGTTGTCATTTGAGTCATTTTCCCGGTGTCGCGGAACGCGCGTTCCTCCACTTGGCATGGCGCGTCCGCTGGCATCTCTCATTCCGTGCGGCTGTGTGCCTGGCTAGTCCGCAGTCGGTACCTGATTGACATTGCGCAGCCCTGCCAGCGCCAGTAGCGCACGGTGCGCGACGCGGTCTTCTTCATCGCTGGTGAGTATGCGGCGCAGCGCGTCGGTTTTGATCGCATAGCGCCGCATGTCTTCCGCCAGCCGGTCGAGCAGGGCGGCTTCGCGGGCGAGCAGCAGGCGAATCGTTTCGGTGTCATCGATGGCGCCAACCAGCTGCCGCAGATGGGGAAGGCAGATGACGGACAGCGCATGCAGCGCCGGTTCCGTTTCCTGTGCGAGTCGCGTGGCGATCGATAACACCGATGCCGTTTCGGCCCTGGCTCGTGTCTGGCACAGCACGCAGGTTTCGCGGCTTGGCGACAATGCCTGCCATGCCGATGCCAGTGTCTGTGGCGAAAGCTCGGCTGCGGCCAGACGCTCGAACGTGTTGGACAAGCGCTCCAGCAGCGCCGGATAACCGGTGCAGATGCCTTGCGTGGAGGCCAGTGCACCGTATTGCCACGTATGAAATGCACAGAACCCGTTGTGGTCGGCATGGCTGCGTTGCACTTCCGGCCGGATGCACAGTTCATATTGAAAATGCGACAGGAATTTGAATTCGGCGTCCGCGATTTGCGCACAGACCGCGCATGGATGGAAGCGCTGCGATGCATCGGATGCCGTGCTGGCTGCCTCGCGACGCGGTGTCGCGCCTGGCTGGCTTTCGGCGATCCGTCGCGACAGCGCGTCGATGCGTTCCATGAGCTGCTGTGCGTCGGCATCCGACGCCAGCCCGCACACGAGTTCCACGATCCGGTCGCATAGCCGCAGCAGGAATTCGCTGCGCTTTTCGTTCAGCAGAAAGTGCACCAGCTCCGCTTCCAGCGTCTCGATGCCGCTCGCGGTCAGGCGTGCGCCGTCGTTGTCGCGCTTGGCCGCCAGGCCTTCCCGCGCGGAGAACGGAAATACCTTGGGCGTATCTCCTCCAAGCGCGGCGCTCGCCTGTTCCCGCACGTGCTGCAATGCCTGTTCGCGCTCTTGCGGCGATACCATGTCCTGCTTGTTCACGACGATGAAGATACGGCGCGCGGAGACCGATGCCAGGCGCAGGATGCGTAGCTCCTCTTCCGACAGCGGACTGTCGACGCTGGTGACGAGCACGAAGGCATCGGCTTCGGGCAGGAATTGTTCGGTGGTGCGGGTGTTTTCCGGAATCGACGAGCCCAGTCCGGGCGTATCGACGAAGTAAAAGCCGCGCCGCAGTAGCTCGGCCGGCAAGCGGATTTCGGCGCTGGCGACCCGCTTGGCGTTGCCGGGATTGTGCTGCTGCGTGACGTATTCGGGCAGGGCGGCCAACGGGATTTCGGTCCTGAGAAGATCGTGCCCCTGGTAGCGGATCAGCGCATGCTCCTTGCTGCCGTAGGCGATGCTGGTGATTACCGAGGTCAGCGGCACGATGCCGGTGGGCAGCCGATCCATGCCGAGCATCGCATTGATCAGCGACGTCTTGCCGCGGCTGAAGCGTCCGACGACCACCAGGTTGAAACGGTCTTCGGCCAGCCGCACGAAACAGTCCTGAATGCGCTGCCGCTCTTCCGGAGCGGTGGCGCGCAATTGCACCGCGCGGAGCAGCTCCGCCAGCTCGAATTTCGCGCGTTCATAGGTCTTCAGATCCATCGTGCCGCTCCGCATTGAGGTTGCTTTTCTCGCTGCCTCACGTCGCCGCCTTCGTCGCGTCCGCCTGCTTGCGCACGACGACGAAGAGCGGGATGGCGGCCAACTGCAGCACCACACAAAAGACGATGGTCGCCGTCAGCGAGCGGTCGTACAGGATGCCGATCAGTGCGCTGCCGATGAACCAGCAGACGCCGTAGCCGGCGGTAAACAAACCGTAGGCGGACGCGCGATGCTGGCGCGGCACCATCGGCGCGACCGCCGCCGGCACGATGGATTCATGTACACCCATGCCGATTCCCCATAGGGCCGCACCAAGCAGCGCGGCCCAGAAGCCGCCGAGGAATACCAGCGGCGCAAACAAGGCGGAGACGACCGTCAAGGGAATCAGGATCGCGATGCCGAAGCGGTCGAACAGGCGTCCGAACACGAGCGAACCGGCGCCGCTCACCGCCATCGCGATCGCATAGGCAATTGGCACCCAATGCTGCGGCACCGACGATGTTTTTTGAAAGTGGTAGGCGATCAACGGAAAATCGGCGAAGCCGGCGGCCACCAGTCCGGCACCGGCGAGGTAGATCCAGAAGACGCGCGGGAATTTCTGCGTCGTCACGTCGGGCACGGCGATCTCCGCTTCCATGCTTTCCGGGTGCGGGTACAGATGGCGGGCAACCAGCAGCAGGCACAGGCAGATGATGCCGGGCACCAGCAGCGCGGCAAACGCGATGCGGTATTCGCCGCGCAGCGCCAGCACGCCGGCCACTGCGAGCGGACCGAACAGCGCGCCGAGCTGGTCCAGCGCTTCATGCGCGCCGAATGCCTTGCCGTAGCCGATTTCCTGTGCGGCATGCGACAGCATCGTGTCGCGCGGCGGGTTGCGCATCGCCTTGCCGACGCGTTCGAGGATGATTAGCACGGCCGCCGTCTGCCAGTTGTCGGCCAGCGCCAGCGCCGGCACCGCGAACATCTGGAGCACATAGCCGAAGATCGTGATTGGCCAGAACTTGCCGGTGCGATCGGCCATGCTGCCCGACACCAGGCGCAAGCCGTAGCCGAGCAATTCGCCGAAGCCGGTGACCACGCCGACCGCCGTGGCGCTGGCCGACAGCAGCGCCAGATAGGGGCCGAGGATGCTGCGCGAACCTTCGTAGGTGAAGTCGGCGAAAAAGCTGAGTACGCCGATCATCATGATGAATTTCCATGCGGCGGTTTTTTTCTGGCTGGCGGGCTGCATGATCAACGCTCCTCGATCTCCGATGGATGGATTGCCTGTGAGTTTCCGTGTTGCATGGATGGACTGGACGCTTTCATGTAGTCGCCGCCAACCGCTGTTCGATGGTTTGCCTCTTCGCCAGCATCGCGATGAAACGATCGTGTTTCCTGCCAAGGCATGCGGAGGTCATGCCCTGACACATGGCGCATTCACCTGACGAAGGCGGTTCGACCGGCGTAGAGCGCGGATTGCCCCAGGCTTTCCTCGATGCGCATCAACTGGTTGTATTTCTCCACCCGCTCGCCGCGGCAGGGCGCGCCGGTCTTCAAGTGGCCGGTGCCGAGCGCGACCGTGAGATCGGCGATAAAGCTGTCCACCGTCTCGCCGCTGCGGTGCGATACCATCGCGCCCCAGTGTGCCTGGTACGCCAGCTGTACTGCTGCGATCGTTTCGGTCAGGCTGCCGATCTGGTTGGGCTTGATCAGCACGGCATTGGCGACGTTTTCCGCGATGCCGCGCCGGATGCGTTCGACGTTGGTGACGAACAGGTCGTCGCCGACCAGCTCGATGCGGTCGCCCAGCGCCCGATTCAGCAACTGCCAGCCTGCCCAATCGTCCTCGGCGAGGCCGTCTTCGAGCACGGCAATCGGATATTGGTCGACCCACTCTGTATAGAGCGCCACCATCTCTTGTGCGGTCACCTTGCGGTCTTCGGTACGCAGATGATAGAGGCCGTCCTGATAGAAGCCGCTGGATGCCGGATCCAGTGCCAGCACGACATCCTCGCCAGGCCGGTAGCCCGCGCGCTCGATGGCGGTCAGGATCAGTTCAACGGCATCGGCGTTGCGCTTCAATACGGGCGCGAAGCCGCCCTCGTCACCGACGCTGGTCGAATGGCCGCTGTCCTGAAGCACCTGCTTCAGCCGATGGTAGATTTCGGCGCCCCAGCGCAGCGCCTCGGCGAAATCCGGCGCGCCCACCGGAGCGATCATGAATTCCTGAAAATCCGTGCCTTGCCAGTTGGCGTGAACGCCGCCATTGAGAATATTGAACATCGGCACCGGCAACCGGCATGCGACGGTCCCTCCCAGATAACGATACAACGGAAGTGCGCAGGCATCCGCGGCCGCGCGCGCCACCGCCAGACTCACGCCGAGAATGGCGTTTGCACCCAGCCGCCGCTTGTTGGCATCGCCGTCGAGGTCGATCATGGTTTGGTCCACCATGCCCTGATCGAAGGCATCGAGTCCCCGGATGGCGTTGCAAAGCTCGCCCTCGATGTGACCGACCGCGTTGCGCACGCCTTTTCCGCCATAGCGGGCGGGATCGTTGTCGCGCAGCTCCGCCGCTTCGTGCACGCCGGTGGATGCGCCCGAGGGTACGGCGGCGCGGCCGCGGGCGCCGCCTTCCAGCATGACGTCCACCTCCACGGTAGGATTGCCGCGCGAGTCGAGAATTTCGCGGGCATCAACGGATTGAATGCGGGTTTTCATGTTTGGCTCCACGGTCAAATGCAAACGGATGCGGCTGCATCCTGTGCAAGGGGTTTAACCCTGCTGCACGTCGCGTTCCGATCGTTCATCTAGCGGGCATAAATGGAGAGCGTGTATCGTGCCTGCCTGAGCAGATCGTCCCGATCGAGATGCGTCATGTCGTTTCCGGTATCCGGCACGGCCTCCAGATAGTCAGCGAGATTTCGAATCAGCAGCATCAACGTTTCCAGATCATGGGGGGTGATGCTCGCCTCGACGAGGTTCGCCAGTTCCAATACCGACGCCGGATCGACGATTTCCCGGAACAGCATCGTGCGGTCGCGTACGTCTTTCGTATCGTCCAGCGCTTGGATGCAGGCGTTTTTGATGATGTCTATTTCGGGCATTGGCGCTCCAAGTCAATAAAGGGCCGCAACGGAGTTGCAACAGGTCACTGCGAAAAGGCGTGGACCGGCGTCGAAAGCGAAAAGTGCGGGATAGCGCATGCCGCGGAAGCATTGCCGAGAGGGGAAAGATCGTTTCATGAGCACCAGGATCGTGAGAACACACAAACCTGGACGGCGGGATG
>JAKACN010000212.1:8363-9242 GCA_021821365.1 Pseudomonadota bacterium | reverse complement strand
CCAGTTCGGTCCGCAATGCCTGAAAAAACTCAGTATGTGTTCGACCGACTGCGCCAGCGCATTGGCCACCAGGTTGATGCCGCGCCCTTCGATCTCCGACAGCGCCTGCGCGCCGGCTTCATCGCGCTCGGCCAGACGGAAGGTATACCCCGGCAGCCGTCTGGGGATCAGGTGCGCCCACCAGGGCAGCGCCACGTCGGCCGGCTTGCGCACGATATAGCGCGTGCCGCGGTTGCCGGCGCCCAGCTCGGCGCTCAGCAGCACGCCTTGCCTGAACTTCAGTTCCTTCAGATGCTGCCGAATGCGGGCCAGGTAATCGTCGTCCAATTCCCGGTCGAGCATCGCGAACAGGCCGGTGAAGCCGTCCGACATGAAGCGGCCGTTCTGCGATCGCGCCATGTCGCGCAAGGCGGTGAGCATGTCGACCAGCATCTGCATCAGCTCGATCGAATCGCGCAGGATCGACGACGGATAGCTGCTGAAGATACTGAAATAATGTTTCTTTCTTTTTTCGAATGTCTCGACCGCAAGTTCATACAGCCGGCGGACCACGGCCGGGTTGCTCAGGCAATCCCGCAACACTGCTTGCCGGTACAGGATCGTGTCGCGATCATTCTGCAAACCCGCAAACAGCGCCTGCCGCACCACGCCGCCGAGAAACTCGTCGTCGCCGGCCATCGCCTGCCATAGCGTGTCGAGCGCCAGATCCTGTGTCAATGCCTGCGCGTCCCATGGCCCGCTTTGCGGTGGATCGAAATCCCGGTCGCGGTGCATCAGCAGCACGTTCATGGTTTGATCCGCTCCTTGAGCCAGTGGTAGGTGACGCGATGCTTCTCGGCGATCGCCAGCGCGTAGGCCAGACCGTCGGCCGGCCGGCGT
>JAKACN010000212.1:0-8353 GCA_021821365.1 Pseudomonadota bacterium | reverse complement strand
GGTCGACAGCGCTGACCATGCTGACGGTCTGTTCGTTGAACGATGCCAGCTCATCGAGGAAGGTGACGCACACGCCCAGCACGTCCAGCGCGGCGAGTTTGGCCATCACCTGTTGGCTCAGGAAGAGCGCATCCTTGAGCGAAGTCGACGAGAAAATCTCGTTCACGACGACGATGCTGTCCGGCGTGAGCTGGCCGAGAATCCTATGCATGCGCACCAGGTCGTCCTCCAGCTTGCCGCGCAGCGTCGCGATATCCTCTTCCCTTTCGAAATGCGCGAACAGGCGATCGAACAGGAACAGCCGCGCCTGCGAACCCGGCACCGGGCAGCCCAGGCTCGCCAGGTAGTGCAACTGGCCGAACATGCGCGCGAACGTGGTCTTGCCGCCCTGGTTCGGACCGGACACGACGAACAGCCGCTCGGGCTCGCGCAGGAAAAAATGGTTGCACACGACCGTTCCCTTTTCCGCCACCAGCTGGCGGGCCAGCGCGGGGTCGAAGGCGTCGCGGCAGGCGACTTGTTTGTCATCGGTCGACAACAGCGGATAGCAGAAGCGCAAACCGGCGTTGCGGAAGGATTCCACGTATTCCAGGTAAGCGACGTAAAACTGGATCTCGCGGTCGAAACGCACGATGGTCTCGTCGAGGTAGGCCGCCTGCTGCGCGCGGTAGCGATCAAGCGCGCCGAACGTATCGGGATGCAGCAGCGCCACCCGGTCCAGCACCTGCGCCTCGATGTGGTTCATGCCGGTGGCGTCGCCGAACTTGCTGCGATAGTCTTTCACCGCGCCGCGCCGGAACTTGCGGAAGGTTTCCTCGACCGCCGCACTGTTGTCGATTTCGTTCTCGTAAGGCAGCACCGTGACCCGATCGCCGTCGATCAGCAGGCAGTAACGGATCGCTGCCAGGTCCGATGCCAGTTTCCGGGTGGCTGCGGCAAGCTGCATGAAGGCAGTGGATTGCACGTACCCGTTCAGATACCGGCAGAACGCCTGCATGCCGGCCGATTCCAGCGGAAGACGAGGCAAGTCCTGCGCCAGCCCCTCGACCGCGTCGCAATACTGCTCCGCCGCGCCCAGAAACCAGCGTTCCTGCTCGTACTGGTAGTGGCGCTTCTGCGCTTGCTCCAGATGCTCGCGCATCGTGCGCATACGCCGGGCGAACGCATCGATGCCCGACGCCACACGCCGGTTGTCGAGATCGCGCATGATTTCCTGTCGATAGACGATCGTATCGAGGTCGTGCAAACCGGTATGGAAGAATGGCGCGAGATCGTACTCCTGCCTGCCTGCGATCACGGCCTGCACGACCTGGTCGAGGTTCAGGTCGTGAAAGAATTCGGGCGTTGCATGCGTGACGACGGCACCGGGAGCGGGGAACAGGATACTGTGGAAGCGCGCACGGCCGGCACGCTCTTCGTTCGCGACGGCATCCTCGCGTTCGCCCGGAATCATGACGCCAGCACCTGTCGGCGGTGGCGCCCAGCGGAAGTGCCGGATGTTCGCCTCCTCCCCGTTCCCGGTATGCGGCCGCTCTTCATGCCATGTCATCGCTCCACCCCGTCACGACCGCCTTCCGCTGCACCAGTCGGCATCTGATGCTGTGGTTCCCGGCAGAAGATTATCTTGCCGGTGCGCCCGGACGCCGTCAGCGCCCAACAGCGGCAGCGACGCCTTGCCGATCCGACTTGCGCGACCACGACGCCGATACTGCCAACCAACAAATTCGGCAGGCAGAAGTCGCTCTCCGCCGGCGCCATGTTCGCGGAGGCTTGAAACGTAATCCGGATCCAGGTCGATGACATGAGCCGGCCGCGTCATGCGCGCAGCGTCGCGATCAAACGCTTGTGATGCTGCAGCATGCCGAGCGCGGTATGAATATTGTTGGTGACCACATCCGCCGCCGCCAGTGTTTCGGCAGCCGCCCCCTCGGCGCCGATCACCGCGATCGCGAGCGTCGCCGCTGCCATCATCTGCGTGTCGTTGCGGCCGTTGCCGATTGCCACCGTCACCTCGGCGCCGAGCTGTTGCACGATGTCGCGCTTGGCCTGCGCCTGCCCGTTCGGTTGCAGCAACAGGATGCGGCAAGGGATACCGTGCAGTTCGTCGTTGGCCGTGCCATAGGTATTGCCGGTGACCACGTGGATATCGAGCAGCTTCGCCAGTTCCGCCAGTTGCGGCTTCACGCCCTCCCGCAGCGCGCCATCGTAGGCAAGCGTGCCGTTGAAGTCGACCACCAGGTGCGACAGCGTGAGTTGCCGGTATCCGGGTATGTTGATGTCAATCATCGTCATTCCTTTGCATGTGAATCAGGCGCTGCCGCGCAGGCGTCCAGCACGACCTGGGCCACCTGCTTGACCGCGCTGGCGGGATGCCGCGCGTGCAAATAATGGAGGGCCGGCAGGCGCGGCTTGCCGTCGTCGATGATCTTCAGCGTCTCGACGACCTGCAGGCCCTCCATCACGTCGGTCGGATTGCGCAGCGCACAGGCAACCAGTGCATCGGCGGCCGCTCGGTCGTGCCGCAAGCCGATCGCAATGATCGCGCGCATGCGCACCTCCGCCAGCGGATGATGCAGCGCATGCAGCAGCCGTTCGCGGTAATCGCCGGCGCCGGTGTCATCGGTCCGCCGCCCGCATACGGGGCAGACCGTCGCCGCGTCCGGCAGCAATGCGAAACAGTGTATGCAGAAGAGCTCATTCATATACGCGGTCCTTTCACGGCAGGTAAGGTGTTTTCCGTTACCGGACGACCATCACCGCGCAATGCGCGTAGGCGATCACGACACGCGATACCGAGCCGAGCAGCCAGCGCTCGAACAAACCCTTGCCGCGGTGGCCGACGATGATCAGATCGATGGCTTTCTCTTCCGCCTGCCGCACGATCTGCTCCGCCGGATGGCCGACCAGCACATTGAACGCCGGCGCGATGCCATGCTGCGCCGCGCGCTGCTGCATCAGTGCGAATCGATCCTTGAAGTGGTCCTGGGTATTCTCCAGGATGGCTTCCGTTTCGACGTCGTCACCGAAGTCGGGCGGACGCGCTATTGCCAGTACGTCCAGTTGCGCGCGGTATTTCGCGGCCAGGTCGACGGCATAATCGAACGCCTTTTCCGCCGGCGCAGAACCGTCGTAGGCAATCAGAATACGGTTGAACATGACTCTCTCCTTTTCTGCCAGGCGAACGCCTTTTCATCAGTTTCGATCCATCGCAGGCAATCAGAGTGTGATGAGACATCGCCTGCCTCTTCCCCTACTTCGACTTCGACAATCTGGCGACTTCCGCGCCGGGTTCCGGTATCTCCATTCCCGCCGCGTTCTGCGAGCGCAGCAAATGATGCGGCAGGAAGAACGCATTGGCGATCAGCGTCGGAATCACGGCGCTGCCGATGACGGTCGCCACCAGGTACGAATACTGGGTCTGGTCGATCACGCCATGCGACAGCCCGAACAGCGCCGAGATGCTGCCGAAGGTCAATCCGGTCGACATCAAGAGCGTCGTATACATCGCCTCCTTCTTCGGCGACTTGTAGAGCTTCGTTACCGGATAGACGCCGACGAACTTGGTCGCCATCTTCGCCAGGAACAGCACGAAAAAGGCGGCGGGCGCGGCGATCAGCGCCGGCACCGACACGAACGAACCGGCGCGGATGAAATAGAACGGTGTGAGCAGGCCGAAGGTCAGCGTGCGCAGGCGACGGATCAGCGCATGGTCCTTGCCGACGGTGCCGGCCAACACCATGCCGATCACATACGCGGGCAGCACCGCTTCGCTGTCGGCCCAGCTCGCCAGCGCGCCCAGCGCGAACAGGATCAGCAACAGGTATTTCGCCTCCAGCTCGGACGGCCGGTCACCGTAGCGCTTGAAGAAGCGCGGCGTCAGCCACGGCAATATGGCGAACACCACGATGCTGACGCCGAAGAAAATCAGTGTCTTCATCGTGAACGGCGAAAAGATGAAACCGAGCGCCAGCACGGTGCCGAGGTCGTTGATGAAGCAGGCGGCTAGCACCGTCTTGCCGTAATCGGTCTTGTTGAGTCCGAATTCGAGCATCACCGCATAGACCACCGCAACCGACGTGGTCGACAGCGCGACACCGGTCAGCCAGCTGGCTTGCGAATTCCAGCCGAGCCAATAGTAAGCGACGGCGGCGCAGCCGAAGAAAGGCGCGAAGAAGCCGATCAAGCCGATCGCGGACGCCTCCTTCCATTTGCTCCGGAATACGGTCGGATCGAGTTCGGCGCCCGCCAGGAAGGTCAGCACGATCGCACCGGTGCCGGACAGGAACTTGATCCACGATTCATCGGTCCCCAGCACGGCACCGCCGATCAGCGCGCCGATGAACAGTTGTGCCACCGTCCCCACCACGATTTCGGACAGCGCGGTAGCGACGCGCAACCAGATCGACAACAGCGTGGCGATGAGCGCCAGTCCCAGCCATAGCGCGGCAAGCATCCATACGTTGGTCATGGCATTCTCCTCTCGCGTCGGTTGTTGTTTATCGGGTTGCCTGTCTCAATACGATTGCCTGGTTGGAATCACGCCGCGCACGCCGCCGCGCGGCTGCGCCACGTCGCCTTGGTAACGTGGAATCAGATGAACGTGCACATGGGGAATGGTCTGGCCCGCAGCTTCACCGACGTTGATGCCGATGTTGTAGCCGGCAGGCGCATGGCTGTCATCCAGCAACGCCTTCGCTTCATTCAGCAATTGCAGCAAGGCAGTGCGTTCTTCGTCGGTCGTATCGAAGTAGCTGGCGACATGCCGGAACGGGATCAGCAGCAGATGGCCGGGCGTGACCGGGTATTTGTCGCAGCGCGCATAGGCGTGGCGGTTATGCAGAAATATGTCGCTGTCGACGCTGCAAAACGGGCAAGGCGGGATCGTGGCTTCCACAGCATGACTCCTCATGGACCTACTGCGTTACTGACAACGACAGGCCAATCGGGACACTATGGGGGACTTGGGGAAGGAAGCCGATCACCCACAGCGCCCGTTTCGGGCGACCTGCAGGCATCATCAGCCGTTAAGGCGGTTCGAGGAGAATGCCATCTCCTTTGATTCATCATACGCGCCCGGAGAAGGGGAATCAAGCTGCGCACCGCTGCACGCAACTCCGCGGAACAATTGCCTGTGGAACTCAACGCGATGAACACATTTGAATGTAGCAGCAAGACATCCTCATCAAACGCATCGACGTTTGATTGCCGCACAAAGAGAAGCCGCGCGCTGCGCCAGGGCCGCGCATGAGCCATGCATTTCATGGAACCGTATCGCCGATGACGCCGAACTCCACCGGCAACTTGACGAAGAACATGTGCGCTTTCTCTTCGCCCAACAGGGCGAATAAGCGATCCGCTTCTTCTTCCGTCACCACCATCGTCACTTGCACCGGCTGATCCGCCAGTTCGAAAAAGTGCGCGGAATGGATGCGACGGTGGTGTCCGTATCCCATCGTTCCCATGAATACGGTCGCACCGCGAATCCCGTGCGAACGGGCTACCTCAAGCAGCCACTCCCAAAGCGCCTGATGCCGGTGGCGCTTGTTCTGTTCCATAAAGAACTCTAATTGAAAGCCTTTCATGGCAACTCCTTCACGGAGGATGGCCTCCTTTTAAAGTATAGGCAATCTGACGCGATTAACCGGGTTCAACATAGCAAGCCATTGACATGTGCCACGTTCGCCGCGCTGGCAACCATTCTTCGGTATTCACCATTTTATAAATCCCTGCCGTTTCGATTGACATGTAACGGTCGTAACATTAATATCGTTCCATGAGCATACAAAACTGGTTACTGCTGACCTACAAGGTTCCTCCGGAACCTGCCAAGAAGCGTGTGGCGCTCTGGCGTCGGTTAAAGGGCATGGGTGCGATCTACTTGCAAAGCGGGGTTTGCCTGCTCCCGAAATCCGATGACCACGTGCGCCATCTGAAGATGTTGGAGAACGACATTTCCGAGATGAAAGGAGAATCGCTGATCCTGGAAACCGTGGCGCTTGATCGGACACAGGAAGACAAGGTGGTTGCCCGCTTCAAGGCGGATCGCGACGAGGAATACAAGGAATTCCTCGACAAGTGCGATGATTTTGACGGCGAAATCGCGAAAGAAATCGCCGCCAATCATTTCACCTATGCCGAGCTGGAAGAAAACGATGTCGATCTGAAGAAGCTGCAGAACTGGCTGGACAAGATCCGCAAGCTCGACTTCTACGGCGCGCCGCTGGCCTTGGAGGCCGAGCGACGTCTGCAAGCTTGCGAAGCACTGCTCGACGACTATGCGCAACGCGTGTTCGAGGCGCACGACGAAAACCGATAAACCGGGAAAGGCGCTGCATGAAACTGACCGTACTGACCTACAACACCCTGTTCGGTGGCCGCGACGGCAGCGATGAGCGCCGCGCGCAAGCGCAGATCGGCTTGATCAACGAACTCCGTCCCGACGTCTTCCTGATGCAGGAAGCCAAGGGCTTCGACGCCAACGGCGGCGCCTGGCTGTATGCGCTCGAAGCCCGTATCGGCATGCGCGGCTTCCTCGCACTCGCGCCGCGCACCGGGCAGAACGTCGCGATCTTCATCCGCGCACCACTGCGTCCGATCGCCTTCGATGCCGACGGCGCGCATTTCCATCATGCGCTCGCCACGCTCAAGGTCGCGCTGCCGGACAGCGAACGCCCCCTCACCTTCATCAGCGCGCATCTCTGTCCGAACGGCGCCGTCGTGCGCCGCCGCGAAGCCGCTTATCTCGCCGTATCCGCGGCCCCGGATAACTGGACACTGCTCGCCGGCGATTTCAATTCGGCCTCGCCCCATGATCCGGAGCCGGAAGGTTTCGATATGCTGCCGCCCCACCATCGCAGCCGCTACCTGTCCGACGATTTGCGCACTGCCGACCGCAGCGTGCTGGCACAACTCGAAGCGGCCGGCTGGATCGATATCGGCCATGCGTTGGGCGGATCGGCCGTGCCGACCGTCCCTGCGGCGGGATTCAGCGGCACCGAATTCGCGTCGATGCGCTGCGATTATCTTCTTGCATCGAAAGCGCTGGCGCAGCATGCCGACTCCTACCAAGTCATTCGCACCGGCCTGACCGACATGACATCCGATCACTATCCGGTACTCGCCACATTTTCGTTGCCGCTATGACCGATACACACAAGACGATCGCCGCACCATCCGCCGGCGCCACAACCGATGCCCCACTTGGGCAACCGCAAGGCTGGCTCAACCGCACGGTCGCCGGCGCCGGCCTGACCAGCGCGCTCGGCGATTTCTGCTACGAGACCACCACCGTGATCCTGCCCGGCTTTCTCGCGGTGCTCGGCATTCCCGCTGCCGCCCTGGGCATCATCGAAGGCATCGCCGACGCAGTTGCCAGCTTCACCAAGATGGTGTCAGGCTATATTGCCGACAAGCTCGGGCATCGCAAGCTGCTGGTGCTGGCCGGCTACGGGCTGACGCCGCTCGGACAGATGCTGATCGCGCTGGCGCTCGGCTGGCCGCTGTTGCTGCTGGGCCGGGTCGTCTCGTGGTTCGGCAAGGGTCTGCGCGGCCCCTTGCGGGATGCGATCGTGATCCAGGCGGTCAGTCCGGAAACACGCGGCCGTGCATTCGGTTTCCACCGTGCGATGGACACGATTGGTGCAGTGGCCGGCCCCTTGCTCGGTGTGGCATTACTGGGATGGGCGCAGGCATGGCAGTGGCATGACGCCGCCGGACCGTTCCGTTTCGTGCTGTGGCTCTCCGTGATCCCCGGTGCGCTGGCGGTACTGGCGTTCCTGACGCTGGTCAAAGACCCCGAGCATTCCCCCAATCCGGCGCTCAAGTTCTTCAGTGCATTGCATGGGCTGCCCGCGCGATTCAAGCGCTATCTCGGTGCCGTCGGCGTGTTCGGCATTGGCGATTTCTCGCACAGCCTGCTGATCCTGGCGGCCACGCAATTGCTCACCGCATCGATGGGCGTGCTGCATGCGGCGCAAATAGCCGGCCTGCTCTACGTGTGGCGCAATGTGGTGCAGGTCGTCGTTTCCTATCCGGTCGGCGTGCTGGCCGACCGCTTCGGCCCGCTGCCGGTGCTGGTCGCCGGCTATGTGCTGGGCGCGCTGACGGCGGTTCTCACTGCGCTGGCATTCTGGTTCCAGGTCGACAGCGTGGTGCTATTAAGCGCGATCTTCTTCATCGCCGGCCTGTATGTCGCCGTGCAGGAAACACTGGAATCGACCGTGACCGCCGACATGGTCGGCCGCGACACGCTGGCGATGAGCGTCGGCGCGCTCGGCACCATCAATGGCGCCGCCAAGTTCGTCTCCAGCACGGCGGTCGGCATCCTATGGACCGCCGTGTGCCCAGTCTCCGG
>JAKACN010000211.1 GCA_021821365.1 Pseudomonadota bacterium | reverse complement strand
TCATCACCAACGGCGGCGGGCCGGGGTGCTTGCCACGGATGCGCTGATCGGCAAGCGCGGCAAGCTGGCGAACCTGTCCGCGCCGACGATGGAACGGCTGAACCAGATCCTGCCCGACACCTGGTCGCACGGCAATCCGGTCGATATCATCGGCGATGCGCCGGCGGAGCGCTACGTCGATACGCTGGAAACGCTGCTGCAGGAAAAAGAGGTCGATGCCACCCTGTTCATCCATGTGCCGACGGCCATCGTGCCGAGCGCGGATATCGCGGCGGCGGTTGCGCCGATCGTGAAAAAAGCCTCGCGCAACATCCTCGCCTGCTGGCTGGGTGGCGATTCCGTGGCGCAGGCGCGCAGCGCCTTCACCGATGCAGGCATCCCGACCTACGACACGCCCGAGGAAGCGGTGCGCGGCTTCATGCAGATCGTGCAGTACAACCGCAACCAGGAACTGCTGATGGAGGTGCCGGCGGCTGTGTCGCACGACATCTCCGAGGATCGCGTCACGGCGCGCGGGATCGTGAAGAACGTCCTTGCCAGCGGCCGCAGCATGCTGTCGGAACCGGAGGCCAAGCAGGTGCTCGCGGCCTACGGCATACCGGTGGTGAAAACCTGTTCGGTGCGTACCGTGGAGGAAGCCGCGCAATGCGCGACCGACATCGGATTCCCGGTCGCGCTCAAGATTCTCTCGCCGGACATTACGCACAAATCCGACGTGGGCGGCGTGGTGCTCGATCTGGAAGACGCCGCATCGGTCACCGCCGCGGCCCACGCGATGAACAAGCGCCTGCGCGAGCTGCGTCCGGATGCGCAGTTGCGCGGGTTCGCCGTGCAGGGCATGGTGCGCCGGCCGCTTGCGCGCGAGCTGATCGTGGGCGTCACCAGCGATCCGGTGTTCGGGCCGGTGATCCTGTTCGGCCAGGGCGGCATTGCGGTGGAAGTCACGGCCGACCATGCGGTAGCCCTGCCGCCGCTGAACATGGTGCTGGCGCGCGACCTCATTTCACGCACCAGGGTGTCGAAACTGCTTGGCGGCTATCGCAATCTGCCGGCAGCGGACATCGATGCCGTGTGCCATGTGCTGATCCAGATTTCGCACCTCATCATCGACATCCCCGAGATCGCCGAACTCGACATCAATCCCTTGCTGGCCGATGCGGATGGCGTGATCGCGCTCGATGCGCGCATCGGTGTGAAGCCGGCCGAGAAGGGCGGCGTGGACCGCCTTGCGATACGTCCCTATCCGGAAGCGCTGGAAGAGTGGATCAACTGGCAAGACTCGCCGCTGCTGCTGCGCCCGATCAAGCCGGAAGACGGCCCGCAGCACATCGAGTTCTTCAATGCCCTTGACCCGGAAGACGTGCGCTATCGCATGTTCGTCCGCATGCGCGAGTTGACGAACCCGCAACTGGCACGCATGACGCAGATCGACTACAACCGCGAAATGGCTTTCATTGCAACCAGGAAGGGCGAGGATGGCGCATCGGAAACGCTGGGCGTGGCGCGCGTGATTTTCGATCCTGACAACGTCAGCGCCGAGTTCGCGATCATCGTGCGCTCCGACCTGAAGGGGAAGGGGCTTGGACGCATCCTGATGAAGAGGCTGGTCCAATATTGCCGCGACCGCGGCACGCAGGAGATCGTCGGCGAAACGCTCAGCTATAACAAGGCATTGATCGCCCTGGTGCGCGAATTCGGTTTCCAGGCTTCCCGCTCTGTTGAAAACGATACAACACACCTGGTGCTGGACCTGCGGCAGGCATGAATGCACGGCATGGCAGGATTAGTTTACATATCGATGTTGATTTACGGGCCAAGGCAATATAAGATTCATCCAATATGAATCTTTTGAGGGGTTGCCATGGCCTTGCTGACCATTGAAGAGCCGCGTTCACCGGCGCAGGGAAAGCCGTCGCTGACGCACCATCCGCTGTTCCGGCTCGGATTCCGTCCGTTCTACCTGCTGGCCGCAATCTTTGCCGGCGTCAGCATCCCGATGTGGGTCGCGACCTACTTCGGCGTCGCGCCGCAGCATCTTGCTGCGCACGTCAACATTTTCTGGCACGTGCATGAAATGGTCTACGGCTTCGCCGTCGCGGTGATCATCGGCTTCCTCTTCACCGCCGGACGCAACTGGACCGGACTATGGACGCCGCGCCGCGGCCATCTCGCCGCGCTGGCCGGCCTCTGGATCGCGGGGCGCATCGCCATGTGCGCCTTGCCCGCGCCGGTGGCCGCCATCGTGGATGTATCCTTCCTGCCGCTGGCGGCGTGGCCGATGTACCGCGTGCTCAAGCGTGCCGGCAGCAAACGCAACTACTTCCTGGTCGGCCTGCTGGGCCTGCTGACCTGCGCGAACATCGTGTTCCATCTGGCCGTCAACGGCGTGCTGGACATCTCGCCGATCGCGCCGGTCGAAGCGGCCATCCTGATTGTCGTGATGATCGAATCGGTCATCGGCGGCCGCGTCATTCCGGGCTTCACGTCCAATGCCGTCCCTGGCTGCAAGCCGGTGACCGATGCCAAGCGCGACCGCATCAGCATCGTGCTGACCGCCGTGGCATCGCTGGCATGGGTTGCGCACCTGCCGGGACCGCTGGTGGCGGCGCTTGCCTTTGCCGCGAGCGTCACGCAGATGACGCGCCTGGTCGGCTGGAAGCCGCATGTCACGCTCGGCCATCCACTGTTGTGGATCCTGCATGCGTCGTTCGCCTGGATTGCGATCGGCTTCTTCCTGCTGTCGCTGGCGGCACTCAACCTCGTCACGACAAGCGCCGCCTTCCATGCGCTGACGGTCGGTTCGATGGCAGGCCTGATCCTCGGCATGATCACCCGCACCGCGCTCGGTCACACCGGGCGGCCGCTATCCGCCGGACGCAGCGAACTGATGATGTACCTGCTGGTGCAGGCCGGCGTCATTGCCCGGCTGCTCGCTGCCGCGGATGCCTTCGGCGTGCGCAATGCCATGCTCGTCATTGCCGCGGCCTGCTGGAGCGCTGCGTTCCTGTTGTATGTTGCGGTATATGCACCATATCTGGTCCGCGCACGCGTCGACGGCCGGGATGGTTGAATTTCGCTTGACAAAACTTCAGCCGCACGATCCATATCCGGGCTGTTTGACATAGATCAAGGTCGCGGCTTGTTCGCCGCACGTACACTGCAACCGAGCCTGATAGCGTCCCATCCTGGGGCGTTCGGCTGCAGGAGTGAATTCATGGCAGTTCCCGCAACAGCAGTACCCATTACCCCTTCGGTGCTCTTCGACGCATCCTTGATCCGCAAGCTGAGCCAGCAGGGGCCGCGTTATACCTCGTATCCGACCGCAGACCGGTTCACGGAGGAGTTTCGCGTGGGCGATTACCTGCAGGCGGTGAACAGCGTGCGCGCCATGGGCGCCAGGAATCCGCTTTCCCTGTACATCCACATCCCGTTCTGCGACAAGCTGTGCTACTACTGCGCCTGCAACAAGATCGTCACCAAGAACCGCAGCAAGGCGGATGAATACCTGACCTACCTGAAACGGGAGATCGACCTCCAGGGCAAGCTGTTCGCCGAGATGAACCACGTCGAACAGCTGCACTTCGGCGGCGGCACGCCGACCTACATTTCGGACGAGCAGATGGCCGACCTGCTGGCGCATATCCGCAAATGGTTCCGCTTCGCCACCGACGAGGACGGCGAGTACTCGATCGAGATCGATCCGCGCACGGTATCGGCGGAGCGGGTGCATTCGCTGCGCGCGCAGGGCTTCAATCGCATCAGTCTCGGCGTGCAGGATTTCGATCCCGACGTGCAGAAGGCGGTCAATCGCATCCAGCCGGAAGAGCAGACGCTCTCCGTGATGTGTGCGGCGCGCGAGGCCGGCTTCCGCTCGATCAGCGTCGACCTGATCTACGGCCTGCCGAAGCAGAACCTGATCACCATGGGGCAGACGCTGACCAAGGTGATCGCGGCCAATCCGGACCGTATCTCGATCTACAACTACGCGCATCTGCCGCATCTGTTCAAGTCGCAGCGGCGCATTTCCGAGGCGGACATTCCGCATCCGGAAACCAAGCTGGACATGCTGGCACTGTGCATCAAGCGCCTGACCGAGGCGGGCTACGTGTATATCGGCATGGACCATTTTGCCAAGCCGAACGACGACCTGGCCGTCGCGCAGCGCCAGGGACGCCTGCATCGCAACTTCCAGGGCTATTCCACCCACGCGGAAGCCGAAATGGTGTCCTGCGGCGTGTCGGCCATCAGTGCGGTCGGTTCGACGTACAGCCAGAACGAGAAAACACTGGAAGCCTATTACGAGCGCCTGGAGTCCGGCGAACTGCCGGTCGCGCGCGGCACGAAACTCACCGTCGACGACCTGCTGCGTCGGATCATCATCCAGATGCTGATGTGCAATTTCGAGTTGTCGATCCGTTCGCTCGAACTGGCCTATCCGATCACCTTCACGACCTATTTCGCGGAGGAGATCGACAAGCTGCGCGAACTGGAGGCCGACGGCCTGCTGAACATCGACGCCGAGTGGCTGACGGTGACCCCGAAGGGTCGTCTTCTGATCCGCAATATCTGCATGGTCTTCGATCGCTACCTCCATGCCAGGAAGGAAGCGAAAGTCGAGCGCTTGCGGTACTCGAAGACGATCTGATGTAAGCTTGCGCTTTTCGCGGCACATGCCCGGGCCGCATTTCAGCTTGGGTTCGCAGATCTCATCCAGTGACAGACTTGCAATTACTTTCCGTTTTCCTGATCGGCCTGCTCGGTGGCGTGCACTGCATCGGCATGTGCGGCGGAATCGTGAGCGCCTTCTCGGTCGCCTCAACACGGCGCCCGTTCCCGGTCGCGGTCACGAACGGATCCGCCACCATCGGCCACGCCATGGTCCTCGGCGACGTCATGCGCGTCCTCGCCTATAACACGGGGCGCATTGCCAGTTATGCCATGGCGGGTGCGATCGCCGGCGGCGTCGCGCAGGGCGTGCGCACGTTTTCCGCGGTATCGACGCTGCAGGTCGGCGGCTATTGGCTCGCCAACCTGATGCTGGTCGCATTGGGCTTGTATCTGATGGAGGTTTGGCGCGGCCTGGCGCGGCTGGAGGCGCTGGGACAGATCCTGTGGCGCCGATTGCAGCCGTTAATGAAACCGCTGCTTCCCGTCGATAGCATCGCAAAGGCCTTTGCGCTCGGCGGCCTGTGGGGCTGGGTGCCGTGCGGCATGGTGTACAGCGTGCTGCTGACCGCGATGCTGAGCGGTTCGGCGCTCTCCGGCGCAATCGTCATGCTGGCCTTCGGACTCGGTACCTTGCCATTGCTGGTGACGATGGGAATGCTCGGCGCACGCCTGCAATCGCTGACGCGGCGCCGCTGGGTGCGCGTGGCCAGCGGCCTGCTGGTGCTGGCCTTTGGCCTGCTCGGCCTGGTGCGCGCCGCCAACGGGCTGTCCCTTGGTTGGCTCGATGCGGTCTGCATTACCCCGCATGCGGCTTCCCAGGGAGGCCGTTGATGGACGCGGTGCTGGACAAGTCCAATGAGCCGTCGCGCAGCCATGCGGCGGAGTCCTGTTTCCATTGCGGCCTGCCCGTTCCGCCAGGTTCGACGTGGACAGTGGCAATCGGCGGCGCGCCGCGCGCTATGTGCTGCCCCGGCTGCGAGGCCGTTGCCCAGGCGATCGTCGACAACGGCTTGACGGATTACTACCTGACCCGCGACGGCTATTCGACCACTGCCGACAAGGATGCGCTGGTTCCGGAAGAGCTGCGCCTGTACGACACGCCGGAGCTGATGGCGCAGTTCTCCGCGCAGTTGCCCGATGGAGCGCAAGCCGGCGGCGAGAGCTGCGAAGCGGTGTTCTCGGTGGACGGCATCCGCTGCGCCGCCTGCGTCTGGCTGATCGAACGGCGGCTTGCCCATGTGCCTGGCGTCGAGAATATCAACCTGAATGTTGCCACCGAACGCCTGCAGGTCCGCTGGCAAAAGGATAACTGCAAGCCGAGCGACATCCTGCGCGCGGTGCGCGAGGTAGGCTACGCCGCCTATCCCTACGACGCGATCCGCCATGGCGAGCAGCTGCAGCGCGCGGCGAAGAAGATGTTTCGCCAGCTTTTCATCGCCGGCCTCTCGATGATGCAGGTCATGATGTACGCCGTGCCCGTCTACCTCGCGAGCGAAGGGACGATGGATGCGGACATGGAAAAGCTGATGCGCTGGGCCAGCATGCTGCTGACGCTGCCGGCCGTGTTCTACTCCGCGCTGCCGTTCTTTCGCGGCGCATGGTCCAACCTGAAGGCGCGCGCGCTCGGCATGGACGTGCCGGTCGCGCTCGGCATAACCGCCGGCTTCATCGGCAGCGTGGCATCCACCATTACCGGCCGGGGAGACGTCTATTTCGACTCGGTGACCATGTTCATCTTCCTGCTCCTGTGCAGCCGCTACCTGGAGCTGATGGCGCGACGCAAGGCAGCGTCCGCGCTGGAGAAACTGCAGCGCGCGCTGCCGGCCTCCGCCGCGCGCATGTCCGGCTATCCTGCCGACCGCAGCACGGAAGCGGTTGTCGCGGCCCAGCTAGTCGAGGGCGACGTGGTGCTGGTCAAACCGGGCGAGGCGGTTCCGGCGGACGGCGTGATCGTCGAAGGCTCGACTGCCATCGACCTGTCGCTGCTTACCGGCGAAAGCCATCCCCAGCCGCGCTCCATCGGCGACATGCTGCCGGGCGGCGCGGTCAATGCGACCCAGGCGATCGTGGTCCGCATCAGCAAGTCGGCGCGCGACAGCACCCTGTCGATGCTGGTCAAGCTCATCGAGCGGGCAGGGCAGGCCAAGCCGCAACTCGCCTTGTGGGCCGACAAGGTGGCCGCATGGTTCGTCGCCGCCTTGCTGCTGTTTGCCCTGATCGTGTTCGGCATTTGGCAATGGCATGACCCGTCGCGCGCTTGGCCGATCGCGGTGGCCGTGCTGGTCGTGTCGTGTCCCTGCGCGCTCTCGCTCGCCACGCCGAGCGCCTTGGCTGCGGCGACCGACAGGCTCGTCCGCCAGGGCGTGCTGGTGGTGCAGCCGCACGTGCTCGAAACCCTGCATCGGACCACGCATGTCATCTTCGACAAGACCGGCACGCTGACCACGGGCAAGCCGGTGCTGCACCATATCGCGGCGGCCGGGCCGGATTCCACCGGACGCTGTTTGCAACTGGCTGCCGCGCTCGAGGCATCGAGCGCGCATCCGCTGGCCCTTGCCATCATCGAGGCTGCATCCGAAGCCGGCGTGACGGCCGGCGGCATCGTCGCGCGCGATCTGCATCACAGCGCAGGGCAGGGGATTGAAGGTGTCATCGAAGGTGTGCGTTATCGCCTCGGTTCGGCGGCGTTCGTGGGTGAGATCGCCGGAACGCCGGAGCCGCACGGTGCGCGCGACAGCTTTACCCCGGTCTACCTTGGCACCGTCGGCGCATGGCTGGCGCGCTTCGATCTGGCCGATGCCGCGCGCCACGACGCGAAGCAGGTGATCGAACATTTCAGATCTGCCGGCAAGAAGGTGATTCTGCTCAGCGGCGACCAGCAGGCGGTCACCCAGCGTGTCGCGGCAGAGCTGGGCATTCCCGAGGCGCATGGCGAATACCTGCCCGACCAGAAACTCGAATTTGTCCAGGCCCTGCAAGCCTCGGGGGCCGTCGTCGCCATGGTCGGCGACGGCATCAACGATGCCGCCGTCCTGCGCGCGGCCGATGTCTCCTTTGCCATGGGCAGCGGCGCGGCGCTGGCGCAGACGCATGCCGATACCGTGCTGCTGTCGGGGCGCCTGTCGGCGATCTGGGATGCGAAGGAAGCGGCAACGAAGACCATGGCAGTCATCAAGCAGAATCTCGCGTGGGCGACGGTCTACAATGCCATCGCGATTCCCGCGGCGGCATTGGGGTTGCTCAATCCATGGCTGTCCGGCATCGGGATGTCGCTCAGTTCGGCGATCGTGGTTCTCAACGCGCTGCGCCTGCGCCGCCTGCCGCGCGCCGTGGAACCGCGCCAGCCGGTCGCGCGGCAACTCGACAAACAGGCCGCGTGACGGCACGAAACGAAACGCATGGAAGCCCTTTATCTCCTCGTCCCCCTGAGCATCGTCGTGGTCTTTGCGGCGATCTGGATTTTTTTCGCCGCGTCCGACAACGGCCAGTTCGACGATCTCGTCGGCCCGGGACTACGCATCCTGCAGGACGACGATCGTCCGGTCGCGGCCGATGACGCCGATTCCGGGAGCGACGACGCGACCAGGAAGTAGTTTTTCAAGCTGTTTTTCCTCTCCGTCGACGGGACATCGCCAGTCCTGCGCGAAAAAATCCTCCTCCTTGATCCGAGTGCGCCGCGACGCCGCGCGACGAACTCCCGCCCGTATTCTTCTACCGGAAAGCAGGCGATCGCCGTGAGATTTGGTTTTAATCACCCTATGCGCGTCGTGGGCTACTTGATTTGAGTCAATTTGATTCACATCAAGGTTTTTCGTAGAGCGGAAATATACCCTGCCCCCATTAATGTTACTAACCCTGGGAGATCGTACGTGGATACATCACTTAGCTACAACTACAAGGTCGTGAAGCAGTTTGCGATCGCTACTGTAGTGTGGGGCGTGGTGGGCATGCTGGTCGGCGTTTTCATCGCCGCACAGCTGGCCTGGCCGGCACTCAACTTCGACATACCGTGGCTGACCTATAGCCGCCTGCGTCCGCTGCACACCAATGCGGTGATCTTCGCATTCGGCGGAAGTGCCCTGTTCGCCACCTCCTATTACGTGGTCCAGCGCACCGCGCAGGTCCGCCTGTTCTCCAATGCGCTGTCGGCATTCACGTTCTGGGGTTGGCAGGTTGTTATCGTGTCCGCGGCGCTCAGCCTGCCGCTGGGTTATACGACCGGCAAGGAATACGCTGAACTGGAATGGCCGATCGACATCCTGATCGCGCTGGTCTGGGTGGCGTACGCGGTCGTCTTCTTCGGCACGCTGGTCAAGCGCAAGGTGCCGCACATCTACGTTGCGAACTGGTTCTTCGGCGGCTTCATCCTCGCGGTCGCGCTGCTGCACATCGTGAACAGCGCCGAAATGCCAGTGTCCGTCATGAAATCCTACTCCGCCTATTCCGGCGTGCAGGACGCCATGGTGCAATGGTGGTATGGCCATAACGCGGTGGGCTTCTTCCTGACCGCGGGCTTCCTCGGCATGATGTACTACTTCATCCCGAAACAGGCCGAGCGGCCCGTGTACTCGTATCGCCTGTCGATCGTGCACTTCTGGGCGCTGATCTTCACCTACATGTGGGCCGGCCCGCACCATCTGCA
>JAKACN010000210.1 GCA_021821365.1 Pseudomonadota bacterium | reverse complement strand
AACCGCACAATCGCGCACCCCATAAGGCTGCTCCATCGGCTCCTGGACGATTTCCGCGTCACATGCCTGCAAACGCTCGAAGGTGCCATCGAGATCATGGGTGGCAAGGAGAATCATGGCGTAGGTTCCCTTGGCCATCATCTCCCTGATGGTGCGACGCTCGTCGTCAGTCACACCGGGAGCAACACCAGGAGGAGCGAGGACGATGGATACGCCGGGCTGGCCCGCCGGGCCGACTGTTATCCATCGCAATGCTCCATAAGCCACGTCATGGCGTACTTCGAACCCGAGCGTATCGCGGTAGAAAGCGAGCGAGGCATCAGGGTCGGTATGCGGAAGGAATGTCGAGTGAATTGCAATATCCATACAGGTGGCCTCAAATGATTAGAAGGAGGCATCAGCATAGCCGGGCTGTTCAGTAGACGCTTCTTGATTCCTGATCGGTCTCGTCACCTGTTTGGCTACGCATGGAGGGATGCCCATGGTCGCGAGTGCGGATTGGCTGCGGTAGACCGTAGGCGGCACCCCCACCAATTCGGTAAAGCGGGTGCTGAAGGTCCCCAGCGAAGTACAGCCAACCTCGAAACACACGTCGGTGACGCTCAAATCGCCCCGCCGCAGCAACGCCATTGCCCGTTCGATTCTGCGCGTCATCAGATAGGAATAGGGTGACTCACCGTACGCCAGTCGAAACTGGCGACTCAGATGTCCTGCCGACATATGCACGCCTTTGGCAAGTTCTTCGACATTGAGCGCCTGCGCGTAGTCCCGGTCGATGCGATCGCGTACGCGACGCAATCTCGCAAGATCGCGCAAACGCTGCGGCGAAATGGATTCCCGTGTCATAAAAATGCTCCCTGTTGAATCGTCATGTCGCATCCGTCGCCATCCTGGCGCGCCGTGCCAATTCCTTCGCGCTTGGCTCGCCCTGACCAACTGCGCCAGGCTGAACGTCTCCCGCCGGAACATAGGTGCTCATCACCACGCCGGTTGTCGAGACCTTCGATGCCACGAGCCTCAGCGCGCATGGCCGGGCACCATGTTCAAACAGTCGCTTGCCGCGCCCAAGAACGACCGGAAACGTCCACAGGTTGAATTCGTCGATGAGCGATGCGGCCTGCAAGGTCTGAATCAGGTTGCCGCTGCCAATGATTTGAAGATCCGGCCCGGGCCTGGCCTTGAGTGCGGTGATGGCTGAAACGACGTCACCATCGAGCAACGACGAATTGTTCCATTGCAATGACTTCAACGTGCGGGACGCCACATGCTTCCTTGCCACATTGAGCGTCGTCGCAACGGGATTGTCCGCTGGCTGGTAAGGCCAATATGCCTCGAATATTTCATAGGTCTTGCGACCGAGCACAAGCTCTCGATCCTTGCCATCAAAGCCTGCCGCAGAGATATCCATTCCTGTATCCCAGAAGGCGGACAACCAACCGCCCAAGGCGAAATTTCCGGCTGGATCTTCAGTCGGTGCGCTTGGCGCCTGCATGACACCGTCCAGCGAGGCAAATGTCGATGCAATGAGCTTTCTCATATGACTCTCCTGCGGTTTCACGGCAACGCGCGTGCCAATGTTCAGCGCTTCAGCCCGCGTCGATGGCACTGTTATGCGTCATGGCTTCAAAGGCTGCATCAGATGCGCGATCGCCCCGTTAGGGTCTGCGATCGCACAGATCCGACCCACACCCGGCACGTCATGCGGAGGCACGACCACACGCCCGCCGAGCAAAAGGGTTTGCCTGGCGCATGCCTCAATATCCTCGACTGCAATATAGGCATGCCAAAAAGAGCCTTTGCAGGGAGTATCGGGTGTTGGATTCATCATCCCGGCAACATCCTGTCCGTTCTTCTGGAACAGCGTGTAGATTCCGAACGCCCCCGCGTCGACTTCCCTGCATGTCCACCCGAACAGTTCGCTGAAGAATGTACCGCTGCTCTTCTGGTCCGGGGTGACGAGTTCATGCCAAATGAAAGGACTTTGTTCTGGCATAGGGCCTCCATTTTTCCGGGGTTTCTCATGCATGCCATCGACATTCAGAACCCGCTGGAGCCGGTTCGCTGGACACTGCGTTATGCCCTGTTTGCTTCCCCACCGCGATGACGGGGAATAACGTTGTCGCTAACCGGGGGCACCCAAGGAGGCGGTACCGACTGAAGCGCATGCGGTTCCGCCACGCCCCGCACCCGGCAAAGTTCGATGTCGCGCCTGCGCTTACTCTTGCCTGACGATATCGACCGAGATTTCCACTGCCGGAATCGCTCCCCGGTTCTCAAGCCAGTGCGTGGTATTCCTATCCTCGGGCCACCCCACTCCCGGCCCATAGTCGGTGGCGATGCCATTACGATGGTCGGTGATCGTTCCTTGCAGGATGTAGACGGTGCCCGGTCTGTCTTTATGGTCGTGCACCGGACCGAAGACACCTCCCGGCGCGATAGTGACCATGCGCATTCGAAGTTGGCGCCCCGCCATGCCTTCGATCTCAGGGCCAAGGTCAACCATTGCAAGTAACTCCACCGTAACGCCGTTCGTCTCAGGTGCCGCTTCTTCGTTGCTCATTGTGATCTCCTCGCTTTAGCACATCACGTGTAAATGATGAGTGAGGTGAATGCCTATCTTCCTCCTGCCCGACGTGACTCATAAATTTCGATATCAGATGGTGGGCCAACGAAATATGCCATCGCCAGAACGACAAACATGACGATGAAAATCAATATTGAAATCAGGCCGACAAGCATAGGAAAACTACGCCTCATTATCCGTAACCTAACTTTTATTCAGGCGAACTGCACCAGTCTGAATATCCAAACTTGCTGTCCGCCTATTCTCGGCAGCCGTTCCGGCACAAGTCCTTGCAACGCAATTGCTTCGCTAATGCGCTATATAGAAATACAGCCATAAACAGTGAGCAACGACAGGCAAGGCCCGTTGCCCTTATGGCAGTGTATGAAAGCATACGTACTGCGGCAGCCTGCGTCTACCGGATTCAATGGTATATCCGGAAATATCCCGTCAACGTGAGTGTCCTCGTGTCAAGTTCACGATGATGCCCCCGCAGCCAGCGGTCCCTTCCACTTTCTTTGCGGCATTAAAAAATGGCCTTCCATCTGGCCGATGGGCGACAAACCGACGCATTGCGCACGGCTATTCTGCGCTCCCGCCCCGTATGCATGAGGGAGAAAAACACGCATCTGCTATCATTTCGCTTTTCCAGATCCGAATCCGTGTAACGAGCGTCATGCCAGCAGGGACCATACGTATTCGCCGTGTCGTCTTTGCGCTGATGCTCATCGCGGCCACGGCCGCATGGCAATCATCATGGGGCGGCGAGCCGGCCCTGCAGCGCTGGCCCAACGGCACCCCGACACCATCGCTGGAACTCCGCGATCCGGATGGCCGGGAATGGAAACTTCACGACCTGAGAGGCAAGGTGGTCGTGCTGAATTTCTGGGCGAGCTGGTGCGCGCCCTGCGTCGATGAAATTCCGTTCCTGAACGGGCTGGCAAACGATCCTGCGTTGGCGGGCAAAGTGACCGTTCTCGGCGTCAACTTCAAGGAATCAACACCGACTGTCCGGCGCTTTTCGCAGGCACATGAATTTGGCTATCCGGTCCTGCTGGACAAGACCGGCGAGGCGTTCAAGAGATGGACGAGTGGCGTGTTGCCGACCACCGTACTGGTTGATCGCAACGGGCACGCGCGCTGGCGAAGCGTGGGCGAGCTGGATCGGACGGATTCCAGCCTGAAGGACGCCATCGGGAAATTGCTCGATGGGCAAGAACTACGCCATGCCGGACGCGTCGGCTCGAAATGATTCCGGCGCCGTCAGGCGCTGATGCCAGCCGCCAAAGTATTCACCAAATATGAAAACAAGATTGCACACCATGAAAAACATCGAAACGACAACGATTTCCCGGCGTACCCTGTTGAAGGCGGCGTCCGGCACATTGCTCCTCGGTGCTGTGCCGAAGGCGGTGCTGGCGCAGGCACAGACTGAAAGACATTTCGATCCACGCCCCGGCGACTGGCGTACCTTCGAGGTCGTGACCCGCGTGAACCTGCAGGTATCCGGCGCGCCGGCGAAAGTGTGGTTGCCGCTGCCGTCGGTCGACACCGACTGGCAGCGTTCGCTGTCGAGCGCGTGGACCGGAAATGGCAAGGCGATGCATGTTGGCACCGACAATCACTACGGTGCAAAGTACCTGGTCGCGGAATTCGACGGCTCGGCGCCGCCCGTGCTGGAAGTGACATCGCGCGTACAGACCATGAGCCGCGCAACGGCGTGGTCGAAGCCGATCGCCGCGCATGAAGATGCCGGCAGCCTGCACCAATGGACGAAGCCGACCGATCTGATGCCGCTCGACGGCATCGTCCGCCGCACCGCGCGCCAGATTGTTGCCGGCGCGCGTTCCGATGAGGAGAAGGTGCAGCGCATCTACGACTGGATCATCGTCTCGACTTACCGCGAACCCAAGGTGCGCGGCTGCGGCACCGGCGACATCAAGGCCATGCTGGAGACCGGCAATTTCGGCGGCAAGTGCGGCGACATCAACGGCCTGTTCGTCGGCCTGTGCCGCGCCGCCGGCGTGCCGGCCCGCGATGCGTACGGGATCCGGCTGGTGCCCAGCAAATTCGGCTATCGCGAGCTCGGCGGCAACCCGGCCTCGCTCAAGAGCGCGCAGCACTGCCGCGCCGAGGTCTACCTGCGCAAGCGCGGCTGGGTGGCGATGGATCCAGCAGACGTCGGCAAGGTGATGCGGCTCGAAACCGGCACCTGGATCAAGGATCCGGACAATCCCGTGGTGGCCCCTGTCAGGAAAGCCTTGTTCGGAGGCTGGGAAGGCAACTGGATGGCATACAATTTCGCCCACGACGTGCGGCTGCCGGGCTCCACGACGGGGAAAGTTGGATTCCTTATGTATCCGCAGGCCGAAGTCAATGGCGAAGCGATTGATCCGCTGGATCCGGACTCCTTCAAGTACGCAATCAGCGCCCGCGTCGTCTCAGCCTGAAATCTCCGACACCAATGCTCGACAATTCGCCTTCGATCAAAACGGCTGCCGTTCCGCCCCGCAAGAACCTGAGTGCGGGATTGATGGTGCTTGCCGTCGCATCATCGATCATTGCCTCTACTTGCTGCGTGCTGCCGCTGGTGCTGGTGCTGGTCGGCATCACCGGTGCGTGGATGGTGAACCTGACGTCATTGAGGCCGATCACGCCCTTCTTCACGGCGATGGCGATCGGCACCCTCCTATGGGCCGGCGTGCTCGTGTTCCGGCCGTCGCCCGCCTGCACGACAGGCGAAGGGCCGGCATGCGAGACAGCGCGCCCCATCACCAAGGTGATCTACCTGGCCTGCGCCATCTTCATCGGCCTGCTGCTGCTGTTCCCCTTGATTGCGCCTTATTTCTACTGATTTGTCATGAAGAAAAATCCGGTTTCCCTGCTAGTCGTCGCCCTGCTCTGCCTGCCGCCATTCGCACTGGCGAAAACACAGACCGTGTCGCTCAACGTGCCGACCATGGATTGCGCAACCTGCCCGATCACCATCAAGGCTGCGCTGCTCAAGGTCCCCGGCGTCAGCAAGGCGAAGGTGAGTTACGAGCGGCGCGAAGCCGTAGTGGTGTTCGATGACAGCAAGGTCAGCGTGGACGATCTCAAGAAGGCAACCTCGGATGCGGGATATCCTTCGATGCTGAAAGGCCCGGTGAAATAACCGCGCACTACGAATCGCTGGCCACTTCCTTCACGCTCATTCCCCCCCTTTCAAACGGAACATGAACCGACAGCGACAAGGATCATCCGGCCATCAGTTCGCCGCGGAGCTGCCTTGCCACTTCACGCGGCTCCTTGCGCTGTACGGTCACCCTTGCCTCGCTTGCAGCATTCATCGGGATGTCAAGGGCGCGCAAGGTCTGCTCGTCAATCTCGATCCAGCATGCGACGATCCGCGCGCCGTCGGCCACAATCGGCACCCCCGCTCGGTGAGCATGCACGCCCATGCGGATCAGCAGCCGTTCGGCGCCCATGTGGGTCACGAAAATCAAGCGCTTTGCTCCATGTTTTGCGGCGACCTGGATCGTCGCGGCGAGCAGGTTGCGCGTATTGGTCGCCACATCGATCGTCGAGTTCGGATTGGCGCCGCTTGCGGCGAAGCGCGACAATTCCCATACGTCGCGCGTGCGCGGGATGGGAGCGTCGTTGAGCATATGCGGAAAGACTTCGCTCAGGAGATAGGGTTCGGTCGTCGGTAGAAGCCTCGCACAACCGCAAATTTCGCCGTTCGTGTCGCGCGATACGACGTAAAGCGTGTTCGGATGATCGAACTGGTCACGTTCCATCCCGTTTTCTACGGGTAGCGACCAGCCCAATCTTTCTATAAATATCTTGTAGCGGTATTCGGCGAGTGCATTTTCAAAGGCTGACGCGAAATCCTTCGATCTTCCAATAATTATTTGCATGGTAGTCAAACAGGGAGTGAGTTCGACACCATTACACTGCGGTGATGCCAGCGTGGTAACTGATAGAGTTAACAGGCCGGAATATTTCCTCTAAGCGCCATCATTACGTCTTTTGTCCATTCGAATCC
This sequence comes from Pseudomonadota bacterium, assembly GCA_021821365.1. Lineage (GTDB taxonomy): Bacteria > Pseudomonadota > Gammaproteobacteria > Burkholderiales > Burkholderiaceae_D > Noviherbaspirillum. The sequence goes on along the minus strand of JAKACN010000210.1, from coordinate 2,776 downwards.
GCCCAACCACGAAAAAAGCAGGCTCGACGTTTTCTGCGGTCCAAGATCGTAGCCGAATGTATCGATCAGCATCACATTGCTGCGCACTGCGTCCGGCGCAAGCATCATGCGCTCGGAGTGGCTGTGAATGAACCAGCTCCAACCAAGCGAAATGACGGGATCGGATACGCTTTTCCACTCCGAGAAGCCTGCGGCGCGCGCGGGCACCGTTTGAGCCTGCAACTCCTGCAGGAATTCGTCGTCATTCTCTGAATACAAGTGCACGAGAGGCAGCAAATTCAGATTTGCCAGGCGCAAGCGTACATAACCGTCCGGCGACATGATCGGCGTACGTGGATGGTCAGGTCGAAATCGTATTTCAGGGTTCATGGACAAAATCTCTCCAAAGTAAGTCAGAAGTAGCTGGGGGTCTGCCCACAAGGAATTTTAGGTGAGCGTGCCCGTTCTGACGACTGTTAGATTTGACAATTGGACTCACTTTACTTAATTTGTTCAATAACGGTTGCATGATCACTGCAGCCCTGCCAGGATGGAAAACGGAAAGGAGACACTTCGATGGATGCATGGCGCGAGGACTGTTTTAACGCACTGCTGAGCATCGATTCTGAGCAGGAGCTGTTTACCGAAGTGGCGAGGATCGCGAAGGCGATAGGATTTGAATATTGTTCCTACGGCATCCGGATGCCCGTTCCGATTTCACGCCCTAAAGTGGCGGTATTTTTCAATTACGCAGATCAATGGCAGGAGCGCTACCAGGAACGCGGGTACATTCATGTCGATCCGACGGTAAAGCATGCCTTCAGCTCCAACCTGCCTATCCTATGGTCGGACAAAGTATTCGAGCCGGCACGCGAAATGTGGGAAGAGGCGCGCGGCCACGGCTTGCAGTTTGGCTGGGCGCAGCCCTCCCGCGACGCAAGCGGAGCTGTCGGTTTGCTGACTTTGGCGCGAAGCGCGGGGCAATTGGCCGCTGCCGAATTAGCATCGGTCCAGGCGAAAATGACCTGGCTGGTACAGTACGCCCATGCCGGAATGTCGCGCTTGATGATTCCCAGACTGGCACCGGAAACGAAAGTTGCCCTGACCGCACGCGAAAAGGAAGTGCTGCGCTGGACCGCGGAAGGCAAAACGGCATACGAGATAGCGCAGATTCTCACGGTTTCCGAACGCACGGTGAATTTTCACATCAACAATGTCGTGGCAAAACTCGGCACAACCAACAAGACGCAGGCCGCAGTGAAGGCGGCAGCGCTGGGCATGCTCGCCTGAACACCCAGATCTCAATCTCTCCACCCGCGGCAGGCGCGGCGAACTACGCTACCTGCAGCCCTTTTCGTGTCGCGCCATAGGACACGCTTAGCGGCTGACGTTCCAGGCCAGAACGTACCCGCGCAAGATAGTCGGCCCGGAACCGGCGCAGTATGTAATCACGATAGTTGTTGTTCTCCAGTTCGCGCCACGCGGCCTGCCGACCTGCTTCCGAGCGCTCACGCGCAGCCTTGATCATGCCCTCGTCAACCGTCGCGCATGCATTCGTCATCAGCTCATAGCCGTAGATTTCCATATAATCGCGCGCGAGCGTTTCAACCACCTCGATCTCGTCCATCGAGAGTTGTTTCTTGAACTTGTCGACGTTGGCGACGATCGGTGGAAAGCAGTTGGACGCCCACAGCGCCGACAGCTGCGAAATCTGCTGCGCCTCCGAGGAATGCGCCACGTCGAGCATCTGGGGGAGGTATTCGATGCCGAAGAAGTTGCACACCTTGTTCAGCGTCTGTTCCTGGTTGCCGAGAAAATCCTCATAGCGAATCGTCAGTACGCGATCCGGATACTGTTCCATCAATTCGCACGCGGTGCCATGCGCCTCGACCCAGGTTCTGGCGTTGAGCGCGGTATCGAATTCATGAATGATCGCGCGATTCATCGACGCCACCTGGGCGCGGGGGTCGCGCACGACATTCAGAAACAGCGTATCCGGAAACAGGCGCATCAGGTCGGCCGCGTAGTGCACGCTGTCGAGCGACTTGTCCATGACCACACTTGCACCGTGTTGCGCGCCGGCGCGCAGCAACAGCTCCCACACGATGCGGTGCACGCTGCGCGGTTCGTGGCGGATCGACTCGAAGATCTCCACCGGATCGAAGACGATATCTTGCCACTTCACCATGCTTGCCGCCTGCAATCCGACGACGTCGACCACCATGCGGAAATACGCCTTGTCGTCGGACAGGTCGCCATACAGCGGCACCAGCGGCATGAAGTCGACGATATGCAGCGGATATGGCGAATAGAACTTCGGGCTGAAGTTCAATCGAAGCCGTAGTGCGTGGCTACCGCAACGGCGCAACGGGATCATCAGTATCGGGCGGGGACGGGACATCGCTGTTGCCTGCTTGTCGTTGAAGGGTGTGGTGTGCATATTCCTTACTCCTGTGTGTGAAATGACTTCTGGTCAGCAGGTGAAAAATCCGATCAGCCCGGCGGCCGGAATGATCCACGCCGCCTCGATTCGGTATCGGGTCAACATGATCAGGGCAATCGCAAACAACGCCGCGGACGTCCATGTCGGCGCGGCGGATTTGCCGATCAACACCGCGCTTGCGCAAACCATGCCGGCACTGGCGGCACGCACCCCACGCAACGCCGCCTGCACGCCGGGCGAACCCCTGCTGCGGGCAAGCAGGCGTGCGCCAATCACCGCCAACGCGGCGGCGGGCGCGAACATCCCGACGGTGGCCGCCACCGCGCCCGCGACGCCGGCCACCTTATAACCAAT
>JAKACN010000012.1 GCA_021821365.1 Pseudomonadota bacterium | reverse complement strand
GTGTAACGTTTTCCCGTGCGGCGGGTATATTCGTAGACTGGCATTTGTTCCCCCATATGAAGCCCGGATTTTCTGCCCTACAATGCCAGCTTAGCACCGCACGCGGAAAGGGAATGCGGAATGCATCAAGTCCGCGGCCGGGGATGTCCATGCGAATAATGGGAGGCCGCGATGGCGACGGAGACGATAGGCGACTATGAAATCGAGTATTCAGGCATCCATCTCGCCGATGTCGAAGGTTGGGGCGCGTTCGTCACGATCTTCGGACCGTCCCGCAATCCGATGCACAGGAACGAAGTGTTCCCGCACCAGCGGGTCGCGGTCGAAACCGTGTTCCGCACCGAAGGGGAAGCCGAACAGGAAGCGCGCAGGGTCGCGCTGACCATGCTGAAGCATTGACCTGCCCTTAGTCCACCACTCCCTGGTCGCGCAGCCATTCGAACAGCTTCTGCAGGTTGGGCTGGTTGATGGAGATCGTATTCGACACCTGCTCGCCGTCCGACACCTCTTCCCTGATCTGGATGTCGACCATCGAATCGCTTCCCGGATGCAAGGTCACCACCAGTTGTTCGCTGTCGACCGCGGTCGTATTCCGGATCACCGCCTGGCCTGAATCGGAGGCATGGAACGTCGATTGCATATCCTTCTCCTTGGGGGTTGGCATCGCATGCCGCATCATGTTGTCGATGGTCAGCCCGTATGGGCCGGTCAAGAACAGATTAGCCTTTTTTGACGCAATTGCCAGCACCGTTCCCGGACGACCGTCGCGCGGCACGGCCGTCGATGCACCGTCTGTCTTGCGTCTCGTCGATCAGCCCTGTTCGCACGGCATCGGAATGCGAACCGTCTTTGCGCCACATCAGGTGCGCTCGCGCTGCCCGCGGCGTGCGTCCGGCGCGCCGCCTATAGTGATACCTCGTTTGGCGCACCACGGAGTCATGAAATGAAAGCATTGATGATCACGCTCATGCTCGGCCTGCTGTCGGCCTGTTCCAGCATGCACATGCCTGGCAGCTCGAGCGGCGACACGGGAACGGCGAACACGCAATCGGGCGCAGGCGGCGCGGATTATTACCAGCGCGACGACGGAACCCACACCTGGATCAATTAGGCGCCTTGCGCACCATCAGGAAGAAGTGCGCCTTGATGCCGAACACGCGCTTGTGTCCGACATCATGATCGGGTTTGCCGGGCAGCAGGCCGGCAAATTTGTAGAGCGTGGCGGAGTCCAGCAGGTTGAGCGTGGCCGCCCCGGCGGGCTTGCCTGTGCCGCTCCACGCCAGCGCGCGCCGCCACCACGAGCGGGGCAGCCAGTGCAGAAAAGGACGCCGCGTATTGAACTCGATCGGATGCCGCCGGTTGGAGGTGGTCACGAACAATCCCTTGCCGCACACCCGGCCGAGTTCCTGCACCAGCGCAAACTGTTTCTCGAAGTCGCCCACGCGTTCGATCACTTCATTGCACACCACCCAGTCGAACTGGCTGTCGGCGAACGGCAGGCGCATGTCGCCGGGCGCCGTACGCCGATGGCCGGCCGGCGCGCCGAGATGGTAGGAGGTGATGCCCATGCGTTGCTGCGGCGTGCACCAGGCAAGCAGGTAGTCGAACCGGTTGGCGACCTGTTCCGCGGCATGCCGGCCATGCTCGGGCGCGATGCCCACGTTCAGCACGCTTCCGTTGCTGTCGTCCTGCTTGAATGCCATGAAGGCATCGAACAGCTTGTGCCGCTGTGCAGAGAGGATCCTGTCGATATAGCCGCCGGCAGGCGCCGTGCCGTGATCCGCGTCGATCGCGTTCTTCAATTTTCTTCCCCCTCGGGATTTCTGCCTGCGATTATTATTCAACGCACCCGCTCGACCGGGGTTTGTGCGAACACAACTTTCGTGTCGAACCGCGCCGTATTGCCTTCTTCATCATCCCGTTCTTCATGACGCGAAGGAACATTGTCCCGTGGAACCGGTCAATCCGGTTTTGCGAGGAAATGGAATGGGCAGGATACAAGTGGGCGATACCGTGGCTTTCCGGCGCGATGTGGTTGCCCGATGCCAATTGCGCGGCGTTGCGGACTTTCGCGCCACGGTCACCCGGATCTGCGCTGGCTGGCTGTTCCTGCGCGATGCCGGGGGATGCATTCGTGTGATGCCGGCCGCCAGCATGTGCAAGGTGGCACGCAGCGGGGTCGTCCTCGAACTCCTCTGAGCCGGATCGGCCGGACTTGTCCCAGGTCAAGAATTGTCGTTATCCGAGCACCGTGCGCTGCGCCGGGGCGATGCAAAAGGAGTAAGCTTTTTCCATTAGGCTTGCCTTGACACGCACCGCAGACGTGGGACCAATGAAAATCAGCGCATGCGACGACTGCACCCGGCTGGCGACGTTCGATGCGAACCAATGCCAGCGCTGCCCGCTATTCCTGCTGCTCGCGACGGACAGTCGGGAGGTGGACCCGTCGCAGGATCCTGAACCCGTCGGGAAGGTGCGCCCGCTCCTGGTCATCGGCATCAGCGTCATCAGCGCCGGCATCGGCGCTGCCATGTTCGACCTCGCCCTGATTGCCGGCACCCTGGTTACCTTCGGCATCGGCGCATGCCTTGCGGATCATCTCAGCCGGCACTAGCGTGCAAGTCCCGGATACAGCTTCGACGCCAGCCCCAGCAGCACGATAAACACCAGCAGCATCACGCCGAAACTCAAGGCGGGTGTATAAGCGCTCCTTCCGCCGGCAATCATCGCGCCGCGCAGCGCATCCACCAGGTAGGTCAGTGGATTGAACACGGCGACGGCTTTCAGCCAGGGCGGCATCAGGTCCAGCGGATAGATCGCGTTCGACGCGAAGAACAGGGGCATGGTCAGCACCTGGCCGATGCCCATGAAGCGTTCGCGCGTCTTGACGATGCAGGCGATGACGAGCGAGAAGGTGGAGAAGATGCAGGAGCCGACGAAGACGGCAGCGGCCATGGTGAGGATCGGCATCAGCTCCCAGCGCACCGCGACCCGCAAGGCGATCGCGACCACATAGACCACGGCCGCCTGTACCAATCCCCGCAGGCCTGCCGCCAGCGCCTTGCCGAACACCAGCGCACTGCGGTGCGCGGGTGTGACCAGCAGCTTGTGAACGATGCCGAGGTCGCGCTCCCAGATGATGGCGATGCCGTAGAAGATGGCGCTGAACAGAATGCTTTGTGCAAGGATGCCGGGCGCCATGTAATCCAGGTAACGCAGGTTTCCGGTCGGGATGCCGCGCACCTGGCTGAAGACCTGGCCAAACACCGCCAGCCACAGCACCGGCTGCACGGCGCGCGAAAACAGTTCCGTCGGATCACGCATCAGCTTGTGGATTTCGGCGCTGGCGATCGCGCTGCTCTGGTAGAGGAAATCGAGCATCGTTCACCCCAGCCTGCGGATGGTGCCGCGACTCTCGCGCACGTCGCGGTAATCGCCGCCGTGATCGATCACCGCGCCGCTGAACTGGACGAACACGTCGTCCAGCGTGGACTCCGGCCCCACCTGCGCCTTGAGCCCGGCGGGCGTGCCGGTCGCTGCCAGCCGTCCCTGATGCAGGATCGCCAGTTCGTCGCACAGCAGGTCGGCCTCTTCCATGTCATGCGTGGTGATCAGGATGGTCGTACCCCTGGCTTCGCGCAAATGCTGCAGCCTGTCCCAGACAGTGCGCCTGGCGACCGGATCGAGGCCGATGGTCGGTTCGTCGAGGAAAAGCACTTCCGGCAAGTGCAGTGTGGCCTGCGCGATCTCGAGGCGCCGGATCATGCCGCCGGAGTAAGTGCGGACCAGCTTGCCGGCGGCGTCGCCCAGCCCGGAAAACGCGATGGCCTCGTCGATGCGCGCCTCGCGCCCCGCACCTAGCAGGCCGTACAGGCTGGCCGACAGGCGCAGGTTTTCATAGCCCGTCAGTGCGCCGTCCGCGGACAGCATCTGCGGCACATAGCCGATATGCCGGCGCACCTGCAGCGGTTCTTTCGCGACGTCGAAGCCGGCCACCGCCGCGGAACCCGCGCTCGCATCGAGCAGCGTGGTGAGGATCTTGATGGTGGTGCTCTTGCCCGCGCCGTTGGGACCGAGCAGGCCGAAGATGAGGCCGTGCGCGACACTGAGCGTCAAGCCTTCCAGCGCGGCAAAGCCGTTGAAGCGCTTGCACAGATCGCGTGTGGCAATGGCGGCAGAGGGATTTGCATTCATCACAGACTTGCCTTCGTTTGGCCTGCGTCGCATCGACGTTCCCGGCCGAACATCGTTGGATCGGCTCGCTTTCCACGCGTTCGGCGGGGATGCTGTCTTGGCATTTTGCAACAGCAAGACCAATGATAAATTGACCTCGGTCAGGCGCCTCGAAGGACATCCGGGCAACTGTGGCGCGCGCATGGGCGCCAGCGCAAGTTTCGCCGCAAATATATTTCCATCCGACTTCCCGGCCAATAAAATCTTTCACGCAATATGCATGCCCCGAAGCAATGCTATCGGTCAACAGCGGAATCGACGGAAGATGATGGAACAGGTGTTAAGCGTCCTTTACGGCGCGTCGGGAATCGCGGCCACGGCCCTGTACCTGCCACAGATCCTGAAATATCATCGCGACCGCCGAGCACGCATGTCGATTTCGCTCGTCGCCTGGAGCGGGTGGATTGCGATTGCCGCCATCGGCGTACTGTACGCCCTTCTCGTTGCCAGGAATCCCCTGGTCGCGGCAGTTGCCGGAATGAACATCGTCGCGCAACTGACGGTGCTGTCCTACGGCATTGCCGCACGCTTCCGCGGGCGCGAATGACGGCGAGCGCGGCGCTGCGTCTTTTGCGCAACATGCGTCGCCGCGACGCAAACAGTTTGCGTTTTCTTAAAACGGTTACATGGCCGATACGTTATTCATGCAGATCGCCGGCCGCAGTCCGCCACGCCGGCAAGTTCTGCATGGGATCGTTTCATGAAATGGGCTGTTGTTTCCATCTATCTGCTGTCGGTGCTTCACATTCATTTCCGCGGAAGGGTGCGCCTGCCTTTCGCGCGCCAGATGTTCGACCATTCGTCGTTCATGGCGCCCATCAACATGTTCATGCACCTGTTTTCGCGCGTGCCGTCGACGCCCTACCTGTCGTCACGCGATTTCGCCGAACTGACGCAGCTCGACCGCAACTGGCAAACAATCCGTGCCGAAGCGCTGAACCTGATCGCGCTGCAGAAAATCAAGGCGGCGGAGAAGAATGACGACGCCGGGTTCAATTCCTTCTTCAAATACGGCTGGAAACGCTTCTACCTGAAATGGTACGGCGCCAGTCATCCCTCCGCAGAGCGCCTGTGTCCGAAGACGGTGGCGCTGCTGCGCGGGATTCCGTCGGTGAAGGCGGCCATGTTCGCCGAACTGCCGCCCGGCGCGAAACTGAACATGCACCGCGACCCGTTTGCCGGATCGCTGCGCTATCACCTCGGACTTGCGACACCGAACAAGGACTCCTGCTTCATCGAAGTCGACGGCCAGCGCTACAGCTGGCGCGACGGCGAAAGCGTGCTGTTCGACGAGACCTATATCCACTGGGCGAAGAACGACAGCGACAGCGACCGCATCATCCTGTTCTGCGACGTCGAACGGCCGATGCGCTATCGCTGGGCACAGGCGGTGAACGGCTTTCTCGGCCGCACCATGATGACGGCCGCCAGCTCTCCGAACGAAACCGGCGACCAGCTCGGCGGCGTGAACAGGCTGTTCCGCTTCGTCTGGCTGGCAGGACAGTACCGCCGCCGCTTCAAGTCCTGGAACAAACATGTCTATTACGCCACGAAGATCGTGCTGATCGTGTCCGCGGCGGCCTTGATCGTTGTTGTCTAGCTTAGAATCTCACACGACAACAACGGAGGACAGACATTGAACAAACGTGAATTCATCGCCGCCGCGCTCGGCTCGGCCGCGCTTCCCTCGCTCGCGCTTGCCGCGCAACCGGCGATGCCCGCGCGCGGTCCCGCACTGCTGACCGTGACCGGCGCTATTGGCAAGGGGAATCGCGGCGCGCTCGATCCGGCGCTCGACCAGATGATGAAGAAGCAGGGAGTCCGGTTCGACAAGGCGCACGCGTTCGACTACGCCGCGCTCACCGCCCTGCCCGCCATTGAGATCAGGCCGACGCTGGAATACGACGCGAAGCCGCATGCCTTGCGCGGCCCCTTGCTCACCGAGATGATGAAGGCGAGCGGCGCTGCTCTCGGTGAGGGCACGAAACTGGTGCTGCGCGCCATCGATGGCTATGCGGTGTCGCTGCCGCTGGCCGATGCGCGCGAGCGGCGCTTCATCGTCGCCACGCATCTCGACGGACAACCCATGCCGCTCGGCGGCCTCGGCCCCTTGTGGGCGGTGTACGACGCCGACCGCTTCCCCGACATGGCCGCGAAGCCGGTCAACGAGCGCTTCGGGCTGTGTCCCTGGGGCCTGTATCACATGGACGTGCACAGCGACGTGGGCTAACCGGCTGTCAGGGTTTCAGCACCACCTTGATGCACTCGTCCTGCTTGTCGCGGAACATGTCGTAAGCAAGCGGCGCATCGTCCAGCGCCATGCGGTGCGTGATCACGAAGCTCGGGTCGAATTCGCCCTTCCGGATACGTTCCAGCAGCGGGTGCATGTAGCGATGCACATGCGTCTGTCCCGTCCGGATGGTGAGCGAGCGATTCATCACTGCGCCGAACGGAATCTTGTCGAGGAAGCCGCCGTACACGCCGGCGATCGACACCACGCCGCCGTTGCGGCAGGACAGCAGCACCTGGCGCAATGCCACCGGGCGATCGGTCTGCGCGGCCATCGCCTGCTTCACCCGGTCGTACGCGCCCATGATGCCCATGCCGTGCGCTTCCATGCCGACCGCATCGATGCAGGCATCCGGCCCGCGTCCGCCGGTCATGTCTTTCAGCGCTTCGGCAATGTCGACCTCTTCGTAGTTCAGCGCGATGGCGTTCGACTTTTCATGGGCCATGCGCAGACGCTCGGGAAAGCGATCGATCGCGATCACGCGCTCCGCGCCGAGCAGATAGGCGCTCTGGATCGCGAACTGCCCGACCGGGCCGCAGCCCCAGACCGCTACCGTGCTGCCGGGCTTGATCTCGCAGTTCTCCGCCGCCATGTAGCCGGTCGGCAGGATGTCCGACAGGAACAGCACCTGTTCGTCGCTCAGTCCGTCCGGCACCTTCAGGTGGCCGACATCGGCAAACGGCACGCGCACATACTCGGCCTGCCCGCCCGCATAGCCGCCGGTCAGGTGCGAATAGCCGAAGATGCCGGCCGGCGAGTGGCCCCACATCTTTTCCGCCATCCAGGCATTCGGATTCGAGTTCTCGCACACCGAGTACAGCTCCTGCTGGCAGAAGAAACAGCTGCCGCAGGCAATGGGAAACGGCACCACGATGCGATCGCCGACTTTCAGGTTCGATACGGCATCGCCGACGTCGACCACCTCGCCCATGAACTCGTGCCCGAGGATGTCGCCCTTCTCCATGGCCGGCACGAAGCCGTCGTACAGGTGCAGGTCGGAGCCGCAGATGGCGGTCGATGTCACCTTCACGATCGCGTCGCGCGGATTGAGGATTTCGGGATCGGGAACGTTCTCGACGCGGACATCCTTTTTCCCGTACCAGCAGTTCGCTCTCATCCCGCTTCTCCTCTTTTCAGAAGCCGGCCGACCACGCCGCGCGTGCCGGAAGGCTGGCCGATGGTGGTCGGGATCTCGCCGGTCTCGATCAGCCACTTGAAGCGACGCAGGTCCTCGTCGATCTGCTGCGACGGTTCCTCGCCGAACAGCCTGGCAATCAGCGCGCCGGCCTTGCCGCCCGGCGGGCTGTAGTGCAGCTCCACGCGCACGATGGTGCCACGCATGCCGGGTGCGTTGTCGAAGATGACCGCACCGGCGTTCTCGACATCCGATCCTTCGATCGAGCGCCACGCGAGATAGCGGTTCGGTTCGTCGGCGGTGAGCTCCGCATTCCATGCGATGTCGAGGCCGGCCGGCCCCTTTGCGATCCAATGCATGCGATTGTCGCCGGTGATGCGCACCGATTCGATATGCTTCATGAAGCGCGGGAAGTTTTCGAAGTCATGCCAGAAGCGATAGCAGTCCTCGGGAGCGCGGTTGACGATCAGGCTCTTCTCCACGTGCAGCTCCGTGCTCTCCGGGCTGCTGACAGTCATGCGCTGGTTCTGGATGCTCGACAGCACATCCAGCGCGGCGACGCCGGCCACGGCTGCGGTTGCAAGCGTCAGACGGCGGCGTTGCGCCTGCGGAGAACGTCCGGCCAGTGCGAGCAGCGCGAGATCCATCGCGTCACCTGCCACGCGCGCCCACAGCCATCCCGGCTGGCGCGGGCGCGCGAGGATGCCGATACCGCTGGCGATCTCGCGCACGCCGAGCGCGCGCATGGCGTTCGTGCGCTCGCCGACGCCTGCCGCCTGCGATACGCTGCGCGGCGCGAGGAGCTGGGCGGCACCAAGACCGATGCTGAACCAGCCGAGCATCTTCGCCAGATGCGCTGCGCGCGCGGCGTCCTCGGTGCGGTAGGCGGTATCGTACGATGGGGGACGGACCTGCCGTGGAACATCGGATTGATCGACGTGCGGAAGGTGCGGCAATTCGCGCACCGCGCTACCCGGCACATCCGGGCTTGCTGCCTGGTCTTGCATCATGGCTTGCCTCCGTTGCGCCGACCGCGCGGGAGGGCGCGCGGTGCGGAAACCCAAGGATCAGGTTAGTCCGGGTTTGGGAGAGCCTAGTTCCCACACAGGGGCGCGGCGCTATGGCAGGCACCCATCCTTGCTTTGCGACACAGTGGTTTGTTCGCGTGCGGGCAGGAACGTTTGGTTTCGCAATCCGCCCCTTCCCTTCATCCCCGCGCAGGCGGGGACCCATCGGCCCGATATTGAAACGAGCTCACTATGGATCCCCGCCTGCGCGGGGACGACGGGGAGAAGTGTGCGGCAAGGTCAATCACCGGAACCCGCGTTCACAAGCAAGTCACGAGAACGGGGGCATACGGCAGGACGGCGGCCGGAGCGCAAGGTGCCGCCGGGAATGGCGATGCCTTGCCGGCTGGTGAACCTTGTTCAGGAACGGGTTTCCCGTGTTGCCAGGTACGCATTCTGGAACATGCACATCCGGTAGGCGTCGCGATAGATGCCATTGACGAAGAATTCGCCGGTCAGCTCGCCTTCCGTCACGAAACCGCATTTCTGGTAGATGTGGATTGCCCTGACGTTTTCCTTGTCGACCAGCAGGTACAGCTTGTAGAGGTTCAGGACGCAGAACGCATACTCCACCGCCAGCTGCGTCGCCCGTTCCGCATAGCCCTTGCCCTGCCAGGACGGCGCGATGATGATCTGGAACTCCGCGCGGCGGTGGATGTAGTTGATCTCCACCAGCTCGACAAGCCCGACCAGTTCCTCCGTGTGATTCTCGATGATGAAGCGGCGCTCGCTCTGATCGTGGATGTGCCGGTCGTACAGTTGCACCAGCTCGACATAGGCTTCGTACGGCTCTTCGAACCAGTAGCGCATGATGTTGCTGTTGTTGTTGATCTGGTGGACGAAATGCAGGTCGTTGCGCTCCAGCGGGCGAAGCCTGATGTTGGGTTGCGTGAGGGTAGTCATGCTGATTTCGGATTGACGGTAAGGCGATCGCGCCGATCGCGTGGTCGCATCGCAAGTCTTGTGCGCCGCAAGGCTTGTTGCCTATCGCCTATGCTGCTGCGTACGGGAAAACTTGTCCAGCGGAGAGAGAAACGGCGTCGCGCGAATACGACTGACGACTGCCACGCGCGGCGGCTATTCGCCGTCCTTCTTTTCCTTGCCGATGGTCGCGACCTGCTCGAAGGTTTCCCATGGAATCTCGGTCACTTCCGGCTTGGGAATGTGGCGGTAGTGTTCCAGGCCCTCGTTGATGTAATCGTCGGACAGTTCGTCCGCCTTCTTTTCTTCGCCCGTCGCCGCATCGGCGGCACCTTCGGCGCCGTTGCCGCCCTCCCGGGAGTCGGAGACGGCAACCGCCTGCACGGCATCCTTGATCGGGAAGCGCCAGTAGATCTTGTCGAGCTCCAGGCCGCAGGCCTTGCGCACATGCTCGCGCACGGTCATTTCGATGATATGTGACAGGCGGAAGCGCTTCATCGGCTCCGACTCGACCACCGCGGTAAACCCTTCGTCGCTGCGGAAGCAGTCGGCCGACACTTCCACGCCGGTGCGGCGGAAATAATCGATGATGGTGGCCCTGATGGCTGCGACATCCCGTTGCTGTCGACGTGCCCTGGCCTTGTTGGCAATGAGATAAGCCAGCACTGCCAGAACGACGACTGCCAGCAAGGCGGCAAGCATCAGGGTGACGGCATCAGCATTGAATGACATTCTTGTTTGACCTCACTGGCATGGGCAGTTGATACAGCTTGATTCGGGATCATATCATCCTGCGCAGCAAAGTGATCCGGTTTCATGTCTTGCAGGCAACATGAATCCCGGAAATGGCGCCGTCGCAATGCCCGCTCAGGCGGATTCCGCCAGCAGGCTGAAGTGCTCGACCGTCGGCGCCTCCGCGAAATACGGTCCCACCATCGCGCGCCATTCCTGGAACGCCGGCGATTGCCGGAAGTCCACGGTATGGTTTTCCAGCGTTTCCCAGAAAATCATCAGCACGTAACGCTCCGGCGATTCGATGCCCTTGTTGATTTTATAACCGCGGAAGCCCTTGCTTTTGGCGATCACCTGCTCGACGCCGCGCTGGATGGCGGCGTCGAATTCGGCTTGCTTGCCCGGCTGGATGCGGATGTCGGCGAGTTCCAGGATCATGTGCTTTCCATGCGTTGTGGTGAAGACAAGGCTGGATTATTGCATCTTCCGCCGGCCATCGCCGAGTGAAAATTTTTCAGCGGGCGCGCCGCGATTTCCGGTGGTATCCGGCACGGCCTTTCACCGGCGACGCCGGTTCGCCCGCTCTCAACCTGCGCTGCAGCAGGGCAAGCACCGCCGCCTCTTCGGGACGCATGGCGCGCATGTCATGGTCCAGTTCCTGCTGCGCCCGCTCCTGCATGGCGTGCAGCATGGTGCCGTCCAGGTAGGCGTCGATGATCGCGGGATGGACGTAGCACTTGCGGCAGATGGAGGGCGTGTTGCCGAGCCTTTCCGCGACCGTTTCGATCGCGCGCACCACGTTCCTGCGCGCCTGCGCGTCGGAGTCGACCTTTTCATATTCCTGCAGCGCGAGGGCAGCCAGCAGCGTGCCGGCCCAGGTGCGGAAATCCTTGGCGCTGTAGTCTTCGCCGGTCAACGCGCGCAGGTAATCGTTGACGTCGGCCGAGCCGACGCTGCGCACCTGTCCATCGTCATCCACGTACTGGAACAGCTCCTGCCCCGGCAGGTCGCGCACGCGCCGGATGATGCGCGCCAGGCGCGGGTCTTCGACCTTGATGGCATGCCGCACGCCGCTCTTGCCGCGGAAATGGAATTCGACCTCGCTGCCGTCGATGCGCACATGGCGGTCGCGCAAGGTGGTCAGGCCGAAGGATTTGTTGTGCCGCGCATATTCCTCATTACCGACCCGCATCATGGTGGCTTCCAGCAGATGCACGATGGTGGCCAGCACCTTTTCGCGCGGCAGGCCGTGCCGTCCGAGGTCTTCATCCACCTGCCTGCGGATCGCCGGCAAGGCCATGCCGAAGCTGAGCACGCGTTCGTATTTCGCCTCGTCGCGCACGTTGCGCCAGCGCGCATGGTAGCGGTACTGCTTGCGCCGTTTCGCATCGCGCCCGGTCGCCTGGATGTGCCCGTTGTCCCACGGACAGATCCACACCTCCGTCCATGCGGGCGGGATGGCGAGCGCCTTGATGCGCGCCAGCGTCGCCTCGTCGCGGACAGGCTGGCCATCCGATGCGATGTAGCGGAAGCCGCCGTTCGCTGCGCGGCGCGTGATGCCCGGCATGCTGTCATCGACATGGCGCAGGCCGGCAACCTTGCTGGCGACAAGTGGGTCGTATGCGGCCGGCAACACGCCGGCGATCGTGGCCATGTCCTGGTCAGGCCTGGTCGGAAACAATCATCCGTCGACTGTACCTGTTCGCGCACGATAGGCCGTGACTAGGCGCAAAACGGATCTACGCGCCGGATGGAGCCGTCTTTGGCGCCGGATAATAGACCGGAACGGACAGGCTCAGCACCGTGCCCTTGCCGACGCGGCTGTCGATCGTCAGCTCGCCGTTCAGCATCTTGACCCGCTCCTGGATGCCGACCAGCCCGAAGCTGCGCGGCTTGCGGCGATCGCCGGGATACATGCCGACGCCGTTATCCTCGATGGTCAGCAGCAGCCGGCTGTTCACGACCGCCAGCGCGATGCGCACATGGTTCGCATGCGCATGACGGCCAATGTTGGTCAACGATTCCTGCAGGATGCGGAAGATGGCCGTCGCCTGCGCGTCCGGCAAGGCCATGCCCTCTTCGTCCATCACGAGCTCGCACTTGATGTCGTTGCGCTGCTCGAACTGCCGCACCTGCCATTCGATCGCGGCGCTCAGGCCGAGATCCAGCACCGGCGGCCGCAGGTTGTTCATGATGTTGCGGATCGATTTCATCGTCGTGTCGATATACTCCAGCGCGGTCGCCGCCCGTTGCCTGAGGTGCGGATGGTGCTCGCCGGCGCGGGCGTGCAGGCCGGATACGTCGAGCCGCAGCGCAAGCAGGTTCTGCCCCAACTCATCGTGGATCTCGCGCGCGATGCGCTTGCGCTCGTCTTCCCGGATGCGTTCCTGGTAGGCCGCCAGCTCGCGCAGGGTCCCTTGCGACTGACGCAATGCCTCTTCGATATTCCGGCGCTCCGCCACCTCGTGCTCAAGCTGCGCGATCACCTTGCGCAATTGCGCGGCACTGGGCTGCAGCAGGAGCTTGGGCACCATCGGCAGCAGCATGATCGCAGTGGCGGCGGAGACGACGGCGGTGACCGCCTTGACCGCCGAATCCAGCCCGGGGATCGGCGTCCAGATCGCGGCGAGCATGGCGAGATGCGAGGTGCCGCAGGCAAAGATGAGCAGCGCGAACATCACGTACATCCAGTGGAAGCGAACGTTCCCGCGGCGGTACACGAAGTAAAGCAGCAGTGTGGAAATCGAATAGCAGGACAGGCCGATGACCGCATCCGAAGCCACATTGATCCACAGCAGTTCGGGATTGCTCACATAGCCAGGGCCGAAGGAGAAAAATCGTTTGCTCGAAAACCACTGCTCCACCAGATTGGACACCTTTTCCTCCCATGTTCCCGGGCTGTCGTTCGGCTGTTTGCCGGCATTTGTCTCCGGCGGCTGCATCCGGCATGAGGAAAACCAAGCCGGCCGCAACCGCAGCAGCGCAAGTGTACCAGCTTGCCAATCCGGCATTGTCAATCTGGCACGCAAAGACAATGGAACCGCCTGCACGGGCAGGCCAGCGCCGGCGCGACGGGTTCAGGCATCCACACAACATCGTATTGCGCCGCCCCGGGACGATGCCCCATACTTGTTCCAGCCGTGTTCGCCGGGACACGCCACAGGCCTCGCGTCGCGGATCGGAATGCAGCCTGCCTGAGCCACGAGAAAATCGCCATGCCGCCATTCCTGCAAACCTATCGCTCCACCGTCTGGATAAGCGCCCTGCTCCTGGGCGCATTCTTCGCGACGCCCATCCCCGGCTACCAGTCCGCCAGCCACGCGCTGCGACAGGAACTCGGCGAACGGGTGCTGCCGCTGGCCGGCGACCAGGTGCAGGCCGCATTGGAGGCCGACCTGGAGAAACCGGCCGTGATCGCGTCGATGATGGCCAACGACAGCTTCGTGCAGGACTGGCTGCTCAACGGCGAAAGCGATGCGGCGCCGATCGTGCACTATCTCTCCGACGTGCGGCAACTGCAGGGCGCCGCCACCACCTTCCTGGTCTCCGAACGCAGCCGCAAATACTATTACGCCGACGGCACGCTGAAGGCGATCCAGGAAGGCGACGCGCAGGACAACTGGTTCTTCCGCGCGAAGGATGCACATACGCCCTACGTCGCCGACATCGCCGTCGACCGCGTGAACGATGGCGCGATGACGGTGTTCATCCACCACCGCATGCTCTCCAGGGACGGCACCTTCCTCGGCGTGGCCGGGGTCGGCCTCAAGGCGGACCGGTTGGGAGAACTGATCGAGAGTGTCCCGCGCCGCTTCGGCAGCCGCATCTCCTTCGTCGATGGGCAAGGCTCACTGGTGCTGGCGGCAGGCGCGCTGCAGCAGTGGCACGGCGCGCTGCAACAGGCTCCCGGGATCGGCGCGATCGCGCGCCAGTTGCTGCACAAGGACAGCAAGCCGGCCTGGTTCGAATACCAGCGCAACGGCGCGCGCGTCCTGGTCAGCGCGCGCTTCGTGCCGGAGCTGGGCTGGCATCTTCTCGTGGAGCAGGATCTTGCGCCGCTCGTCGAACCGGTGCGGCACCGCTTTCTGCTCAATCTCGCCATCGGCCTGTTCGCCACGTTGATCGTGCTGGTCATCCTGACGCTTGGCGCGCGCCGCCATCGCGCGCAACTGGAGCGGTCGGCGGGCAGCGACTCGCTGACGGGATTGCTCAACCGGCAGGCATTCGACATCGTCTTTCACCACGCCAAGCTGGACGTGGAGCGCACCGGCCGGCCGATGTCCTGCATCCTGTTCGACATCGACTTCCTGAAGCAGATCAATGACAGCCATGGCTACGGCGCCGGCGACGACGTGCTGCGCAAGGCGGCGATGGTGGCGCGCAACACCGTGCGCGAGAGCGACGTGATCGTGCGCTGGGGTGGCGAGGAATTCATGGTCCTGCTCAAGGAATGCGCGCTGGAGCAGGCAGCGACGGTGGCGGAAAAGCTGCGCGAAGCCATCGACGCGCACGATTTCTCCGCAGTGGTGCCGGACCGCGGCATCACCATCAGCCTTGGTGTGGCGCAGTTCGGGCTGCAGGAAGCGGGGTGGGCTTTCTTTGCGCGGCTCTACGATGCGCTGTCGAAGGCCAAGGCGAATGGGCGGAATCGGCTGCAGGTGGCGCTGATGCCGGAGGATGGCGGCGTCGAGGCGGCGAGTGCATAAAAAAGAGGAGCGTTTCCGCTCCTCTTTTTATTGCTGACAATACCGGATCTTAGTAGCTGACCAACGGCGTCGGCTGCCCGTTCTTGAACGTGAACACCGTGACCGGCGACTGCTTCATGTTGCCCTTGTCGTCGAAGGAGTAGGTGCCGGCGACGCCCTTGTAGGTGCCCTTGTAGATTTCGGCGCCGACCTTGGCGGGATCGATCGAATTGGACTTCTTCATCGCGTCGGCATACATCATCACGCCGTCATAGAAGGAAGCGGCGTAGACGTCCGGGTCCTGGTTGAAGCGCTTCTTGTACTTTTCCTTGAAAGCCGGGCCGCTGGCGGCCTTGTCGAGGATGGCGCCGCCTTGCGCGCACAGCACGTTCTCACCCACGGCGTCGCCGCCGAGCTTGCCCATTTCCGGCACGCAGATGGTGTCGCCGCCGAGCAGCTTGGCGGTAATGCCGAGCTGCTTCATCTGGCGTACCATCGGGCCGCCCTGCGGGGCATAGCCGCCGAGGAAGATCGCGTCGACCTTCTTGGCCTTCAGGCTGGTCAGGATGGAGGTGAAGTCGGAGGCCTTGTCGGTGGTGAATTCATGGGCGGCCACCTTCATGCCGGAAGCCTTGGCCTGCTTCTCGAATTCCTCGGCGACGCCTTGTCCGAAGGCGGTGCGGTCATCCACCACGGCGACGGTCTTCAGCTTGAGTTCCTTGGCGGCGTACAGCGCCATCTTGGAGCCGAGCTGGGAGTCGCTGGCGTTGACGCGGAACAGGTTCTTGTAGCCTTGCTGCGTGACCTTCGGGTTGGACGCGACGGTGGCGACCACGACGCCGCCTTCGCTGTAGACGCGCGAGGCCGGGATCGCGACACCGGAGTTGTACGGACCGACCACGTACTTCACGCCACTGTCGACCAGCTTCTGCGCCACGCTCACGCCGGACTTCGGATCGGCCTGGTCATCCTCGCTCACCAGTTCGAACTTGAGCTTCTTGCCGCCGACGGTGATCGGCTTGGCGTTCAGTTCCTCGATGGCGAGGCGCACGCCGTTTTCGTTGTCCTTGCCGGAAAAGGCTTGCGAGCCGGACAAGGGGCCGCTGTGGCCGATCTTGACCACGACTTCCTGCGCGGCTGCCGTGCCGACCAGGCCCAGGATGGCAAGACCGCCGATAATCTTGTTCAGTTTCATGATTGTTGTTCCTCGATGAAGTATCTCTCCAGGACGCGCCGATTGTGTCGCGCCGCGCCCGACTCTGTGAACGGGATGGGTCACGGATGGGCATTATGGAGAAGATCGAGGAAAATTATCTTGCGTTCTTTTCACGGAATCCACGGGTCGGCAGCAATTTATTTCCCGGCATTCCGCAATATCGAATTTAATTCGGTTCGGTGAATGGCATGGTCAAACTGACAAGCCGCCGACCGACGGGGCAGCAAACATGAACAAGGGAAATCTGTACGGAGCAATACCGACGCAACTGCCGGAGGAACTCTTCCAGGTCCTGGCGGCGGGCAAGGGCACGCGTATCGAGCGCATCGTGTCGAAGGGGCATCGTTCGCCGCCGGGATTCTGGTACGACCAGCCGGAGAGCGAATGGGTGGTGGTCCTGAAGGGTCGCGCCGCATTGCGCTTCGAGAAGGATGGCCGCCTGCTGGAGCTTGCCGAGGGCGACTACGTCGATATCCCGCCGCATGAGAAGCATCGCGTGGAATGGACGGCGGAAGATGCGGAAACCGTCTGGCTCGCGGTCTTCTATTGAGGAGACGCAATTGCGCGGTCCGGTATCTTGCAGTAAGGTCTGCTACAAACAATCAATCCTTCATCATGACCCAGACAGGCTCCCCCATCACCGCAGCCCAGCCGCAAGCGCAGTTCGGCCGGCCGGAAAGCGGTTGGCGCTTGCGTCTCTACACCATCATCTTCGAATCCGACACGGTAGCCGGCCGGCGCTTCGACCTGTGGCTGATCGCCGCCATCCTGGTCAGCATCCTGGTCGTACTGTTCGACAGCGTGCAGGCGGTCAACCAGCGGCACGCAACGCTGATCGATACGCTCGAATGGGCCTTCACCGTCCTGTTCACGATCGAGTACCTGCTGAGGCTTGCCTGCGTGCGCTATCCGCTGCGTTATGCCAGCAGTTTCTTCGGCATCGTCGATTTGCTGTCGGTGCTGCCGACCTACCTTGCGTTCTTCGTTCCGGAAGTGCATCTGCTGCTCGATGTGCGCATCCTGCGCCTGCTGCGCATCTTCCGGATCCTGAAGCTGAGCATGTACGTGCAGGAATACCAGGTGCTGACCAGCGCGGTGCGCGCGAGCCGGCGCAAGATCATGGTGTTCCTGTCGATCGTGATGATGGTGGTGCTGGTGATGGCAACGATCATGTATGTCATCGAAGGTCCGGAGAACGGCTTCAGCAGCATTCCCAAGGCGATGTACTGGGCGATCGTGACGATGACCACCGTGGGTTACGGCGACATCACGCCGCATACCGACATCGGCAAGGTGATTGCTTCACTGATGATGCTGCTCGGCTGGGGCGTGCTGGCCGTGCCGACTGGCATCGTCACCGCCGAGATCACGACGCAGCGCCTGGCGCGCCCGGTCACCACGCGCACCTGCCCCCATTGCCTGAGCGAGGGACATGAGATGGACGCAAACTACTGCAAGGATTGCGGCGCGCGCCTTCCTCCCTATCAGCATGCGTGAACCGAAACAACAAGGACAGCATTGATGGACGTGCTCATACGCAACGCCACACTGCCGGACGGGACACGCGGCATTGACATTGCCGTCGAACACGGACGCATCGCTGCCATCGGCCCTGGCCTGCGAGTGTCCGCGCAGGAGTGCATCGATGCCGGCGGCGACCTCGTGACGCCGCCCTTCGTCGATGCGCACTTCCACATGGACGCCACGCTCAGCCACGGTCTGCCGCGCGTCAACCGCTCCGGCACGCTGCTGGAAGGCATCGCCCTGTGGGGCGAGCTCAAGCCGACACTGACGCAGGAAGCGCTGGTCGAGCGCGCCCTGCGCTATTGCGACTGGGCGATCGCGCGCGGGCTGCTGGCGATCCGCACCCATGTCGACGTGTGCGACGACCGCCTGCTGGCGGTGGAAGCGCTGCTGCAAGTGAAGAAACAGGTCGCGCCCTGGCTGGACCTGCAGCTGGTGGCGTTCCCGCAAGACGGCCTGCTGCGCAGCCCGACCGCCTTCGCCAATCTGCGGCGTGGCGTCGGCATGGGCGTTGACGTGGTCGGCGGCATTCCGCATTTCGAGCGCACCATGGCCGATGGCGCGGAATCGGTCCGCCTGCTGTGCGAATTTGCTGCCGAACGCGGCCTGCGCGTGGACATGCATTGCGACGAAACGGACGACCCGATGTCGCGCCACATCGAAACGCTCGCGTATCACGCGCAGCGGCTCGGGCTGCATGGCAAGGTGGCGGGTTCGCACCTGACTTCGATGCATTCGATGGACAACTATTACGTCAGCAAGCTGCTGCCGCTGATGCGCGAGGCCGGCGTGGCCGCGATCGCCAATCCGCTCATCAACATCACGCTGCAGGGACGGCACGACAGCTACCCGAAGCGGCGCGGCATGACGCGCGTGCCGGAGCTGCTGGCCGCCGGCGTCGACGTGGCGTTCGGCCACGACTGCGTGATGGACCCGTGGTACAGCCTTGGCTCCGCCGACATGCTGGAAGTGGCACACATGGGCCTGCACGTGGCACAGATGACGGGACAGGAAGCCATACATGCCTGCTTCCTGGCCGTGACGGAGACGCCGGCGCGCATCCTCGGGCTGGATGGCTACGGCCTGCAGCCAGGCTGTCATGCGGACATGGTGATCCTCGATGCCGGCAGCACGATCGAGGCGATCCGGCTGCGCGCGGCACGGCGCTACGTGATCCGGCGCGGGCGTATCGTGAGCCGCTCGCCGGCGGCGCACGCGACGCTGGATGTGCCGGGACGGCCGGGCACGGTGGATTTCAGGCATACGCCGGCAGCATAAGGACAAAAACAAGCAATGAACAACGAGACACTGAAACGCCTGCTGGCCATTGTGCTGCTGGTCGTCGTGGCGCTGGGAGCGGCCGCGTCGATCGGGCTGCATATCGCGACGAAGGCATTGAAGACGCAGGTCGAGCAGGCGCTCGGCCCGGACAGCGAGGTGGCCGACATCGTGGTCGGCTGGTCGGCGATCGAAGTGCGCGGCATGCGCATTCGCGCGCCGAAAGGCTGGCCGGCAGAAGATGCCCTGCGTGCCGAACGCATCGTGGTCAAGCCCGACCTGCTCGGCCTGATCTCGGCGCGTATGCATGTGCCGAGCATCACGGTGGAAAAGGCCTATGTCTCGGTGCTGCGCGCACAGGACGGCAAGCTGCGGCTCTTGCCGAGCCTGATGGAAGCGCCCGCCAGGGCAGGTGCGGACAAGCCCTCGGCAGCGCTGCCGGTGTCGATCGGCACCATCGAATTGCGCGACGGTGTCATGGAATTTTTCGACGCGACGGTGCGCCAGCCGGCGCACAAGACGCGCATCGACCAGGTGCATGCGCGGATCGACGACCTGCAACTGCCGAATCTGTCCGGCCGCACCCGCATCCAGCTCGATGGCAGCGTGAAAGGTGTGCATCGCGACGGCAGGCTGATGATCGACGGCTGGGCCGAAGTGGCCGACAGGAATTCGGACATCACCACCAAGCTGCAGGGCGTGGACCTGGTCGCCTTGCAGCCTTACCTGATCAAGGCATCGGAAACCGGTGTGCGGCGCGGCACGCTGGACATGAAACTGAAATCGACGGTGCACAACAACCGCCTGCACGCGCCCGGTACGGTGAGCCTGACCGGGCTGGAGCTGCTGCCCGGCCAGGGTCCGTTCGGCACCTTCATGGGCGTGCCGCGCCAGGCGGTGGTCGCGGCGCTGAAGAATCGCAACGGCCAGATCACCATCAACTTCACGCTGGACGGCAACCTGAACGATCCGCAGTTTTCGCTCAACGACAGTTTTGCGCGGCGCATCGGCGCAGCCGTGGCGGAAACGCTGGGCATCAGCCTCGAAGGCCTGACGCGCGGTGTGGGCAGCGCGGCCGAAGGCATCGGGGGCGTGGTGAAGAAGCTGTTCAGGAAGTGAGCCGGGGCGCCGATTCGGCGGATCGACAGGCGGTGGATCGAAGACAGCGAATCAATAAGCGCCGCCGTCCTTGAGCTTGCCGAGGAATGGCGGCTTGCGTCCGACCAGTGCTTCCAGCATCGTCAGTTCCGCGTCGGTGTGGTTGACCACGTGCGCCGGTTCGATTGAGCCTTTGCCGATGCCGACGTACAGGGGCCGCTCGTGATGGCTGGTATGCAGCGTCATTGCCTGCGCGCCCTCGCCGAGCGGCGTCAGCATCGCGCGACCATAGCACAGGCAGAAATAGGTGCGCTCCTCCTCGGCTTCGATATAACAGGCGGTGCCGCGGATGCCGATCGTCGCGGTGGGCGTCATGAGCGTCTTGCGCCCCTTGCCGAACACGCTGAGCACCTTGCCGCTGAGGTAGCGCAGGACAAGCACGCCCGCTCCGCTGCGCTCGATGGCGAAGCTGCTGTTCCCGCGCTGCAGGAAGGCGTCCCTGCCGATCACGAAGACGGCTTCCCCGCCGGGGCCGGTGGTGACCGTCTGGCCCGGCCGGACCGGCTGCCCGGACGCGGCCGGCGCACCGTCGATGCGAACGTCGCCCTTGATGCTGCGCATGCCGCTGTCCGGGTTGGCCGCGGCCGCCTCGCGCAACCATCCCAGGACGCCGCCGCCAGCCACGCCAGCCAGCGCGAATCCGCGCAGCATCACACGCCGCAACGCCGAATGGTCCCGTTTGTCGAACATGTCGTCTCCTCCCGCGCCGGCCGCATGCTTATCCTGCCGGATACACCACAATGTTTCCGTGCGGCACTAATGTTTTGATACAATGGCCGGCGTTGCGTTTATATCAACAGCCTGATCAGGGACGCCGCCGGCATCAGAAAAAGAACAAGTCCGGCAGCGACAGGCAAGCCATTTTCATGCATCGCCGTACAGCATACCCGCGTTGTTGCGCGGCGGACGACTTCAAGGGGAATTTCATGTTTTCGAAACTGACAGCCACCATGCTGACGGCATCGTTCGTCGCACTCGCCGGTTGTGCGCAGAATGAAACCGGCAACGGCGACGGGCTGGCGCAAGGCAAGCAGGAGACGCCAGCGCTCGCGACGGCCAAGCCGGCCGAGGCAAGCGCAAGCGCAGCCGCGACGAGCGCAAGCGCGGCCACGGCCGCGATCGGCAATCCGGCGATCATCGAATTCGACACGAAAGGCGTCGAGCTGAACAGCGATGCGCAGGCACTGCTCGCGCAGCTCGCGGCGTCGGCGAAGCCATCGAAGAAGATCGTGGTGACGGGCTACTGCGACAAGCGCAAGGTCGGCAATGCAAAATCGATTGCCCTGGCGCGCGCGAACAAGGTGAAGAAGGAACTGGTCAAGGACGGCGTCGCCGCGAAATCGGTTCGCGTGAAATACATCACCGACCAGGCCAAGAATCTGGTCCGGATCGATGTCGACAACGGCGCACAGCCGACCGACAGCAAGGCCGCCCACCACAAGCACTGAGACACACAACATCCGGGGCCGCACCGGGCCAGGACGGAGGCCGCGTCACCGGTGTGTGGCACGGCCTCGCTACTTCGCCTCGATCACTTCGTCGTCGAACTGTCGTCGCGGCGCATGTTTTCCTTCGACGGATTCGTGCCCATGTCGCTCGAGGTTCCCGGGCTGGAGGGCGCGACCGATGTGCCGGAGGTGCCCGATGTGCCTGATGTCGCACTGTCCGCGCCCGATGTTCCGCTCGTGGTACCGCCCGACGTATCGGTCCCTGACGAGCCCGTTCCCGTCGTGCCCGAGCTGGAACTTCCGGACGAGCCCTTGCTGGTGCCGTAATCCGGCGTTGGCGGCACCTTCAGGCCGGAACTCCCGGTCGTGCTGCCGGGGGACGATCCGGTAGCACCGCTGGTTCCCGAACTTCCCGAGCTATCGGTACTCGTGCCGCTGCCCGGCGTACTGCTCGTGCCAGAAGTCCCGCTCGTTCCCGAAGTCCCGCTCGTTCCCGAAGTCCCGCTCGTTCCCGACGTGTCGGTTCCGGTACCGCTGCTTCCCGGCGTGGTGCTCATGCCCGAACTCGTCCCGGAGCTGGCCGGCGTGTCGCTGCTGCTGCCCGGCGCGGTAGTCGTACCGCTCGTACCGCTCGTATCACTCGTGCCACTCGTACCCGAAGCGCTGCTGCCCGTGCCGGACGAGCCGGAAGACATGCTGTCGTTCTTGTCGCCGGATTTTGTCGTGGTGGTCGTCACCGTGTTCGGGGCGCTGGACGCGCCGGAGGAGGATGCACCGGGGCTGGCCGCATTCTGGGACTGCTTGTCCTGGTCGGTCGTGGTGGTGGTGGTGGTCGTGCTTTGCGCGGATGCCTGCGTCGCCATGCCGAGCAGCGACAGGAATATGGCAATAGGTAACTTCTTCATGCTCTCTCCTTCGATTGGATTGCCGGATAATTTTTTGACAACCGGCGGTCATTTTTAGACCCCGATTTGTTGGCAGGTTCTCAAAACCCGAGCGAAAAACTGGAGAGCGGACTGTTCCAGGCGGAGGAACATCCCATGTTCGATGTGCGATGCGCGGAGAGCGGCGCGCAGCACTTCTCCTCGCGATTTGCCGCGATGGCGGAACACCGCCGGAGCGGATGCGATCTCAGGCCGGCGCGTTATTCGTCATGGCGCCGGCCGCGTGAAAACGGCAGATAGAACAACCTGGCGAGGCTCGTCATCTGGTTCAGGAAATAGCCCTGCGCTTCCGTCACCATGCGCTGATACGCCTGGCGGTCGAGCATGCTCTCGCATTCTTCCGACTTCAGATGGCCGTCCTGATAGCGGGTTTCCTTCATCTTCACATGGAGGTTGCCGCCTTCCGCATGGATTTCGGTGGAGGAGTAGCGGAACGTGAAAAACCCGCCCGGGCGCGGCATCAGCGCCGACGCACGTTTTTCAGCCGTGCCGTCCAGCTCGACGGGAAGGAACGTGTCTCGCACCCTCTCGGGCTCTCTGCTCCTTTCGGGATCTCTGCTCCTTTCGATCTCTTTGCGTCTTTCAAGCTCTTTGCGTCCTTCAAGCTCTCTGCTCATGCATCATCTCCAATGATCAGGTTTCCAATGGCTTCGCGCATGGCCTCGTCCACCGTGTCCAGCCACACGAAGTGCAGTTGCCTGCGCGCCGCATCCGGAATCTCGTCGAGTTCCTTGCGATTGCGCGCCGGCAGCAGGATCGTCCGAATGCCGGCCTGCAACGCGGCCAGCACTTTTTCCTTGATGCCGCCGACCGGCAGCACCAGGCCGCGCAAGCTGATCTCTCCGGTCATGGCGCAATCGTTGCGCACCGGCCTGTCGCGCACGAGGGAGGCCAGCGCGACATAAATCGCCACGCCGGCGCTCGGCCCGTCCTTGGGCAGGGCGCCGGCAGGGACGTGAATATGGATGTCGTTCTTGTCGAAGACCTCCGCGCCGACCTGGAGTTCATCGCAGTGCGCCTTCACCAGTGTCAACGCCGCCTGCGCGCTCTCTTTCATGACGTCGCCCAACTGTCCGGTGAGAATCAGTTTGCCGTTGCCCGGTGTGCGGCTTGCCTCGATGAACAGGATGTCCCCGCCCGCCGGCGTCCAGGCGAGCCCTGTCGCAACGCCGGGCAGGCTGGCGCGCAGCGCGATCTCGCTTTCGAATTTGCGTGGCCCGAGGATGTCCGGCAAGTCGGCCGGGCCGATCTGCATCTGCTGCGTGCTGCCCTCCGCGACGCGCATGGCGACATGCCGCATGACATTGCCGATCTCCCGTTCCAGGTTGCGCACGCCGGCTTCGCGCGTGTAGTCGCGGATCAAGGCCTGCACCGTTTCCTCGCACAGCGCGCACTGCTGCGCATCCAGCCCTGCCGCGTCCCACTGCCGCCGCAACAGGTAGCGGTGCGCGATCTGCATCTTCTCTTCTTCCGTATAGCCGGGCAGCCGGATCACTTCCATGCGGTCGAGCAACGGGGCGGGAACGGAATCGAGCATGTTCGCGGTGCCGATGAAAAACACTTTCGACAGGTCAAACGGCTGGCCGAGGTAATGATCGCGGAACGTGGCGTTCTGCTCCGGGTCCAGCACTTCGAGCAGCGCGGAGGCCGGGTCGCCATGCATGCCGGCGCCGAGCTTGTCGATTTCATCCAGCATCAGCACGCAGTTGCGGGTGCCGGCCTTGCGGATCGCCTGGATGATGTTGCCCGGCATCGCGCCCAC
This sequence comes from Pseudomonadota bacterium, assembly GCA_021821365.1. Lineage (GTDB taxonomy): Bacteria > Pseudomonadota > Gammaproteobacteria > Burkholderiales > Burkholderiaceae_D > Noviherbaspirillum. Next base: position 16,842 of record JAKACN010000012.1, on the reverse strand, counting down.
ATAGGTGCGTCGATGCCCGCGTACCTCGGCTTCGTCGTGCACGCCGCCCAGGCTCACCCGTGCGAACCGGCGCCCCGTGGCGCGCGCGATGCTCTGGCCGAGCGAGGTCTTGCCGACGCCGGGCGGGCCGACGAAGCACAGGATCGGGCTCTTGCCGTGCGGATTGAGCTTGCGCACGGCGAGATGCTCGAGAATGCGGCGCTTCACCTTGTGCAGGCCGAAGTGATCTTCGTCGAGGATGCGGCGCGCCTCGGCGATGTCGATGCGGTCTTCGCTCAGCGTCGCCCATGGCAACTCGCTCATGCATTCAAGCCAGGTCGAGAGCATGCCGTATTCGGCGGATGCCTCCGGCATGCGTTGCAACCGCTGCAATTCCTTGCGCGCATGGCCTTCGACGTCCTCCGGCATGCAGGCACGCGCGATTGCTTCGTCCAGTTCCTGCAGCTCGCCCGCGATCCCTTCCGGCTCGCCCAGTTCATCCTGGATGGTCTTCAACTGTTCGCGCAGCAGGTATTCGCGCTGACGGTCGTCGATGCGTTCGCGCGTCTGCTCGTTGATCTCGTGCGACAGGCGCAAGACCTCGATGCGCCGCACCAGGAAGCGCAGCACCTTGTCGAGTCGCTGCTGCAGGTCGCGCGTTTCGAGCAGGTCCTGCTTTTGCTGCAGCTGCAGGTCCATCAGCCCGGCGACGAAGTCCGCGAGCGCGGAGGCGGATTCGATGTTTTCGGCGGCGCCCGTCAGCTCCGACGGCGCCTGCGGCAGCAGGTCGATGATTTCCGCCGCACGCTCCTTCAACTGGATCACGCGCGCCTGGATGTCGGCGGACTGCTCTTCCGGATCCGTCAGCTGCTGGATGCGCGCGGCATGGAAGGGATAGCCGTCGAGGAATTCGATCACGCGGAAGCGCTGCTCGCCCTGGCACACCAGGTAATTCGCCCCGTCCTGACCGGAGATGAGGCGCAGCACGCTGGCCATGGTGCCGGTGCGATACAGCTGCTCCGGCGTGGGCGTCTCGTCGTCGGAGTCGTGCTGCAGCACCAGCCCGACCGGAAGGCCGCGCCGCACCGCTTCGCGCGCGGCCGCGATCGATCGGTCGCGTCCGAGGTTGATCGGCGCAATCATTCCGGGGAACAGCACGAGCGAGCGCAGCGGGATGATGACGACGGCATCCGGCGGCAGCCCGGGCACCTCCTCGGCCGGCAGCCCGAAGGCCTCGAACGGTTCTGCATCATCGCCGGCCGGCTCGCGGCCGCGTTCCCGCTCCTGATCGATGTTCATGATGCAGCCCCTCTTCCTTGCGCGCCCGGATCGCCGTGCATGGTCCGGTTCGGCGACAGGTGAATTTTCACTTGGACACGGCGCGCAAGCCGACCGTTCCGCCGGATTCGCGACAGAACTTATCGCACGGCGCTTCAGTCGAACCTCACCTGCTCCGGACTGCCGCGCACGCGGCTCAGGCTTCGCGCAGGCATCACCTGCACGAAGCCGCCTATCAAGGAAAGGAATCGCATCATGGACCAACAAGCACTTTCGGGCATCAATATCGCCATCCTCGTCACCGACGGCTTCGAGCAGATCGAATTCACCGACCCGCGCCAGGCACTGGAACAGCAGGGTGCCATCACCAAGGTCATTTCCAGCAAGCACGGCAAGGTGCAAGGATTCCACCATGACACCAAGGCCGACCAGTTCGACGTCGACCTCAGCTTCCAGGAAGCCGATTCGAAGGCATTCGACGCGGTGCTCCTGCCGGGGGGAGTGATGAATGGCGACCAGATACGCATCGTTCCCGACGCACAACGCTTCGTACAGGAAATGGATGAAGACGGCAAGATGATCGCCGCCATTTGTCACGGCGGGTGGCTGCTGGTTTCGGCGGGACTGGTCAAGGATCGCACCATGACCAGCTGGCCGACCTTGCAGGACGACATCCGCAATGCCGGCGGAAAATGGCTCGATCAGGAAGTCGTGGTGGACGGCAATCTCGTCACCAGCCGCAAGCCGGGCGACATCCCCGCGTTCAACCAGAAAATGATCGACACCCTGTCGCAACGCATGACCGAGAGTGCACGCAAGTCACGCAGCGAACAGGCGGGTATCGGCATTAGCGGCTGATGAGGGTTTATCCAGGGAAAATTCTTTTGTCCACAAAAGACACAAAAAGCACAAAAAGAAACCTTTGTTTTTGCCCGCTCGCCTGAATTTCAAGGAGCGCTTTAGACACAAAGATCTTTTCGTGTTTTTTGTGTCTTTTGTGGACCCTGCCTTTCGTGGACTTGGCGCATCAAGGTGCGCATGCTACTGCCTTGAACTGTCCACGAAACACACAAAAGGCACAAAAATAAAACCCATTATTGCCGCGCCTCTCCCGGGTTCAAGCAGCGAATCCGAGACCATGTTTTCTTCCGTGTTTTCTGTGGGGCACGCCGAGTGTTTCCGTGGCCCCCTGCTTTTAGCCGATGCAGCAGATCAGTTGCGCGCATGCGAGAGATGAAAGGCGTCAAGGCCTTCGAACTGCGACATCTCGCGGGCAAGATCGCTGATGGGCGCGCCGCTGTTCTTGTCGAAGGCGACGGCGACGAAATGCCATTCGGTCTTGCCCTCCTTCACCGCGATCGAGATCGAACCGCCGGCGATCTCGTAGCCGCGCTTCACCGCAGCTTCGCGCAGCTGCTCTTCAGTCGGCGCGAAACCTTCGTGGAAGCGCATCTCGATGGCGATGGCGGCGCGTGAGGGCAGCCAGTTCGCCACCTTTGGCACCCAGATCATGCAGATGGCCGACAGCATCGCCAGCAGCATCGCCGACAGATAAAAGCCGACACCCACCAGCACGCCGATCACCGAGGCCGCCCAGATGGAGGCCGCCGTGGTCAGGCCGCTGATGTTGAAGCCTTCCTTCATGATGACGCCCGCGCCGAGGAAGCCGACGCCGGTGACGATGCCCTGGATGATACGCGTCGGGTCCGCGCCGAGACCGACCATCACCTGCCCGCCGTACCAGTCGCCGGGATAGCCGGCGATCACGGTCAGCGCCGCCGATGCCATGCACACCAGGCCATAGGTGCGCATGCCGGCCGCGCGCCCGCGGTAGGAGCGCTCGTAGCCGACCAGCAGGCCGAGCAGCAAGGCGCCGAACAGGCTCAGGAAAACAATCAGGTTGGTGGCCAGCACCGGCCCGGACCAGAATGCCGCCAGCGTGTCGAGGGTGGGCAGGTCCGCAGTAAGCTTTTCCATCAGGAGGTTCGCTGTTCGATCGTGAGTGAATCAGGATGCCTGGAAGCGCCGCAGGCCTTCCAGATCGAGGATGCGGATGCCGCCGTAATCGACCTTCAGCAGCCCTTCCTTCTCCAGCACCTGCAGCGCCTGGTTGGCGCGCTGGCGCGAGGCGCCGGACAGATAGCCGATCTCTTCCTGCGAGACCTGCAGGAACATGTCGGTGCCGGGATAGAGGTGATTGTTGAAGAGCGCGGCGAGGCAGCGCGCGACGCGCGTGTCGACGTCCAGCAGGCGGTCGAATTCGACCATGCCGATGAACTGTCCGAGGCGCTCGTTCAGCTGGCGCAGCAGGAAGTGCGTGAACGGCAGGCTGTTATCGAGCAGCCACATGAAGGTCTTGGCCGGCATGCGGGCGATGCGGCTGTCGCGCAGCGCAACCACGTCGTACTTGCGCATCTCCTGCTTGAGCAGCGTGCCCTCGCCGAACCAGCTGCCGGTGGCAATGCCGGTGAAGGTGACCGACTTCCCTTCGGGCGACAGCGTGTTGATCTTGGCGAGGCCGTCGATGATGCCGAACCATGCATCGACCATTTCGCCCTTGCGGCAGATGAAGCCTCCCTTCGGGACGAACAGCTCGACGGTGTCGGCTTCCACGCGTTCCAGTTGCGCCGGTGTCAGGTCTTTCGCCCAGATGGTTTGATGCAGCAGGTCCTTGAGGGAAACTTTCTCTGGATTCATTGTGCGGCGCACCAACGATAATTTCAAAATAACGGTTGATTGTCAGTCAAATGACAGCGCACAAAAATTGAACTGTCTAGTATCCTGACTACAAGAATAACGGAGACATTGTAAGCTGAGATGATTGCCACGGATATACCCGCGGCAAGCATGGCTTCGCCCACGCAGGCGCTCCGGTCCCTCACGACGGTTAGACCTGTTAAAAGAGAGTGGGATGATGGCAGACACAATCAAGTCGGGCGAACGCACGTTCCCCCGCATGCTTCTGCAGCACGCGCAAATCAGGCCGGACAAGCCGGCCTTCCGTGAAAAGGATCTTGGCATCTGGCAGACCTGGAACTGGGCCCAGGTGGCGGATGAAGTGCGCGCCCTCGCCTGCGGCCTCGCGGCGATGGGATTCCGGCGCGGCATGAGCCTCGCGATCATCGGCGACAACCGTCCGCGCCTGTACTGGTCGATGGCGGCCGCGCAATGCCTCGGCGGCGTCGCGGTGCCGCTCTACCAGGATGCGCCAGCGGCCGATATGGCTTATGTGCTGAACGACGCGGAAATCGACTTCGCCGTGGTCGAGGACCAGGAACAGGTCGACAAGCTGTTCGAGATCAAGCAGGGCCTCGATCGCATCTCCCATATCATCTACGACGACCCGCGCGGCATGCGCCACTACCACCAGAAGGAGCTGGCCGCCTTCGACAAGGTACAGGAGCTCGGCCGCGATTTCGACAAGTCGCACCCGGATTTCTTCCTGTCCGAACTCAACGCGGGCCGCAGCGACGATACCGCCGTGATGCTGTACACCTCCGGCACCACCGGCAAGCCCAAGGGCGTGTGCCAGACGCATGACTCCTTCATCGCCGCGGCGGAAGGCGGCGTGGGTTTCGACAGGCTCACCGCAAACGACGACATCCTGTCCTACCTGCCGATGGCCTGGGTGGGTGATCACCTGTTCTCCTTTGCGCAGGCACTGCTCGCCGGCTTCACGGTGAACTGCCCGGAATCGGGCGACACCGTGATGACCGACATGCGCGAGATCGGCCCGACCTATTACTTCGCGCCGCCGCGCGTATTCGAGAACATGCTGACCACGGTGATGATCCGCATGGAAGACGCGAGCGCGATCAAGCGCAAGATGTTCCATCACTACATGGACGTCGCGCGCCGCGTCGGCTCCGACATCCTCGACGGCAAGCCGGTCGGATTCGTCGACCGCATGCGTTATGCGCTCGGCAGCGTCTTCGTCTATGGGCCGCTGAAGAACGTGCTCGGCCTGTCGCGCGTGCGCGTGGCCTACACCGCGGGCGCGGCGATCGGCCCCGACCTGTTCCGCTTCTACCGTTCCATCGGCGTCAACCTGAAACAGTTGTACGGCTCGACCGAAACCTGCGCCTATGTGTGCCTGCAACCCGACGGCCACATCAAGTTCGACAGCGTCGGCCTGCCCGCGCCCGGCGTGGAAGTGAAGCTGGCCGACAACGGCGAAGTGCTGGTGAAGTCCGCCGCGATGCTCAAGGAATACTACAAGCGTCCGGACGCAACCGCCGAGGTCATCGACAGCGACGGTTACTTCCACACCGGGGATGCCGGCATCTTCGATGAGGAAGGCCACCTGAAAATCATCGACCGCGCGGCCGACGTCGGCAAGATGAACAGCGGCGAAATGTTTGCGCCGAACTACATCGAGAACAAGCTGAAGTTCTTCCCCTTCATCAAGGAAGCGGTCGCCTTCGGCAACCAGCGCGACATGGTGTGCGCCTTCATCAATATCGACATGGAAGCGGTCGGCAATTGGGCCGAGCGGCGCGGCATCCCTTACTCCGGTTATACCGACCTGGCCGGCAAGCGCGAGACCTACGAGCTGATCGCCGAATGCGTCGAGAAGGTCAACGCCGACCTGTCGACCGAGTCCATGATGTCCGGCACGCAGATTCATCGCTTCCTCGTGCTGCACAAGGAACTCGATCCGGACGACGACGAGCTGACCCGCACCCGCAAGGTGCGCCGCCGCTTCATCGCCGAGAAGTACAAGGTGCTGATCGATGCGCTGTACGCCGGCAAGACCTCGCAGTACATCGAAACGCAGGTGAAGTTCGAGGACGGCCGTCAGGGCATGGTTGCCGCCGACCTGCGCATCGTAGATGTGAAGACATTTGGTGAACTGAAGAAGGCCGCCTGAGAACATGAGTGCAAACCGACAAATCGGCGACGTCATCCTGGACCTGCAGAACATCTCGCTCTCCTTCGGCGGCGTGAAGGCGTTGACCGACATTTCCTTCGATGTGCGCGAACACGAGATCCGCGCCATCATCGGCCCGAACGGCGCCGGCAAGAGCTCGATGCTCAACGTGATCAACGGCGTGTACCACCCGCAGCAGGGTGAGATCGTGTATCGCGGCAAGCACCGCAAGGACATGAACACCTACAAGGCGGCGAAGAGCGGCATTGCGCGCACCTTCCAGAACATCGCGCTGTTCAAGGGCATGTCGGTGCTCGACAACATCATGACCGGCCGCAACCTGAAGATGCAGACCAACTTCCTGCTGCAGGCGCTCTACTGGGGCCCGGCGCAGAAGGAAGAGATCGCGCATCGCAAGAAGGTGGAAGAGATCATTGACTTCCTCGAGATCCAGCACATCCGCAAGACACCCGTCAGCCGCCTTCCGTACGGATTGCAGAAGCGCGTCGAACTCGGGCGCGCGCTGGCGGCGGAACCGGAGATCCTGCTGCTCGACGAACCGATGGCCGGCATGAACGTGGAAGAGAAGCAGGACATGTGCCGCTTCATCCTCGACGTGAACGACCAGTTCGGGACCACCATCGTGCTGATCGAGCATGACATGGGCGTGGTGATGGACATATCCGATCGCGTGGTGGTGCTCGACTACGGCAAGAAGATCGGCGACGGCACGCCGGACGAAGTGCGCGGCAACCAGGATGTGATCAATGCTTATTTGGGAGTAGCGCACTAAAGAACGGGATGAGCGCGGGGTTGCGCAAAGCATGCTTTGCGCCGCGCGAATCCGAGCCGCTTGCAAGCGGCGAGGTGGGAAGGTTGTAAGCGTACCGTATAGAACCGAACCGTTCGATGGCGGCGAGGTGGAACGATTGGGTTTGGGATGGGCGATAGCGTGGTTGAGCCGCTTGCAGGCCTGAAGCAACCACTTTACCCCCACCCCGCCCCTCCCCCTGCAAGGGGGCGGGAGCCAAGGACGTCAAACAGGGACAAACCATGGATGTAAGTTTCTTCTTCGAAGTTCTGATCGGCGGTCTGCTGGCCGGCGTGATGTATGCACTGGTCGCACTCGGCTTCGTGCTGATCTACAAGGCTTCCGGCGTGTTCAACTTCGCGCAGGGCGCGATGGTGTTCTTCGCCGCGCTGACCTGCGTCGGCATCGCGGATGGGCTCGGCGTGTCGCTCTGGATCGCGATCCCGCTGACGATGGTCGCGATGGTCATACTCGGATTGGCCACCGAGCGCATCGTGCTCCGTCCGCTGGTCAACCAGCACGAGATCACGCTGTTCATGGCGACCATCGGCCTGACCTTCTTCGTCGAGGGCCTCGCGCAACTGCTGTGGGGATCGCAGGTACGCGAACTGCAGATCGGCATCGAAGACGTGCCGATCCAGTACCTGCTCGACCATTTCAACATTTCGGTATCGCAGTTCGATGTGATCGCCGCCGGCATCTGCGCCGCGCTCGTGACCGGCCTCGCGCTGTTCTTCTCCAAAACCAAGATCGGCCGCGCGCTGCGCGCCGTGGCGGACGATCATCAGGCCGCATTGGCGGTGGGCATTCCGCTGCAGCAGATCTGGGGCATCGTGTGGGCGGTCGCCGGTTTCGTCGCGCTGGTGGCAGGCCTGCTGTGGGGCGCGCGTAACGGCGTGCAGTTCGCGCTGACTTTCGTTGCGCTGAAAGCCTTGCCGGTGCTGATCCTCGGCGGCTTCACCTCGGTGCCGGGCGCGATCCTCGGCGGACTGATCATCGGCGCTTCGGAGAAACTGGCCGAGGTGTATATCGGGCCGATGGTGGGCGGCGGCATCGAGGGATGGTTCCCGTATGTGCTGGCGCTGCTGTTCCTGCTGGTGCGGCCGGAAGGGCTGTTCGGCGAGAAGATCATTCGACGGATTTAGAGAAAAGGTTTTTATATGCAGGCCCCTTCCCCCTCTCAGGGGGAAGGTTGGGATGGGGGTGATGCCTTCGCGCCGTCGTAGACGATTGCTCGACCTCGCTACCCCCGCCCTGGCCCCCCCCTGCAAGGGGGAGGGAATCGCCAGGTTAATGAATCAACGGCATTTACCGAATCAGGAATACAACATGTTCTACCGCGAAGCTGGACAATTCAAAGTCACCTATCAGGCGGACAGCCAGATTTTCCCGATCCGGCAGGACCGCATCGGCATCGCCCTGCTGCTGGCGGTGGCCTTCCTGGCTGTTCCTTTCCTGGCATCGCCCTATGTGTTCTCGGCGATCCTGATCCCGTTCCTGATCTTCTCGCTGGCGGCACTGGGCCTGAACATCCTGACCGGCTATGCGGGCCAGTTGTCGCTCGGCACTGCGGCCTTCATGGCGGTTGGTGCCTTCGCCTCGTACAACTTCATCCTGCGCATTCCCGGTATTCCGGTGTTGCTCGCCTTCATTCTCGGCGGGTTGTGCGCGGCGCTGGTCGGCGTCGCATTCGGCCTGCCGTCGCTGCGCATCCGCGGCTTCTATCTCGCGGCCGCGACGCTGGCGACGCAGTTCTTCGTGGTGTGGTGCCTGACCAAGATTTCCTGGTTCACCAACAACAGCTCCTCGGGCGTGATCACCGCGCAGCCGATCGTCATCTTCGGCTACCACTTCGAAAGCCCGGCCAGCAAGTACCTGCTGACGCTGTCCATCGTGTGCGTGATGGCGGTGATGGTGAAGAACATGGTGCGCACCAATGTCGGCCGCTCCTGGATGGCGGTGCGCGACATGGACGTGGCTGCCGAGGTGATCGGTTTCCGCCTGATGCGCACCAAGCTGCTGGCGTTCGCCGTCAGTTCCTTCTACTGCGGCGTGGCCGGCGCGCTGTATGCGTTCGCCTATCTCGGCACGGTGGAGCCGGAAGCCTACAGCCTGGACCTGTCGTTCCGCATCCTGTTCATGATCATCATCGGCGGCGTCGGCTCCATCATCGGCGCCTTCTTCGGTTCGGCCTTCATTGTGCTGCTGCCCATCCTGCTCAACATTCTCGCGCACGCCATGGAGCTACCGACCTCGGTCGCATCCAATCTCGAACTGATGGTATTCGGCGCGCTGATCATTTTCTTCCTGATCGTCGAGCCGCACGGTCTGGCGCGCTTGTGGCAGATCGGCAAGGAAAAGCTGCGTTTGTGGCCGTTCCCGCATTGAATAACAAGTTGATTCAACAGTCGTCATTGCAGTCTTTACAAGGAGGAGGAGCACCATGAAATTGATCAAATCAGTACTGCTGGGCGCCGCGCTGGCCGGTTCCCTGAGCGTCGCGGCAGCACAGGAACAATTCGTTCCGCTGCTTTCCTATCGCGTCGGCCCCTATGCTGCCGGCGGCTCCGGCTTCTACGGCGGTGCGATCGACTACTTCAACCTGGTGAACGCGACCGGCGGCATCAACGGCGTGAAGCTCAGCTGGGAAGAATGCGAAACCGAATACAACCCCTCGCGCGGCGTCGAGTGCTATGAGCGCCTGAAGTCCAAGAATGGCGGCGCCTCGCTGGTGGAACCGCTCTCGACCGGCATCGCCTACGGCATCCTGGACCGCGTCGCCACCGACAAGATTCCGCTGACGACCCTCGGCTACGGACGCTCCGACGCGGCCAACGGCAAGGTCTTCCCGTATGTCTTCCCGCTCATCACGAGCTATTGGGACCAGGCGGCGGCGATGATCGCCTATCTCGGCAGCCTGAACGGCGGCGTCGAAAAGCTCAAGGGCAAGAAGATCGTCGACCTGTACCACGACTCCGCCTTCGGCAAGGAGCCCTTCCCGGTCTTCGATGAAATGGCGAAGAAGTATGGCTTCGAACTGATCAAGATCCCGGTCGCGCATCCAGGCAACGAGCAGCAGTCGCAGTGGCTGCAGATCCGCCAGGCCAAGCCCGACTACGTGATCCTGTGGGGCTGGGGTGTGATGAACGCGGTGGCGATCAAGACCGCGCAGCGCAACGGCTTCCCGCGCGAGAAGATGCTCGGCGTGTGGTGGGCGGGCTCGGAAGAGGACGTGATCCCGGCCGGCGAAGCCGCGAAGAACTACACCTCGATGACCTTCAACACCCCGGGCAACTACCCGGTGCTGGACGATATCCGCAAGAAGGTCTATGACGCCGGCAAGGGCAACCTCGACGACAAGACCCGCGTCGGTTCCGTGTACCACATGCGCGGCGTGACGGCAGCCATCCTGTGGGTCGAAGCGATGCGCAAGGCGCAGGAGAAGTTCGGCAAGGGCAAGCAGATGACGGCGCAGCAGATCCGCTGGGGCTTTGAAAACCTGAACATCGACGAGGCCCGCCAGAAGCAGCTTGGCGCGCTCGGCATGTTCCCGCCGGTCAAGACCACCTGCGACGACCATGAAGGCTCGGGCGCGGTCAAGGTGCAGCAATGGAACGGCAAGAAGTGGGTGCCGGTCACCTCGACCTGGGTCACGGGCGACAAGGCGCTGACCCGCAAGCTGGTCGAGGAATCGTCCGGCAAGTACGCCGCCGAGAAGAAGATCACGCCGGCATGCGCGGACTGATGCGACTGTAACGGCGCCCCTTCCCCCTTGACGGGGGAAGGCGCCGTGCAGCGCCTGGTTCACACATCGGCTCGTGAAATCCGTTTCAAGAAAAAACATGATGACAACGCAAACCGTCGTGCCGGTTGCAGCAGCAGCCAATGGCCAGCCTTACCTGTCCGTCAACAACATCGAAGTCATCTACGACCACGTGATCCTGGTGTTGAAAGGCGTGTCGCTGCAGGTCCCGCAGGGCAAGATCGTCGCCCTGCTCGGCGCCAACGGCGCGGGCAAGTCGACCACGATGAAATCGATCTCGACGCTGCTGCGCGGCGAGCGCGGCGACGTGACGAAAGGCAGCGTCGAATTCAAGGGCGAGCGGGTCGACCAGTTGACGCCGAACGAACTCGTCAAGCGCGGGCTGTCGCAAGTGATGGAAGGCCGCCACTGCTTCGGCCACCTGACCATCGAGGAGAATCTGCTGACCGGCGCCTACACCCGCAGGATCTCGCGCGCCGAACTGAAGGATTCGCTGGAAATGGTGTACCACTATTTCCCGCGTCTCAAGCAGCGCCGCATGTCGCAGGCCGGTTATACCTCGGGCGGCGAACAGCAGATGTGCGCCATCGGCCGCTCGCTGATGGCCAAGCCGTCGATGATCCTGCTCGACGAGCCCTCGATGGGCCTGGCGCCGCAGATCGTCGAGGAAATCTTCGAGATCGTAAAAGACCTCAACAGCAAGGAAGGCGTGTCCTTCCTGGTGGCCGAGCAGAACACGATGGTGGCACTGCGCTATGCGGACTTCGGCTACATCCTGGAGAACGGCCGCGTGGTGATGGAAGGCGACGCGAAGGACCTGGCGGCCAATGAAGACGTCAAGGAGTTCTACCTCGGCGTGTCCGGTGCGGAACGCAAGAGTTTCCGCGACATGAAATTCTACCGACGACGCAAGCGATGGCTGGCCTGAAGCGCCGGTCCGCATCGTAGGGTGCGCACCGCGCACCTTCCCCCCAAAAGCCGCACACGCACTGGCGCCCGCCGCGCCCCGGCCCCCAGTGCGTCTGCAAAAAGGAAATCGCACTTCACACATCGACAGGTCCGCCATGACTGACATCCTCGACTCCCTGGAAACCCGCGATCCGGAACAACGCGAACGCGACCTGATGGCCCGGCTCCCGCAACTCGTCGCGCGCGCACAAGCCGCGCCGGGCTGGGCGGGCATCCTGCACGGCGTCAAGGCGGCGGACATCACGTCGCGCGCCGCGCTGGCGCATCTGCCGGTGACGCGCAAGTCGGACCTGAAGGACCTGCAGGCAAAGGCGATGCCGTTCGGCGGTCTGACCTCCACGCCGGCGCGGGAGTTGCGGCACCTGTTCATGTCGCCCGGCCCGATCTTCGATCCGGAGGGTCGGGGCCAGGACTGGTGGCGTTTCGCGCGCCCGATGGCGGCACTCGGCCTGCGCGCCGGCCATGTAGTGCAGAATTGCTTCTCCTATCACTTCACGCCAGCCGCCTTCATGGTCGAAGGCGGCGCGGCCCGACTCGGCTGCGCCGTGATCCCGGCCGGCACCGGCCAGACCGAAATGCAGGTGCAGGCGATGGCCGAGCTGAAGCCGGATGCCTATGTCGGCACGCCGTCCTTCCTCAAGATCATCATCGAGAAAGCGCGCGAGATGCAGGCCGACATCGGCAGCGTGCAGCGCGCACTGGTCGGCGCGGAGGCCCTGCCGCCGTCGCTGCGCAAGTGGCTGCAGGACAATGGCGTGCCGCACGTTCTGCAAATGTACGGCTCGGCCGACATCGGCAACATCGCTTACGAAACGCAGACCGGCGGCGAAGTGAATCCCGGCATGATCCTCGACGAAGACCTGATCCTCGAGATCGTGCGCCCCGGCACCGGCGACCCGCTGCCGGAAGGCGAAGTGGGCGAAGTGGTGATCACCTCGTTCAACCCCGACTATCCCTTGATCCGTTTCGGCACCGGCGACATGTCGGCGGTCATGTCCGGCATCTCGCGCTGCGGCCGCACCAACACGCGCATCAAGGGCTGGATGGGGCGCGCCGACCAGACCACCAAGGTGCGCGCGATGTTCGTGCATCCGTCGCAGGTGGCGGAAGTCGCGCGCAGGCATCCGCAAATTCGCAAGGCACGCCTCGTCGTGACCGGCGAAATGGCGAACGACATGATGACGCTGCACTGCGAAGTGGACGACCGCGACGCCGTCACGGAAAGCACCATCGTCGACACGATCCGCGAAGTGACCAAGCTGCGCGGCGAGGTCAAGCTGGTGGCACGCGGCAGCCTGCCGAACGACGGCAAGGTGATCGAGGACGCGCGCAAGTACGAGTGAGCGTACGCTCGCGAGGAATCGCTAAGTCCACAAAAAAACCTTGTCCACGAAAAACACAAAAAACACGAAAGAATTCCTTGAGTTTCTTTTCGTGTTTTTTGTGTTTTTCGTGGACATCCATACTTTCCCCAGCAACTGCTGCGCGCCGTCAAGACACGCCATGTGGGTTCATCCAGATAAACCGCTAGAACGATTTCTTGATGACCTTGTCCGGTGACTTGCCCGGGCGCTTGTTCACGACTTCGTCCACGCCGCCCGTGTTGCGCAGGTCCGTATCGACCTGTCCGCTCTTCAAGTCCTCGTACGCTTGCTTCATGTCATCGCGCACCGGGATGTCGGCCTGGCTGTCGTCGGACTCGTCGCGTTCGTGCGGCAGGCGCGGCGTCAGCCCTTTCTTCGCCGGCCGCCCGGTCTTGACCTGGTGCTGCTTCAATGCGGTTTTCATTGCTTTCCCTGGGGTCTGACAAGCAATTCCCTTTCGAGCCCGCATCCGATCGAAAATTCCCCGCGCACGCGATGATTCCTGCGCGCACTTGCGATACGGCGCGTCGGCGCACCAGAATTGCGTGAACACGGGAATCATGCCGCCGCGGAGGAGTCCAATTTCCCTGGGATTGCATCCTTGTTTTCATGCGGGAACGTCTGGCGTCCGGCGCGGCGCGCAGCAACGGCATTCCCGTCGGATGATTGCACCGGACACATTCGCCGCGCCGCCTCCGACTGATGCACATGATGCAGGACATTCTGGAGAGCAGGACCGATTCGGGTCATGAGATGCTGCGTGCCATGCTCTCCGCGATGCAGGACGCCGTCATCGTGATCGATGAGCGAGGCATCGTTGAACTCGTGAATCCGGCAGCGGAAAAGACATTCGGCTTCGCTGCGGAGGAACTGGTCGGGCACAACATCAGCGTGCTGATGCCTTCACCGTATCGCGAGCACCATGACGAATACCTGGCGCACTACCTGCGCACGGGCGAACGTCATGTGCTCGGCGCGAGCCGCGAACTCGTTGCGCAACGGAAGGACGGCACATCCTTCCCGGTCGAGCTGGCGGTCACGGAGATGACGGTCGGCGGCCTGCGCAAGTTCACCGGCGTCGTCCGCGACATCAGCGAACGCAAGCGCGCCGAGGAAGCGCTGCAAAGGCGCAAGCAGGACCTCGACCTTGCTCTCGATGGGGCAGACGTTCACCTGTGGCATCTCGATTGCCATAGCCGCGCCATGCATTGTTTCGCACGCTTGCCGCAGGCGCTCGGCCTCAAGCCGGAAGACGTGCGTCCCGAGCTGGAATTCTGGATTTCCCTTCTCCATCCGGACGACCGGGCGGACATCATGCAATGCCTGGCCGACGTCGGCCACGCGCCGCCGGGGCCGATGGACAAGGAAATCCGCCTGCGCGGAAGCGATGGCGAATGGAAATGGATGTTCGTGCGCGCGCAGGTGGTCGAGCGCGACAGCGCCGGCGCGCCATTGCGCGTGGCCGGATCCTGCCTCGATATCACGCGGCGCAAGGAAGCCGAGGAAAAGATGCTGCTGCTGGCGCAGCATGATGCGCTGACCGGCCTGCCCAGCCGCGCGCTGGCGTACGCGCTCGGCGAGCGGGTGCTGGCATCGGCGCGCCGCGACGGCCTGCGCAGCGCCGTGCTGTTCGTCGATCTGGACCGGTTCAAGCCGATCAATGATACCTACGGCCACGAAGCCGGCGACGCGGTGCTGCAGGAAGTCGCCAGGCGCCTGACCGGCTGCATACGGGCGGAAGACGTGGCGGGGCGTATCGGCGGCGACGAGTTCATGATCGTGCTGGCCGACGTCGACGGCGCGCACGGCGCCGCACGGGTGGCGTCGCAATGCATCGCGTCCATCGTCAGGCCTTATGCATACAAGGCGCTGGAGCTGCATCTTTCGTCGAGCATCGGCATCAGCCTGTTCCCGGGCGACGGCGAAGACATCGATACGCTGCTCAAGCATGCGGACGCAGCGATGTACCACGCCAAGGAGTGCGGGCGCGAAAACTTCCAGTTCTTCACCAACGAGCTGAACGTACGCGCCGCCAACGCGCACAACCTGGAACGGCGCATGCGATGCGGCCTGCGACAGCACCAGTTCAAGCTGTACTACCAGCCTATCGTCGACATCGATGCGGACCGGGTGATCGGCGCGGAAGCCTTGCTGCGCTGGCCGGATTCCGGCGTGGCGCCGGAACAGTTCATCGCGGTGGCGGAATGCACCGGTCTCATCAACCAGCTCGGCGAATGGGCACTGGGCGAAGCGTGTCGCCAGCAACGCGACTGGCACAGCAACGGCCTGGGTGACATCACGATCTCGGTCAACGTGTCGCCGGTGCAGTTCCGGCAGCCTGGATTCCGCTGCATGGTGAGCCGCATCGTGACGGAATGCGGCATCGATCCGGGCTGGCTGCAGCTGGAAATCGCCGAGAACATCGTGCTGCAGAATTTCGCAGCCGTGCTCGACACGCTGCGTGCGCTCAGGCAGTTCGGCACGCACATTCTGCTGGACGATTTCGGCAAGGGCTACTCGAACTTGTCATACCTGAAACAACTGCCGGTCGACGCGATCAAGATTGACAGGGACGTGGTCCGCAACCTCGACACGGACCGCGGCGACCGGGCCATCGCGGCGGCCATCATCAACTTGGGCAGAGAGCTGGGGCTGCAAGTGATCGCCGAGGGGATCGAATCGGAAGCGACCCTGCAATCGCTGCATGCGCGCCGCTGCGGCGCGATCCAGGGCTTCCATGTCTGTCATCCGTTGCCGACTGCCGATTTCGAGAATTGGTACCGCATCCATGCGCAGCATGTGCTGATGTGATGCTGATGTGATGCGGCGTGCGACTGTTGCTGCGGGCAATACTGCGGTAGGATGGCAGCCTTCGATCCAACCATTGCCTGGAGGTCCGGCATCATGTCCTATCCGATTGACAGCGAATTCCACCGCGACAAGGCGCGCGCCCTGCTCGCCGACGCCGAACTGATTTTCGATGAAGCCGCCGTGCAGCGCGCGGTCGACAAAGTCGCGCAGCAACTCAATGACCGCTTCGATCACGCGGAAGGCGCGCCCTTCCCGCTGGTGCTCGGCGTAATGGGCGGCGCGGTGGTGTTCTGCGGCCAGCTGCTGACCCGGCTGAAGTTCCCACTGGAGTTCGACTACATGCATGTCACGCGTTACGGCAGCAAGGACCAGGGCGGCAAGATCGAATGGAAGGTCATCCCGCGCTCGAACGTCGAAGGCCGCACGGTGATCGTGCTGGACGACATCCTCGACGAAGGCGAAACCCTCGCGCATGTGAAGGAACGCCTGTTCGAGATGGGTGCCGCGGAAGTGGTGCTCGCGGTATTCGCCGACAAGGACATCGGCAAGACGAAACCGGCACAGGCAGATTACGTCGGCCTGACGCTGCCGAACAAATTCGTGGTCGGCTACGGCATGGACGCCTACGGCTACTGGCGCAACCTGCCTGCTATCTGGGCGATCAGGACAGAGGGGTAGTCCACCCAAAAACTTTGTCCACAAAAAACACAAAAGGAAACCCATAGGGAAGCTTATGTGTCTTATGTGTTTTTCGTGGACCTATTTCATGGTCGGTTGAAGCAGAAATGTTGGTTGCCATTGGCGCGACCGATAGTGCATCCGCGCCATCAAGCCGTAAGGATAGTCCACCGAAGGCATTGTCCACGGAAAACACAGAAAACACGGAAAAATCCTTGAGGGTTTTCTTTCCGTAATGGAATGGACGCCTCCTTTCAGAAACGGCATCTGAGTGCCAAAGTGGAGTTGTCACCAACCACCTTGAAAAGGAGGCATCCAA